>JAZOST010000001.1:0-5224 GCA_045657285.1 Christensenellaceae bacterium
ACGTCAACGTCAATACCCATACCTATAACGTTCATACCGCGAACGGTGGGCATTTGCATAAAGTCGGTATATTTTGGCGTACAATTAAGTATTACGTCAAGCGCTTTTTCGGGATTTTCGGGAAGGGATAGGGCGTTAGCAAAATCGTTACCCGTTCCGCAAGGAATAATTCCCATATTTACGTTTTCAAAATTAGAAAAGCCGTTCAAAACTTCGTGAAGAGTTCCGTCCCCGCCTATAACAATAACGTCCGTTGCGCCGTTTTTAATTATATCTTCAGTAATAGAACGCGCGCTACCTTTAGCGTTTGTTTTATGAATTCGGTAATCAATTTTCTTTTCGCCAAGCGTTTTTTCAATGGCGCAAAGAGTTTTTATAATCTTTTTGCCGTGTTTTCCGCCAGCGGTTGGGTTTACTATAAAATCTAACATTTTCTTTTCCTTTGCAGTATATGCTAATTTTACTATAAAATCATTTAAATTACAATACGTTTGTGTTAATATTTTATTATGAAATTTATTCTAGACGATAAAATTTATTCTTTAGCCGAAAAACTTTCCGCCACGCTTTACGTGGTGGGTGGTTACACGCGCAATTTTTTAATAGACGGCGGTTATTCTAGCGATATAGATTTAGCGTCGTCATGCCCCGTAGAAGAAGTTGTATCTTCTGCGGAAGAACTTGGCTACAATATTTTAGCGACTTATAAAAGAACGGGTACGGTAGTATTTGGCAAGGGTAAGTTTCGCTATGAATATACGCGTATGCGCACGGAAAACTATGCTAAAGGCGGAGAGCATAATCCTAGCGAAGTTTTCTTCACAAACGACGTTACGCTTGATGCAAAAAGGCGTGATTTTAAGTGTAACGCGGTGTATTACGACCTAAAGGAAGAAAAGTTTATTGACCCGCTTGGCGGAATTAACGATATAAAGAATAAAATTTTAGACACGGTTGTCGGTGCAGAAAAAGTTTTCAGCAACGACGGCTTGCGCCTTTTAAGGCTAGCAAGGTTTTCGGCGGAACTTTCCTTTACCCCTACTAAAGAAGTGCTTTTGGCAATGCAAAAGTATGCTAGCAACATAGATGATATTTCGGTAGAGAGAATATATGACGAACTTAAAAAAATCTTTTCTAGTGACGAAAAATATTCGTTTTCAGATAAAAAAGGGCATTATACGGCGCTAAAAATTTTAGCGGATACGGGTGTGCTATTTCGCATAATCCCCGAACTTTCTTCGGCGAAAGGTATGTTTCAGCGAAAAGATTATCACGATTACGACGTTTTAGAGCATACTTTAAGGTGCGTTATGTACGCGCCTAAAGAAATAAGACTTTCCGCACTTTTATACGACGTAGGTAAGCCGTATTGTATGGAAAAATACGGCAAGTTCCACTCTCATGATACGGAAGGCGTAAAAATAGCCGAAAAAATCCTAAAAAGGCTTAAGGTGGATAGCAAAACTATAAAAGAAACGCTATTTCTTATCGGCGTACATATGCTTGATATGAAAAAAGACGTTAGAGAAATTAAACTAAAGAAATTTATCGTAAGAAATTACGGATATGTTTATAAACTTTTAGAGCTAAAACAAGCGGATTATTCTGCCTGCAAGGACGATTTATCCGTTTGCCCTACGGTTGCGCGTTGGACTACTTTAATAGAAAAAATGAAAGCGGACGGCACTCCGTTTAGCCTAAAAGACTTAAAAATTACCGCGAACGACCTTATGGAACTTGGTTACAAGGGCGAAAGCATAGGGAAGGAACTAAAAAAACTTTTAGATATAACTATTGAAAGACCAAGCCTGAACAATCGTGAAAGGTTGCTTATTAAGGCAAGTGATGATTTAAGCAGTAATTGACAAATACCACTAGCGGTGTTAAAATATTAGAAGAGCAAAATTTGGAGGTCAAACAATGACGGCCAAGGAAAAAAAGCAAGCACGTAAAAATAAGAGAAATGCGAGAATTGCAAGATGCAGGTTCTTAAAGAACCTGCTCATATGGTTTATAGGGGTACTTTTTTTACCTTCTATAATTGCCGTTGCAGTTTTTTTAGTGCCTATAAGCACGTATATGGATTTAACGGGGCAAGACACGTCTGATGCCGTTAATGCGGAACTAACCAATAAATCAATTTTCGGCGCGTTAACGTCAATAGGCGATTATACTTTTAATGATTTGCCGTTTGTAATTTCGTTAGTTGAAAGCATTGAAGGCACGGAAATTTCTGAAGGAAACACCCTAGGCGATTTTGTGGAAATTGATTACGCTAAATTAAAAACTCTTAAACTTGGTTCAAACACGTTTACTGAAGATTTAGGCAGTTGCTTTAAGGTCGTTGCCACTATGAATTCAGTTGGCGCAAGCGGGCTTTTAGGCGATTTAGATATTGAAGCGTTTAGCACTTTTACCGCGGTAGAAGATGAAGATAAGCCCACCCTTGACGGCAATGGATACATAGAAAAAGATGAAAATGATATATTGACCGCAAATCCCAAACTTTATTATTACAAGGTTAGTGATTTAGGTGGAAACGCGCCGTATTCAGTATTAAACGGCGAAACGTATGAACGCGCGTTTACTGACGACGGAAAACTTTTAGTGGCGGAAGATATTACCCTTTACTACGTTCCATTATTTGAAGCGCCCATTTTAGACGCGCTTGACTTAATTGACGAAATTTTAGGCAATCTAGAAGTTACCGAACTATTAGCGGTAGCGGGCGTTGAACTTCCCGAAGAAGAAGGCAATGAAAGTATAATTGAAAAATTGCTTGGCGGAAAGACGATTTCCGAATTAGGAACTTTAGGTCTTGACGGCATTTACATTTATGAAGTTTTAGGCGGTAACACTACTGACCTAATTTATACCGTACTATCCCAAGCAACGGGAATAGCGGTAGAAGAAATTACTTTTGAACACTTAACGGACGGCTTGACGGTTGATAATATTTTGTTAAGCACGTTCATTGGCGAAGCGGAAGGCGAAATTGACGTTTTAGAAATTTTAAGTCAAATAGTTGAAGTTGACGAAGGCGAACCGCCCACGGCTGAAACCTTAAACGTAGGACATTTATCAAATATCAATCCTAGCAAACTTTCTATAGGTAAAATCTTGCCGTATAAAGAATACGAAGACGGCGTTTTAACTAAAGACAATAGTGAAATTTATAAAATTTTACTTTCTTCAATAGCCATTGACGGCGTAAGCAAATTGCCTGCTAAAATTGAAGGCGAAACTGACGAAGATTACGACGCAAGAGTGCAAATCGCTGCCGAAAGTTTAACGGTTGACGACTTTAGCAGTATAAAAATTGACAACCTTTCTTTAAGCACGGTTCTTCCAATAAAAGAATACGACGATAAAGGCAACGTTACTAAAGATAACACCGAACTTTATGATATTTTATGTAAGGCGGTAGTAGTTGAAGAAGGCAAGCAAAAACCCACGCCCGAAACCTTGAATATCGGTCATTTAACTTCTGGGCTTGACATCAACACAATTCCTATCAGTCAATTTATTGAAGATACGGATAGTGAAATATTTAAGGTTTTATGTGACGCGGTAGTTGTTGGCGCAAATGAACAAAAACCCACAGCGGAAACGCTTAACATAGGTCACTTATCTAATATAAATTTAGACGGCGTTGCGCTTTCAACGGTGCTTCCTATAAAGGAATATAATGACCAAAACGAAGTAATTAAAGACAATACCGAACTTTACGAAATTTTATGTAACGCGGTAGTTGTTGGCGCAAATGAACAAAAACCTACCGCCGAAACGCTTAATATAGGACATTTATCAGGATTAAACATAGACAACGTTCCTATCAGTCAGTTCATAGAAGATACTGAAAGCGATATGTTTAAGATTCTATGCGACGCGGTAGTTGTTGGCGTGGGCGAACAAAAGCCCACGGCTGAAACGCTTAATATCGGTCATTTAGCAAATCTTGATATGGAAAAAGTTGCTTTAAGCAAAGTGTTGCCATACAAAGAATACGAAGACGGCGTTTTAACCAAAGACAACAGTGAAATTTATAAGATTATTCTTTCTTCAATCGTAGAAAACGGAGAATGCAAGTTGCCTACTCAAAACGTGGGCGAAACTGACGAAGATTACGACCTAAGGGTGCAATCCGCCGCCGAAAGTTTAACTATCAGCGATTTTTCTAATATTGAGCCAAACTCAATAAAGATTGCGGAAATAATGACTAGCCCTAATCCCACTTTCGTTGAAATTTTAGAATATACTACGGACAAGAAATACGACGAAATTACCGTAGGCGAATTAGCGGAACTCAATCCTGACGGCATTGCGCTTTCAATATTTATTGATGCGCCAGCCGACGTTGACGACCCTGCAACTAGCGTTGACGAAACGCAAGTAAACAAGAAGTTATACGATATATTACTTCAAACATTAGTTATAACAGATAAAGACGGAGAAATAATTACCAATCCCACGCCTGCGGACGTAAGGCTTGAACACCTTAACGATTTTTCTACCGAAAAAATCTTGCTCAATAGCGTTATGCCTAAAACTAGCGACAACACCGCTCTTTACGACATACTAAAAGACGTAACGGGTAAAGATTATACCGAAATTACCGTTGGCGATTTAGGAACTTTTACGACTGCAAGCGTTTCGCTTAAAATCGTATTGCCGTACAAAGAATATGAAGAAGGTTCTTTAACTAAAGATAATAGTAAACTATATAAAATTATACTTTCAGCGATTGTAGAAAACGGCGTAAGCAAATTGCCCGTTCAAAACGCGGGGGAATCTGACGAAGATTATGAATTGAGAGTTCAAGCAATAGCGGAAAGTTTAACGGTTGATGATTTTTCTAAAGTTAAACCCGACTTAATGAAAATTTCGGTTATTATGGCAAGTCCCAACCCGACGTTTGTTGAAATTTTAGAATACACCACGGGAAAGAACTATAACGAAATCACGGTAGGCGAACTAGAAGCGTTAAACCCAGACAGTATTGCGCTTTCAATATTTATTGACACGCCTGCTGATGTTGACAACCCTAGTACAGTCATTGACGAAACACAAGTCAACAAGACCTTATACGACATATTACTTCAATCATTGGTAATCAAAAATGAAAATGGCGAAGTAATTACAAGTCCTACCTATAAAGATATTAAACTTAATCATTTAAACAACTTTAACGTTGATAAAATCTTACTAAATACCGTAATGCCAA
>JAZOST010000002.1:0-58237 GCA_045657285.1 Christensenellaceae bacterium
GCAAAATGGGATGTCGTTTGCAAACGAAAGGGTAACCTGCGGTACTTTTGCGCGTCCGCTATTATCTAGCACTTTTAGTTTTTTAAGGGTGCAAAATTTTATCGGTCTCTCTAAAAATTCTTTTTAGGAGATTTTTTTATGTTCAATTTTCTAGCAAGCGCATTTGACTTTTCTACCATTTTTGGAAATCTTGTTTCAGAATGGTATAAGTACCTTATTTTATTTGGCGTTATAGCGATAGTCGTTCTTCTTTTGTTTGTTAAAAAGCAACCTAAAAGAAATAATCTATCATCTACTCAAAGATTAGTTTATACCGCAATACTTTCGGCGCTTTCGTTTATTGCAAACTATTTTACTATAAATTTAGGTCCGTCTTTTCAAGTGTCGTTTACTATTACGATAGGTTTTATTGCAGGATATTTGCTTGGCGGTGGGTTAGGTTTTGTAACGGCTTTCGTCGGGGACTTTTTAGGCTGTATTTTAATGCCGTTTGGTCCGTATAATCCATTTATAAGCATCGGCACTGGGCTTTTCGGGCTTATCCCTGGCGTAATCTTTAGTTACTTTAAGGGCAATAAATATCTTAAAACTATTATTTCAAGTATATTAGTTTTGGTGCTTTGTACTTGCCTTATAAATACTTTTGGGCTATGGCTAGTGTATGGTATGGGAAAGAAAACTTTTTGGGCGTACCTTTACGTAAGGCTTCCCATACAAGCAGTTAACTGGGTAGTAAATGCAGTACTTTGCAGTCTACTAGTTACCATTTTGCCAAAGGTTTTACCAAAGAGCAAATTCAGTTTAGAATAATATAAAACCGCTTATTTTAAGCGGTTTTTCTTTTTAGACGTTTTCTTATTATTTGAGCGTCAACAAGCCCAAAGCCAAAGCAAAGTAGCAAATTAAAAATCATAACAATAGCAGAGCAAACTAAAAAGGTTAAAACACTTCCTAGTAAGTGAATTAGCATTTTTTCAAGCATTATTCCTAGCAGGGTTGACGGAATTATAAGTAGCCCAGAACATAGCAAAAATCTAATAAAGTTAGGCTTTTCGGTGCATTTTTTTCTAATTAGGCGTAAATTCAAAATTGTAGTTAGTCCGTAAACGAAACTAAAACCTATAAGTAGCGCGTAAATGCCCACGTATTTAGGTAAAAAGTAAATAGATAAAAGCATAAATATTCCGCTAATTATAGTGTAAAAGAGCGCGCGTTTTTCTAGCCCTATTGAATTTAATATGCTTGTAGATAAACTAGAAAGGCTCATAAAAATCATTAAAAAAGCGGATGCGGTTAGATATTTTCCGCACTCGTAACTGCCGAATACTAAAACACCTATTTCTTCACCGCAAACTAAAAATACGGGCACGAAAAGGCAAGTTAGGAGCATAGTGAACTTAAGCGATTTTTCAACGTCATTTTTCAAGGCAGTATGTCTTTTTTTGTAAAAATTTTCGGCAATTTCAGGAACTAAAACAAGCGTAAAAGAGCCTATTAAAGTGGTAGGAATAAATAAAAGCGGTATTGCTTGCCCCGCTGCTGCACCGAAAAGTGTCATTGCTTGTGATTCGGTGTATCCCGCATTTACAAGGCGGAGCGGAAGTATTACCGAAACAATAGAAACTGCAAGCGAATTTACCGTTCGCATAGCGGTTACCGGCATAGCGGAAGAAATTAGTGGTTTAAATAATTTTCTAGGGTTTTTTAGGCTATTTTTTCGCAAAAAGAAGACGGCGGTTGCAAGCGAAAAAGAGAACACGTAAGAAACAAGTACCGCAACGCCAGCGTAGTACGCGCCTTGATAAGCGCTAGTTGCGTTAGATATTAAAATAATACCTACCACAATCATACAAATTTCTTCTAAAAGTTCGGTTATGCTATACGGCAAAAAGTCTTTTCTTCCCCAAAGCGCACCGCGGATTATAGAATATAGAGAAGTGAAAACTAAACCGGGCAAAACTACGTAAAATATTTTAACGCATCTCTCGTCTGCAAATAAAAAAGATATTTTATTTCCTAAAATAAAAAATAGCACGCAAATAGGAACGGCAATCATAAGTGTAAACAAAAGACCTGCGGTAACTACTTTTTTAGAGTCGTTTGGCCGACCTAAAGCGTCGTATTTTGTGATTAAGCGCGAAACGGTAATAGGCGTTCCAGAGCAAGTAAGGGTAAGCAAAAAAGCAAACACTGAAAGCGCTACTTGGTACATACCCACGCCTTCAGAGCCTATACTTCTTGATAGATAAATTCTATAAAGAAAACCTAAAAATTTTTCACATATAGAAAACACCGTAACTATTGCTACCGTCTTAAAAAACTTTCTCAACCTATAACCATCCTTAAAAGTAGTCCTTAAGGTATTCTATTCGCGAAAAAGCGCAAATATAATAGCGGTATGAAAAACTTTTTTTATAGGGTACAAACAAACGAAAATATTTTAGGAATTGCCGAAAAATTTAGCGTTTCGCCTTTTCAAATTATCAGTGATAACAACTTAAAAAAGGAC
Organism: Christensenellaceae bacterium; assembly: GCA_045657285.1. Lineage (GTDB taxonomy): Bacteria > Bacillota > Clostridia > Christensenellales > Borkfalkiaceae > UBA1259. The sequence continues at coordinate 2,510 of JAZOST010000002.1, forward strand.
GTTTTAGAAGGGGATGTTATTTTTATTTCTAAAGGTGAGTGTGATAGTTATAAAGTTGCCCCGCACGATACATACTTTAGCGTTTCAAGAAAATTAAAAGTGAGTGAAGAAAGTCTTAAAAAACTAAACGGAGACCTTCCGTACCTGTTTTACGGGTTAAACTTAAAATTTTAATTTTAAAAAGTTATAAAAATAGGGTTTAAAATTTCAAATACCCTTGACTATTTCTTTTAATTGTCTTAAAATATGTATGTGCTAATGTACACAAAGTTACAATAGGAGAAAATTTATGATTACACACGGCAACACCATTGAAATTTTAGCAGGCAATTCTAACCGTCCGCTAGCACAAGCAATTGCTAACGAACTTAAACTTCCGCTTTCTTCTGCAGAAGTTGGCAAGTTCAGCGACGGCGAAATTAGCGTAACCCTTCCACAAACCGTTAGAGGTAAAGACGTATTTATTATTCAATCTACTTCTTCACCCGTTAACGATAACTTGATGGAACTTCTTATTATGATTGACGCTTGTAAGCGTGCTTCAGCAGGTAGAATTACGGCAGTTATGCCTTACTTCGGATATGCGCGTCAAGATAGAAAGGCTCGTCCTAGAGACCCGATTACCGCAAAACTCGTTGCCGATATTTTAGCAAGCGCAGGCGCTGATAGAGTTATGACTATGGACTTACACGCGGCGCAAATTCAAGGCTTTTTTGATATTCCCGTTGACCACCTTTACGGTGCTCCGCTTCTTGCAAAATATTACAAGAAACGTATGGACGAAAACTGGACGGTAGTTTCTCCTGACGTAGGTAGCGTTGGTAGAGCAAGAAACTTCGCTGCGCGTGTTGACGCTAGCATCGCTATCGTTGATAAACGTCGTCCTAAAGCAAACGCTATTGAAATTATGAACGTTATCGGCGACGTTAAAGATAAAACTTGTCTTATGGTTGACGATATGATTGATACCGCAGGTACTATTTGCCAAGGCGCTCAAGCACTTGTAAATAACGGCGCTAAAGAAGTTTATGCTTGTTGCACTCACGGTGTATTAAGCGGTCCTGCAATTGAACGTATTAACGCTTCACCCATTAAAGAACTTTTAGTTTTAGATACGATTGATATTCCTGAAGAAATCAAAAACAATCCTAAAATCAAAGTTGTATCAGTAGCAAAAGCGATAGCAAAAGCAATAACCGCAATTTATTCTGATTCGTCGCTTTCAGCAATTTACGAAGACTAATTTATTTTGAAAGCCGTTTAGCAATAAACGGCTTTTTAGTTAAGATTATGAAACTTATAGTAGGGCTTGGAAATCCAGATAAAAAATACCTAAACACCTTTCACAATTTAGGGTTTATGGCAGTTGACGGCGTAGCAAGTAAACTTGGCGCCGATTTTGCCAAACAAAAATGTAGGGCAATGATTGCCGAAGTAAAGGCTGGAAAAGAGAAAATTATTCTTGCAAAGCCTTTAACGTATATGAACTTAAGTGGCGAAAGCGTTAGGGAACTTTTATCTTTTTACAAAATCCCGCTTGAAGATTTAATTGTTATTTACGACGATTACGACCTTCCTAAAGGCGAAATAAGAATTAGGGAAAAGGGCTCTAGCGGAACTCACAATGGTATGCGCAATATTCTTAAAGAGTTAAATTCAGGGGATTTTGCTAGAATTAGGGTAGGGTTTAAGCCCACGGAAGAAACGCGTATTCCGCTTATAGATTACGTTCTTTCAGGAATAAAAGAAGAAGACAAATCGCTTTTTGAAAAGGCATTAGATAAAGCAAGTGGCGCAGGTTACGACTTCGCTTTAGGTAAGCCCATACAAGAAGTTATGCAAAAATATAACGGTAAAATTTAGAACGGACTTTTTAATCAAGGAAACGTATGCTAGATAAAGTTTTAAGTTTGAAAAACGGCAACAATTCGGTAAACGAATTTTGCTCGTGCATCCGCCAGGGAATTCCCGTGGCGGCGTTCGGCGTTACGGAAGCGTTCAAAAGTTTTTTGATTTCGTGTATAGACGAAAAGGTCTTACTGATAGCAAAAGACACCCTTTCGGCTACAAAATTTTGCGAAAGAATAAAAGAATTTTCAAACAAAAAAACCGCATTTATTCCACCTAAAGACGAAACGCTTTTAGTGAGCAAGGCGTTTTCAAAAGATAGTTCCTTTGCACGCATAAAAGGGCTAGATGAACTTTCAAGTGCCGAAGTTGTGGTAACAACCATTGAAGCGCTTATGCAAATTTGCCCTAAAAAAATTGACAGCGTAGTTTTTGAAAAGGACTTAAATTTTTCTATTGAAAGCGCGGTAAAAAAACTTGTAAGTTTAGGTTATAAAAGGTTAGACGTTGCCGAAAGTAAAGGCACGTTTTCACTTCGTGGGGACGTTATTGACGTATGCCCAATTGATAATAACGAAATAATTAGAATAGAATTTTTTGACGACGTTATTGAAAACGTAAAAATTATTGACGCTGAAACTAGAAGGAACAAAGGCAATATTCCTTTGATAAAAATTCTTCAAGCGTCGGAATTTATCTTTGACGAAAACGACTTTAGCGAATATAAAAGCATAATTAGAAACGAAATAGAAAATAGCGATAAAGAGCAAGCGCTCCGTCGCAAAATTATTCGCGACGACCTTTATCTTGCTATGGAAACTTTTGATAACGACGGGCTTAATCGCCTTGCTTGTATTTCTAAAAATTCTGGGGGTATTTTAGACCTTTTGCCAGATAATTTAACAGTAGTTTTTGACGAGGCGAAAAGCGTTTACGATTTAGCAGTATTAGTAGAAAAAGAATTTAGCGAAAGATATGTTAGCCTTGAAAAAGCAGGCGAAGTATTTTCGTTTGCAAAAAACAATTTACTCCCACTAGAATCTTTAGTTTCTAACCTAAAAAAATATAGGCAAGCATCCGTTCAAATGCTATCTACCGCCATACCGTTTTTTAATCCGCTAAAGATTATAAATCCAACGGTTAGCGGAATTGTAAACTATCAACTTGACTTTAAGGAAGTGTTTACGGACGTAGATAACTGGCTACGCGGTGGATATACCGTTCTTATTTGTACGGGGGATAACAAGCGCTCATTAAAAATGAGTTATGAGTTTTCGGATAGAAATATCTTGCATAGTCTTGGCGGTACTTCACTTAAAGGCGCAATTATTAGTGACACTTCGCTAGACGCGGGTTTTGTTTTCCACGAAGAAAAGTTAGCGGTAATAGGCAGTGGTAATTTATTTAAGAAAACGGACGCTAAAACCAAAATAAAAAGTAAAAAAGGCGCGTTCTTTACTGCGCCGGAAAGTGGTGATTATTGCGTTCACGAAGTACACGGCGTTGGTAGGGTTTTAGGAAATAAGCGTATATCTACAACCGAAGGCACTAAAGATTACGTAGGCGTTGAATATAGCGGTGGCGACGTTTTATACGTTCCCGTAGAGCAATTAGATATTTTAACTAGGTATTTAGGTGCGGAGAAGAAACCTAAACTTTCTAAAATCGGCGGGCAGGACTTTGAAAGAATTAAACGCGCGGTCAAAGAAAGCATTAGAAAAATGTCTATTGACCTTAAAAAACTATACGCTGAAAGAAAAGAGCGTTTAGGCTATCAATTTACCATTTACGAAGAATTAGAACGTGAGTTTAATTTAGATTTTCCGTTTGAAGAAACCCCAGACCAACTTCAAGCCGAAGCCGAAATCAAAGAAGATATGAGTTCAAGTTTAGTTATGGATAGGCTTATTTGTGGGGACGTGGGCTTTGGTAAGACGGAAGTGGCGCTTCGTGCGGTGTTCCGCGCGGTTGCAAACGGCAAACAGGCGGTTATGCTTGCGCCTACCACTATACTTTCAGAGCAACACTATTCAACCGCTTGTGAAAGATTCAAAAGGTTCGGCATAAAAATAGCGTGTCTTAATAGGTTTAGAAAGCCTAGCGAACAAAAAAAGATACTTGAAGGCTTAAAAAACGGAGAAGTAGATTTTATAATAGGCACACATAGACTTCTAACAAAAGACGTTGAGTTTAAGGATTTAGGGCTTTTAGTTTTAGACGAAGAACAACGCTTCGGCGTAGAGCATAAAGAAAAAATTAAACTCATTAAAAACAACGTTGATACTTTAACGCTTACTGCAACGCCTATTCCTAGAACTTTGCATATGTCGCTTTCGGGAATAAGGTCAATAAGCGTGATAAACACCCCGCCGAAGAAAAGGCTTCCCGTTCAAACTTACGTTACTGAAGAAACGGAAGTGCTTATAAAAGACGCAGTATATCGCGAAATTAACCGCGGTGGACAGGTTTTTGTATTGTATAACCGCGTTGAGTCTATTGACTTTTTTGCAAGTAGGCTTAAAAAGTTTATGCCCGAAGTTCGCACGGTGGTTGCGCACGGGCAAATGGACGAACGCACTTTAGAAAAAAACATTTTAGACTTTTACGCAGGAAAGTACGACCTTTTAATTTCAACAACCATTATAGAAAATGGCATAGACTTGCCTAAAGCAAATACCTTAATAGTAATTGACGCGGATAATTTAGGGCTTTCTACTTTATATCAACTTAAAGGTAGGGTTGGCAGAAGTAACAGGCTTGCGTACGCCTATTTTACGTTTAAGCGTGATAAAATTTTAACGAAAACCGCTTATGAAAGGCTAAACACCATTATTGAATTTACTGAAATGGGTAGCGGTATAAAAATAGCAATGCGCGACTTGGAGATTCGCGGTGCAGGTAATATTTTAGGCGCGGAACAACACGGGCATATGGATAAAATAGGGTATGAACTTTACTCTAAACTGCTTAAAGAAGAACTTAGCGGTACTGAGGAAAAAATGCCCGACCTTGACGTTAGAATTTCGGCGTATATTCCCGAAAAATATATTGAAAACAACACGTCAAAAATGTCAGTGTATAAAGAAATTGCGGAAATGGTTTCTTTTGCTGACGAACTTGAAATTAAAAATTATCTAACCGAAACGTACGGAGCAATTCCTAAAGAAACGCTAAACCTAATTGACGTTTGTATAGTAAAGCGCTTAGCAATGAAAGTAAATGCAAAAAAAATTACCGTTTCAGAAAAGAACGTAAGTATTACCTTTGAAGATTTTAAGATTTTCGGTTCAAAAAATATGCAAAACGCTATGGATGAATTTTCTGATAGGGTTAGAATCTCTATGGCGATAGAGCCTACTCTTGAGTTTTTAAAGCAAGGCGAAAGCAACCGCGATATGTTAGGTTTAATGCGTGAGTTCTTGACTTTTGCCACAAAAAGTTAATTAAACGTATCACTTGCACGTTTTTTAGGGGGTATTTAGAATAAAACTCAAAAAAATCGTTGCAATTTTTCCGTGGGTGTTATATAATATAGTAGTTTTAATGGGTTTTTATATATAAAATATAAAAGCACTGACCAAAAGCCTTTCGCTTGCGATAAAAAACTAGAGCGAATCGGCTATTCTTTAAGATATTCTTTAGGAGTTAATATATGAAAAAAAGATTTACAGGCATAATTTCGTTAATACTTTCGCTTTTAGTAAGCCTTACCTTCCTTACGGGATGTAATTTAGTTACTACTGATAGTGAAAGGGAAATGAACCAAGTTGTTGCCACCGTTTCCGTAAATGAAAATTTTAATGATGAAATTTTATTATCTGACGTTGCTATGGCTTACATCAACGGCGGATACTTAAACGAACAATACTATGGTTATACTACTGAACAAAATATTAACCTTTTAATTGAAAATTTAATTTCTCAAAGAATTGTTCTTCAAAACGCTTTAATTGAACTTGAAGCAGATTCTACCTTCGCTAAAAATACTGACAAAGAAATTTATACTCCTTTAAGATATTTGACGGGCGAAGATTTTATTGACGCTGAATATAAAGCGTATGATGCTTTTAACGCTTACATTAAAACCTTTGCTGAAGCCGAAGATGCTACTTACGCTGATAGTTGGGCTGGCGAACTTCGTACCGTTCCTACTGGAGCAACTAACGACGTAAAAGAAAAAACACCAGGCGATAAAGAAACATATATTGCTAAAGGCGTTGACGTAAGTGATGAAAAAGCATTCAGCGATATGATAGATAGTCTTAAAGAAGGCGGTCTTTTAGGCGACAAGTACGAAACGACCGAAGACCCCAATGATATTGAATATTTCAAATCTCTTAAAGAAGACTATTATGAAGAAGCAATTATAAACATTTATGAAGAAAGACTTGCTAAAATTGCTAGAAGTCAAGTTACCTATGCAATGCTTGAAGGTTTCTATTTAGACCTTTATGAAGGACAAGTAAATTTCACAAACGCGGAATTCGTTGATAAACTTTCAAACGCTACCGTTGATAGCCCGTTACTCGTTGGCGGATATGGTTCTTATGGTTACGTTCATAACCTTTTATTAGGTGTTAACGACGAACAAGAAGCCGAAATTAAAAAGATTAAAGAAGACAATAAAAACATCTCTGACGCTGACTACGCGCTTCAAAGAAAATTAGTTTTAGACGCTACTATGGCTAAAGATTTACGTGCTTCTTGGTTATTCTCTAATTACGACGTAAAAGAAGAAAACGGAAAGTTATACTTCACCGGCGATTATACTTTCGCTGAAGATAGCGCAAATAGTTTAGAATTCAAGGGTAATTTCGTTAAACTTAAAGACGCTGACGAAGAAAAACAAACCCCTGCATTATATACCGCAACTTCTGTAAATTCATATAACTTAAAAGAATTCGTTACCATGATGAATGCATATATCGGCGGAACTATAACTGATAACACCGCTCCTTATGCTACAGATAGTTTAACTAATAGCATTTATGGTGCGAAGAATATTGCAGGTGCAGTAGAATACGAAGCAAAGATAAACGAACTATTATTCGCGTTCTCTACGGATAGCGGTTCGCTAAATAGTTACAAAGGTTACGTTATTAAACCCGAAGTTGAAGGCACTGCTACTGAAGAATACGTTAAGACGTTCGGCGACGCTGGTAGAATTTTACTTTCTCAAGGTACTGGTTACGTTATCGTAGCATCAGATTATGGCTACCACATTATGTTCTATTCTGAACTTGTTAAAGCAAATTCTTCATACGAAACCTTAAACGGATATTTAGATACGCTTAATATTGACAAAGGTGCTTATGCAACTTGGGCTGAATATTACGATGCAATGCTAAACGACTACGAAGCATTTGAAGAAACTGAAAACTACTTATATAAACTTGCAAGTGCAAAAATTAGTACAAGCATAAGTAATTATCAAAACACAATCATCAATTCGTTAATCAATAAATATAGATACGAAGAAGAAGGCTGTGTAAAGATTGACAAAAAAGTTTGCGAAAGTTTTTACAAATAAAATAAAAAAGTGAAAGGCAAAACGAATTCGTTTTGCCTTTTAATAAGAATAGAGATTATGATTGATTTTTTAACTATATTTATAACCGTTTTATCATTAATACTTTTAATGGTTCCAGGGTTTATATTTTCAAAACTTAAACTTCTTCCCGAAGGCGCAGAAAATACTTGCTCAAAAATAGTGCTTTATTGTTGCCAAACGGCGCTTGCCTTCGTTGTATTTACCACCAAGTCTTACACGGCGGAAATAGGTAAAAATATGCTTTTAGTTGCGCTTTTAGCAACGGCTGTACATATAATAATGTTTTTCATAGTTACCTTATTCGTTAAAGGAAAGGACGCTAGGGCAAAGGTTATTAAATATGCAGGGGTATTTGGTAACTGCGGATTTATGGGCATTCCTTTTTTAGATATGCTATTTAAGGGACACCAAAGTTATAACGAAGTTTTAATTTACGCAGCGGTAGTTATTGCTGTATTTAACGTTCTTAACTGGACGCTCGGCGTATTCATTATGACGGGGGATAAAAAAGAAATTTCTATAAAGAAAATCTTACTTAACCCTGTAATTATAGCCATTGCATTAGGTCTTATAATTTTTGTAACGCTAGGCCGTCCTATTAGAGATATTGCTACCGCAGGAACGTTTGGGTATAGAATTATTGACAAGGTTATGCTTGCAATAGAATTCTTTAGCGATATGGTTACTCCGCTTTCTATGTTTACTATAGGTATGAAACTTGCAAAAGTAAGTTTTAAGCAATTATTCTTTAACATAAAAGCATATTTTGCTTGCTCACTTAAACTTTTGGTAATGCCACTTGTATCAATACTTTTAGTTGCTTTCTTGCCCGTAGGCGTTGCTATAAAATACACGATATTTTTACTACTTGGTATGCCTACCGCAACTAGCGCAACGCTATTTTCAGTTTTATTTAATAAAGATAGTGAATTCGCATCTGTAGTAGTATTGCTTTCAACCGTGCTTTCAATTTTAACTATACCGCTTATGTATTTAGTTATAAGCGGAGTTTTTGGGGTAGTCATTTAGGTTATGAAGTTAATTCTTGCTAGCGCGTCGCCAAGGCGCAAGGAAATTTTAGCGAATAACGGCTATACTTTTGACGTTAGGGTTAGTGATTACGAAGAAAAAGAAAACTCACTTTCGCCTAAAAGATTAGTGGAATATTTTGCTCTTAAAAAGGCTGAACAAGTTTGCGAAAGTTTTTTAGAAGAAGGTGTTGTGGTTTTAGGTGCGGATACCATTGTGGTTTATAAAGGCGAAATTTTAGGTAAGCCAAAAGACAAGTTAGACGCTATTAAAACGCTAAAAAAACTTTCGGGTAAAACACACAAAGTAATAACCGGTTATGCGCTTATAAGTAGCGAAAAAATGGCTAAAGGAAGTGTAATTTCAAAAGTAAAATTCAATAATCTTACTGATGACCTTATAAATAAATACGTGGCAACTGGTAGCCCACTTGACAAAGCAGGCTCGTATGGAATTCAAGATAATGCGGGAATTGTTAAAAGTTATTCGGGAAGTTTAACAAATATTATAGGACTTCCTATTGAAAGAATAGAGACTGAACTTAAAAAATTTGGCATAAAAAAAGACTAACTTTTTGTTAGTCTTTTTCTTTTATATTACCCAAACGCCGTTATTTATTAGCGGAATTTCTATCGCATCTTTTGTTATTCCGTAAACGCAAATATCGGGCGAACCTATCATAAAGTCAACGTGTTCTACGCTGTCGTTTACGCCTTTTTCTTTTAACTCTTTAAGGCTTAAATTTTCGCCGTTTTTAATGGTTGTGGGATAGCCTTTTCCAAGCGCTAAATGGCAACTTGCGTTTTCATCAAATAGCGTGTTATAAAAAAGTATATTTTGCCTTGCTATGGGCGAAAGGTTATCAATAAGCGCAACTTCGCCAAGCCTTAAAATGCCGTTATCCGTTTTAAGTAGTGCAGATAGAGCGTCGTAACCTTTTTTCGCGCCATAATCAATTATTTTTCCGTTCTTAAACTTAAAGTAAAAATCGTCAATAATATTGCCGTTATACGATAAGGGCATAGCGGAATAAACCTTGCCGTTTACGTCTTTCATATGCGGTGCGGTAAATATTTCTTCGGTTGGCATATTTGCTATAAAATTTATGCCGTCTTTCGCTTTTTCTTTTGCTGAAAGCCAAACGTTGTCTTTTGCTAGCCCAACCGTAAGGTCTGTGCCACTGCCGTTTACAAAACGGATTTTATTTATATTATTAGTGTTTAAGAAATTCGCTCTTTTTTCAAGCATTTGTACGTGGTTTTCCCACTCTTTAACGGGGTCTTCACTAAATAAACGCATAGATAAAAGTATCGCGCGTTCTAAATCTTCTTCAGGGTTAGTGCTTTCGGGGAAGACTTGCTTAGCCCACTCTAAAGTAGGTACTGATACAACGCACCAACGAAGTCCGTTAGACATAACCGCGTCCGAAAAGCGTTTTAGTAGTTTGCTTTTTACTTTAGAAACGGCTAAAAGTTTTTGAGTGTCAACGTCCTTAAAAGCGGAAGGGTTTTCGGCAGAAATTGCAACGTAGCAAAAGCCTTTTTCTAAAAGGTAGTTTTTGCTATCAATAAACCATTTGGGTATATCGGTAAGCGCTTCGGTAGTAGCGCCAAGATAGTTAAGTTTTTCAATTTCGTCGTTTTCCCACCTTACGCGAACAATTCTTGCGCCTAGTTCATACGCTTTTTTAGTTAAAGCCACGGCAACGTCCGCCTTTTCAGTAGGGCAAGCAATTTCAAGCCCTTGACCTTCTTGGATATTTACGCCGATTTTAAGCACTAACTCGGCAAATTTTGAAAGCATTTTTTCGTTCATAAATTATTCCCTAATATTCGTTTACAATATGATACAAACAATAAAATAATATGTCAAGCGATAATTTTTGAAAAACTTTCGTTTCTTTTGCCGAAAAGGGCGTTTTTCGTCCGTTGACAAAAGGTAATATATATTGTAAAATATATATTTATAAGGGTATATATGGCAATTTTAGAAAAAATTACAAGTTCAAAGCAAGTACAAAAATTAAATATTAGTGAACTTGAAACGTTATCTGGGGAAATTCGCTCTTCTATAATTTCCGCAACTAACGCTCACGGCGGACATCTTTCAGCAAACCTTGGGATTGTTGAAACTACCGTTGCGCTTTACCATACCTTTAATTTTCCAGAAGACAAAATAGTTTTTGACGTTGGACATCAATGCTACACCCACAAAATTTTATCGGGTAGAAAGGAAGATTTTTCTTCTATTCGCTCTTGCGGGGGGCTATCAGGCTTTCCGTGCAAAGAAGAAAGCGAATACGACGTTTTTACTACGGGGCACGCGGGCGCATCAATTTCTTCGTGTTTAGGGCTTTGCGAAGCAAGGGATAAACTAAATGAAGATTATACGGTAATAGCGGTCGTTGGCGACGGCTCTATCGTAAACGGACTTAACTTTGAAGCCATAACCGCGTCTAACGTTAAACCAAAAAACCTTATCGTAATACTTAACGATAATGGCATGTCTATTTCAAAAAACAAAAACGGATTTTATAAATTTATATCAGAAAAAACCCTTTCTAGAAGTTACCTTAAAAGCAAAAGAAACTTTAAGAAGGTTTTTAAGGAGTCCATTTTTACTAAATTCGCAAGAAAGACTAGGGGACTTATTAAAAGAATTTTCAATAAAGGCAAATTCTTTGAACAATACGGCTTTAAGTACGTTGGCGTAGTTGACGGCAACGATATAAGCGAAATGGTTAGGGTTTTGAAAAAAGTAAAATACGTAGCAAAAGACAAGGCGGTATTTTTGCACGTTTCAACTTTAAAAGGTAAAGGCGATAAAAATGCTGAAGAGCGTTCAGACGTTTATCACGGCGTTGGCAAAGAAAACAAATCGGTTAGCGGTGAATACGGCTTGTCGTTAGCGTCTTCTCTTAACGCACTTATTGAGAAAGATGATAAGATTGTTGCTTTAACTGCAGGCATGAAAGATGGCACGGGGCTATCTCACGTTGAAGAAATTCACCCCAAAAACGTTATTGACGTAGGCATTGCCGAAGAATATGCCGTTACGCTTGCATCAGGTATGGCTACTGGTGGGCTTAAACCGGTAGTTTGCGTATATTCAACCTTTTTACAAAGGGCGTACGACCAAATAATGCACGACGTATGCCTTCAAAACTTGCCCGTTGTATTTTGTATTGATAGGGCAGGGCTTATAGGCGAAGACGGAAAAACGCACCAAGGCGTATTTGATATAAGTTATCTATCACACATGCCTAATATGACCATACTTTCGGTATGTTCGCCAAAAGAAATAAAAGATGCGCTTTTATATGCATTTTCATTAAAAAGCCCAGTTGCAATTAGGTACCCGAAAGGAAAAGTTTCATTTGATAGCGCTATGCCGTTTGATAGCGGTAAGTGGGTTTTAGAAAGTGACTGTGAAAACGCTGAAAAGGTAGTTCTAGCCGTTGGACCTAATATGCTAAACCTTGCATTTGAATATAAAAATCTAATAAAAGAACCTATTGCTATTTATAACGTTAGGTCAATAAAACCTTTAGATGAAAAAGTGTTAAATTCGCTTAAAGGCAAAAAAATAATAACTTTAGAAGAAAACGCCGTTACGGGCGGTTTTGGTAGTGCGGTAAGTTCGTTCTTTTCTACGAATACCGTCACAAAAGTATATAATTTTGGCGTGGTTGATGAATTCATTAAACACGGCACGATTGATAGTCAAATGGAATTTTGCGGGTTAACCGCTCAAAATATTAAAGATAAAGTAAAATAGTTTTATTCAAGGGGAAAATATGAGTAAGAAAGCCAAATTTTTAATTTTTACTTTAATTGACGTTTTTATAGTTCTAGGCGTATGGATCTTTTCGCTATTAGTTTCAGGCGTTAATTTTCATAATGCATTTATAGCGTCGTATCCATTTTTAATAATTGCAATCGCTATTGCTTTTATCGTAAACCTATTGCTTGGGCTTTACGTTAAGTTATGGCGACACGTTAGTTTTAACGATGCGGTAAGAGTATTAATTTCCGCGTGCATAGTAACGTTGTATTTTTTAATCATTGGAAGAATTAGAGAAGAATTGACCCTTCAATGGGCTGCGTTCGCATCTACCTTCTATTTACCGCTCCTTGTAGCTAGTAGGTTTGCAGTTAGAGCGTTCTACTCACTTCGCAAATCGCTAGTTAATCACAAAATACAAACCGAAACGGCAAAAAGGGTGCTTTTAGTCGGTGCTGGTAGTGCAGGTATTATGCTTGTTAAAGAAATGAAAACAAGCGATAAAATTGCGCTTAATCCCGTTTGTATATTAGACGATAATCCTAATCTTTTAGGTCTTAACGTCAACGGCGTAAAAGTCGTAGGTAAGATTGATGACGTAGAAGAAATGGCAAAAAAGTACAATGCGGAAGAAATAATAATTGCTATACCTTCACTCAAGAAAAAAGCAATGAGCGAAATTATTAAAAAATGCCAAAAAACTAATCTAGAAATTAAAATTTTACCGGGTGTATATCAACTTCTATCAGGTCAAGTGTCAGTTTCAGATATTCGTAAGGTAGAAATTAACGACCTACTTGGTAGGGAAACGGTAAAAGTTAATCTAGATGAAATAATGGGCTATATTGAAAATAAAGTCGTACTAGTTACAGGCGGCGGTGGTTCAATAGGTAGCGAACTTTGCCGTCAAATAGCGTCGCATAGTCCAAAGCAACTTATCATTTTTGATATTTACGAAAATAACGCTTACGAAATTGAACAAGAATTAAAGAGAAAACTTCCCACCCTTAATCTTTTAACGCTTATAGGTTCTACTAGGGACGCTTATAAAGTAGATACTATGTTTGCTAAATATAAGCCGGAAATTGTATTCCACGCGGCAGCGCATAAACACGTTCCGCTTATGGAAACAAGCCCCAACGAAGCGGTTAAGAATAACGTTACGGGAACGCTTAACGTAGCGCAATCAGCAGGTAAACACGGCACGAAGAGATTTGTGCTTATAAGTACTGATAAAGCAGTAAATCCCACCAACGTTATGGGTGCGACCAAGCGTATTTGTGAAATGATAATTCAAACGCTTGATAAACGCTACGATACCGAATACGTTGCAGTAAGATTTGGTAACGTTTTAGGTTCAAACGGTTCGGTTATTCCGCTATTTAGAAGACAAATTGAAGAAGGCGGTCCCGTTACTGTAACTCATAAAGATATAGTTAGATATTTTATGACTATACCCGAAGCCGTAAGTTTAGTTCTTCAAGCAGGCGCATACGCTAAGGGCGGAGAGATTTTCGTTCTAGATATGGGCGAACAAGTAAGAATTTATGATATGGCGCTAAACATGATAAAACTTAGCGGACTTGAACCTTTCAAAGATATTGACGTAGTAGTTACGGGCTTAAGACCAGGTGAAAAACTTTACGAAGAAAGACTTATGGAAGAAGAAGGATTGCAAAGAACTGCAAACGAAATGATTTCTATAGGTAAACCGCTAGTTCTTGACGAAGAAAATTTACTTACTAAACTTGAAGAGTTAAGAGTTGCTGCTTACGAAGAAACGGATAAAATGAAAGAACTTGTTTCTGAACTTGTTCCTACCTATACGATAGATAAAAGATAATAAATAATGGCAATAAAAAAGCCCGCTAATTTTAGCGGGCTTAACTTTTTTGTTATCGTTAAATAAAGTTTGAAATGTATTTTGCGTTAAATTTTTTATTGAAATTATTTTTAAGCAATGAATTTTCAGTTGAAGTATTATTTACTTTTTCGGTTACTGAAATAATTATTGTAACTATGCAAAGCAAGGGGAATATACAAAATTCGCTTACGTCAATTAAGGCGTAACTTTCAAACATAAAGAAGGATAATACTACAAATAGATTAAATCTATTTTTTCCTGCTAAAATGCGGAACCTTTGTACTACGTAATAAACGAAAGAAAGTAAACCCACCGTACCCATAGTTGCCATTGTGTGTAATACTGAACTATGGAAATTGTATTGACGAAGCGCGTCTAAAGACGGATTAAACACGTTAAGATTTACGTAGCCTTGTCCAACACCGAATATAGGGTATCTAACGAAAAGTTTTAGTGCTTCTTCATAAATTTTAAGCCTACCGCTATCGCTTGTGTTAAGTAGATTATTAAAATCGTAATTACGTGTTACAATAATTAAAATAGTAAAGAACACTATACAGAAAATTGCGAATTCGGTTAGGAATAATCTTTTGCGGTTTTTATCAATGCATAGGAAAGTTACAACTAATAGTAATGGCATAAAGAAACCGAAAATTCCTAAACAGCCGTCACTATTTGAAAGTAAAAGTGCAAATACAAATAGGGTAAACAACAATATGAAAGGTGTAAATAGTTTTGCCTTGCTCATAAGATAGCAACAGCACGGCGTAGCAATTAAAATAAGAGATGCTACGGTGTTTGAAGTACCCCAACCAACAAGACGTAAACCTTTGTATGGGAAAGCGCCGTGGTAAGATACTATTAAAAGCATAGTAGCAGCTGCCGTAAATGCCGAAATAACTACAAGAGAGCAAAGATATTTTTTAAGGTCAAAGTTTTTAGGTGGCTCAACGTAGTTTGAAAGCAAGAAATATTCAAAAAGAACAACTGGTCCAACTGCAAAAATAACTGCTAAACCGCCAAGATAGTCGTCTAAAAAATCTGAAAGTACACCGCCCATAAAAAGGGACAATATCATTAAACATAGCGGAATAAAAAGTTTACCTAAAAAAATTCTTACTCTAAATATAAAGAAATGTGCAATAATAGCAACCCCGCAAAACCCACAAAGCACGTAGAAGTACGCGCTTGATAGCATTGCCATATCTCTAAAGTTAAAAAGGAATAAAAATACGGGCGGTAAAAACGGGGTAAGGTCTTTATATAAATATAAACTAGCACAAGCGAGCACTGCAAAAATTGTAAAGCCAAAAAGCGGGATAGTAAAAAAGTAGGATATAATTGCCACTAATGATAGAAATAGTGGGTACGAATATCCATAAAAGAACTCGTCAATATAATGCTTATATTTTTTAAGCGTTTTGAGTTTTGAAAATAGTGCTACGTTCATACGTGTAATTATACAACAAAAAATAAAAAAGAGCAAGAAATATTTAATTTTAACCTAGTACTTTACTTAAAGGTATAAATATGATATATTTATAAATAGAATAGGTGAAAACAATGTCAGATAAAAAAAGTATAAAATGGTTATATAAAAGGTCTAAAAAACAGCATTTCAATATAGCAATGCTAATACTTACGAACGCCGTTTTTTCGGTTTTATCCGTTCTTTTTGCATTGACGGTAAAATACGTTGTTGATGGTGCGGTTTCGGGGGATAGGAACAAACTTCTATATGGAAGTATAGTAATAGTTGTTGTAGTTCTTTTGCAATTTTTATTTAGAATTTTAAATAAAAGCATTGAAGAGTATATCGGTGCAAGGCTAGAAATTTCATTAAGGTCGTACATTTTTAGTAAGATTTTCAAAAAGAAATACGAAAAAATTTGCAGGTATCATAGTGGCGAACTTATGAATAACTTAAGTAGCGACGTTACTGTGGTTAGCGAAGGTATAACTCAAATTCTTCCCGTAGTATTATCGGCTATCGTAAGGCTTATATGCTCAATCGTTGCTCTACTAATGATTGATGCGGTTTTTGCGCTTGCATTTTTAATTGCAGGGCTTATGGTTTTCGGCATATCTTCTTTTATGCGCGTTAAAATTAAATACTTTCACAAAAAATCGCAAGAAACTGGTGGCAAAGTAAGGGCGTATATGCAAGAAAATATTGAAAACGTGCTTGCTGTTAAAGTTTTTTCTGGCGAAGACAAGGTGGTTGATAGAGCGGACAAGTTGCAAGAAGAAAACTTTAAGATTAGGATGAAAAAACGTAACTATTCTGTTATGGGGCATTCTACTTTCCATTTTATTGCAAGTGCCGGTTACGTGTTTGCGCTCATTTATGGCGGAATTATAATCTTTAACGGCGGTAGCCTATCTTATGGTGATTTATCCGCAATACTTCAACTTGTAAATAATGTGCAAATGCCGTTTATGACCTTTTCTATGGTTATACCTAAATTCTTCTCAATGATTTCTTCAGCGGAAAGGCTTATTGAAGTGGAAGAAATTGAAGAAGAACCGCCTTTTGAAAAAATTAACGCTAAAGAAACTTATGCGTCTATGCAAAAAATTGAATTTGAATCGCTTAAATTCGCTTATGATAGAGACGTTGTTCTTGATGGCTTAAGTCTTACCGTAAATAAAGGCGAAATCGTTGCTATTACGGGCACGTCAGGTATAGGTAAAAGTACGCTATTTAAATTGCTTTTAGGCGTTTACGGGCTAAATGACGGCAAAATTACTATAACTACTGCAAATGAAGAAATAAATGTTGGCGAAAGTACTAGAACGTTATTTTCTTACGTTCCGCAAGGCAATATGTTATTCAGCGGAACTATTAGGGAAAACCTACTATTTATAAATCCCGAAGCGGATGAAGAATTGCTTAAAAAGGCAATAAAAATTAGTGAAGCGGAAGGCTTTATTAGTGAATTACCGCTAGGAATTGATACGGTTATAGGCGAAAAAGGGCACGGGCTTTCAGAAGGACAACTTCAAAGACTTGCGCTTGCTAGGGCAATACTTTCTAATGCACCGATTATGCTTTTAGACGAAGCGACTAGCGCGCTTGATGAAAAGACGGAGCGCAAGGTTTTAGAAAACTTAAAACGCTTAAGTGACGTTACCGTTCTAATCGTAACACATAAAAAAGCGGCGCTAGATTTTTGTGATAAAAAAATAGAATTTCAAGGAAAAGAGTAGATTTTTGTAAATATACTACAAAAGATAAAAAATAAGACTTTTTTATTGATTTTAGGTGTTTTTTGTGGTAAAATTAATTAAATACTAATACTCGGTTAAAGGAGAGGCGTTTTTATAATGGCAAATAGTCCTGAAAAAATAAAGGGTAGCGTATCTTTAGCGCAATTAGTTGCCGTGCTTAAAAAGTGGATTTGGCTTATCGTTGTAATCACTTTATTTATGGGTGCGGTAGGTTTTGGATATTCTAAAGTTAAAAAACCCGTTTATACGGCAAATCAAGTAATAAACTATATAGCGCGTGTTAATAATAGGCCAGATGATACTTCTGCAAATATTAATGCAATGCGTCGTTACATTCATACCGTAGTTGACTTTTGTGATGAAGGCGTAGTTTTAGATTGTGCCGATAAAATTTATAATGATTACTTAAGTAGTGAACTTACCATTGACGAATATATTTCGGCATTTAACGGTGCGGAAGGTCTTGAAGAAACGACGATTAAATATTTTAGCAAATCAGCAATTACAGCAAAACAAATGGCAAATATTGAAGAAGAAGTTCCTTCTTTCGTAATTAGTTTGTCAATTACGGGCGCATCACCTGCAGAAGCAAAGGCAAGGCTCCGTGTTTTAGCGCTAGCAATCGGCATTGAAACAAAAGATGCTTTTGGTGGTGTTACGACTTATCTTACTGAAACGATTGATAAGACTGCAGACATACCAGTATCTAAAAACACTTCAACAAAAAAGTTGTTAGCAGTGTTTATGATTTTAGGTTTAATGATTTCGCTTTTCGTAGTTTACCTTATTTTTGTTCTTGATAGAACGATTAAAGATAAAGATACTTTTGAAGAAATTACCGGAAGCAATCTCATTGCTTATATAGAATATCAGGAGGACTAATTTGTTATGGAAAATGTTAAACAAGAACAACAATACAGTTTTCTAAATATTCTAAAGATTATTTATAGAAGAATATTCGTTTTAATTATAGCGGTAGTACTTGGTATACTTGCAGGCGTTGGCTTAATTTTAGTTAAAGATAAGCCTGTATATACTGCAAAGCAAACGGTTATGTTCGTTGCAAACTTTACTACTAATAGTAGCGTTGCGCAAGATATAGAAGTTGCTCAAACTTACCTTATGCCAGCGACCACTCACATAAAAACGCCAACTTTTGTAAACGCCGCTAACGATATTTATGATAAAGCGGACGAATATGGTAGAATTTCCGAAAATTCAATAGGCATTAGTTATGCAAGTGATACTAAAAGTTTAATCTTTACAATGTCTTATAGAGATGCAACTAAAGAAGGTGCTAAAAGCAAACTTAACGCGGTTATAGAAAGCGCTAACGATAATCTAGGTGGCCTTATTGAGATTATGGCATCAGAACCTAAACTCATGCCTGTTCAAAACGACCCCGTTGTTTCAGTTTCAAATAGTCGTGTAAAATTTATGGTGCTCGGTGTTGGACTTGGTGTAGTGCTTGGTTTAGCAATCATATTTGTACTTCACTTTATGGATACTAGCATAAAAGATAAAGACGAATTAGAAAGAATAACAGGGGCAAACTTCTTAACTTATATTGAATATAACCCCGAAACAAAAGAAGAAAAATAAAAACTGCCGAAAGGCAGTTTTTTATTTTACTTATTTTAATCTATTTCTTCGCAGTCTTTAATAAATTTATCAAAGAGATTGTATCTTTCGGGGTGGGTTAATGCAGTAAACATCATATCGCGAAGATTAGGAATTTCTTTTGATATATTTTTAAGCGTTTCTTTTACGTATTCACGCTTGGTGTGTTTGTCAATAGGGCAAGGGCTTTTAACAATCGGCAAGGTTTTGCTATAACCCAAAATGTCGCTTTCCTTTATCATTATCATAGGTCGTATTTGTGTTAGAGCAGTTCTATTCAAATAGCACTTTGGTGCAAAGGTTGAAAGCCTACCTTCAAAGAAAAGCGAAAGGGCAAAAGTATCAATTAAATCGTCCGCGTGGTGCCCAAGCGCCACTTTATTGCAACCTAGTTCTTTTGCTTTATCAAAAAGCGCGCCTTTGCGCATTTTAGAACATAACGCGCAAGGGTTTGATTCTTTTCTAACGTCAAAAACAATTTCGCCTATATCAGTTGAAACTATATGATATTCAACGCCATAATCAGCGCATAACTCTTTAATTAAAGTATAGTCCGTTGATTTTTTGTTGAAGTTTAGGTCAATACTTATTGCATAAAGAGTAAATTTTTCGGGTGAAAATCTTTGATATTCCGCAAGAAGTTTAAGTAGCGTTACGCTATCTTTTCCGCCCGAAACCCCGACTGCAATTTTATCGCCGTCCTTTATCATTTTATATTCAGTTATTCCCTTTCGCATAAGGGATAGCATTTTTTGTGTAGTCATATTTTCTTTAATTATACAGCAATAATAATAAAATTAAAAGTTATTTGTAAAACATTTTTGAAAAACCTAAAAATACTACCTTCCTTCCTTGATTTTTGGGCGTAATTATATTATACTTTAATGGTATAATTCATATAATTTTAGGGTGATTATGGTTAATTTTATATCTAATTTAATATCAAACCCATATTTAGCAACTATAATAATGTCTTTTGTTCCGCTAGTTGAATTAAAGGGAGCCATAATGTTTTCAAGGGGTATAGGTCTTTCCTTTTTTGAAGCACTTTCGCTTTCATTTTTAGGTTCAACGGCTATCGCAATTCTTCTTTTCTTTTTACTTATCCCTATTTTAGGTTTACTTAAAAAAATAAAATGGTTTAACGGCTTTGTAGTTAAAGTAGAAAATTACATATCAAAAAAAGCGGACGAAACGGTAGAAAAGCAAAAACAAAATCCAAACAAAAAAGTACTTAGCGAAACGCGCTTAAAACAAATTGCAATATTTATTTTCGTAGCAATACCGCTACCTATGACGGGTGTTTGGATGGGTACTGCCATAGCGGTATTTTTAGGGTTAAAGTTTAAGGAGTCAATTCTTCCGCTAGCGCTTGGCAATTTATTTGCAGGGCTTATTATTTCACTTATTGCAGAAATTTGCTTAGTCTTTTGGACGCTTAAAGTTTTAGACTATATTTTATACGGAATGTTTGCGCTTGCATTAATATTATTAGTGTTATTCATAATAAAGGTTGTAAAGTCTAAAGGCAAGGAAGAAAAATAGGGGACAAAATGGGTTTTTTTAGTTGGTTATTCAAACGCAAAAAAAGCGTTTCTTATAAAATAGGTTTAGCGCTTGGCTCGGGCGGGGCAAAAGGTTTTGCTGAACTTGGCGCACTTAAAGCATTTGAAGAAAACGACGTTAGTTTTGATATTATTGCTGGTACTAGCATAGGTAGTATAATAGGCGCGTTTTATGCCGACGGATATTCGGCAACGGATATTAGTGAACTTCTTAAAAGGGTAGATTTTAGCGAAATTAAAACCCTTTTTATGATAAATATGGATACGTCTGGTATGTTCAAGGTTATTGATAGAACTTTGGGCTCTAAAAACATTGAAGAACTTAAAAAGCCTTTTATGACCGTTGCTACCGAAGTTGAAAGCGGTTTTGAAACCGTTTTTGATAAAGGTAGCGTTGCTTTGGCGCTTTGTGCGTCTTCTAGTTATCCGCCTTTCTTTAAGCCCGTTGTTATTGAAGAGAAACGCTACGTTGACGGCGCGTTTACTAATTCAATTCCCGCCGACTTAGTTAAAAAGATGGGTGCGGATTATATTGTGGGTATTGACCTATCTACACACGAAAAAAAGCAAAGTTTACTTTCTAGAATTATTCCCACCTACAAGGGCGGGGTAGAAGAACCTTGGAAAAAGGGCTATGAATTTAGCGACGTAATGCTCCACCCAGATTTATCGGATTTTAAGCCTACTTCTATAGGCGAAGCAAATAAAATGTACGAAATTGGGTATGAATGCGCAATTAAACATATGCCCCAAATAAAAAAAGATATAGAAAACTTATCTTCTAAAAAGAAAAAACGTAAAAAGTAATAATGAAATTTTTATACAAAAGAAAAAGCGTTTATCTATTTGTTATAACGCTTTTATGTTTTCTATTTGTAATAGGTTGCACTAGTGTTGCGAAAGGCGAAGACGTAAAAAGCGACGTCACCGTGTTTTCGGTTAATTTTATTGACCTAAACGGTGAAGATTGTACGTTTATTCACTTTCCAGACGGCAAAAACGTTTTAATAGATTGCGGACAAAACAAGCAATTTAATAAAGATGCAATTTCATCATTTTTAACGCAAAACGCTGTACATACTATTGATTTATTTATACTTTCTTCTCCGCTTGAAGATAGTTTAGGTAGCGCAAAATTCGTTTTAGAAAATTTTAGCGTTAAAAAAGTGTTAATTCCCTACGTAGCCGAAATAGAAAATTATCCATTGTTTTATTCTTTTACTCAAGCACTAAACGAAAAACAAATAGAAACAAGTTATACTGAAGCACTTAAAGGAATAGAAGGGGAAAATTATAGTTTGACTATTCTTTCACCTAAAAGCCTTCATATGAAAGATAGTCCATACCAAGTACTTGTAGATAATCCGTCGCCAACAAGTCGCGAAATCAAAAACGTTTCGCCAAGTATATACGTTGAATATAAGGGCATAAGATTTTTACTTCTAGGCAGTGCGGACGAAGTTGAAGAAGAAAAACTTATAGATAGTTATTCTAGAGGATTTTATAGTAGCAAAAATGTAAATTTAAGTGAAATTGACTTTCTAAAATGTGCCGACCACGGCTCAAGTCAGTCTAATAGCGAAGCGCTTTTATCTCTATTAAAGCCTAAAACTGCAGTATTTTCGGTAGGTCAAAGCGTGGGTAGTGCTTATCCGCAGACGGCAACTTTAACTAGGTTACTTTCTATAACAAATGAGTGCAACGTCGTTAGAACGGATATTTTTGGAACTTTCGTCGCTAAAGTTACGGGAAGTGGAAAAATATATACTTTTGACCAAATTCAAAATTAAAACGTAAACGCCCCTTTGATTAGGGGCGTTCTTGTTTTAAAAGGCAAGCGTTATTCGCTTCTTAAAACGGTAATTGTTGCCGAAGAAAGGGTAGCCGTACCAGTTGAAGTGTTATAAACGGAAAGCGTTGCGGGCGCAGATACGTTTATAAGTATGGTTTTACTACTAGAAACTTGCGCGCCTTCACTACTAATCGCTTGAACGATACTTTCGCCAGGGATAGGCGAATCGTTTAGATATAGCGTGTAAAGTAGGTTAGCAGAGTCGGACGTTCCGTTTACGAAATAAGAAACTAAATAAGTCCCTGCACTAGGAAGTACTACACTATTATTGTTTACACTCATAGTAGTATCAGCCGAGGCGCGAATAAATGAAATAGGAACTATTGCGCCAGAATCTACCACGGTTGTAGTGTTAATGCCAGCGTAAATTAAATCGGCAGTTCCCGAAAGCCCTTGTGGGCCTTGCGGACCAGTAGCGCCAGTAGCACCTGTAGCGCCAGTTGCACCGATGGGGCCAACAGGACCTTGTGGACCTATCGGACCAGTAGCGCCAGTAGCACCAGTTGCGCCTGTAGCACCTTGCGGACCAACAGGGCCTTGTGGGCCTTGCGGGCCTATAAACCCACGCGGACCTTGTGGACCAACGGGTCCTATAGGGCCACGAATTACTCTAGGTGCGTTACAATTAGAGCAGTTGCAATTATTAGAGCCAAAAAAACAGCACATAAAAATTCTCCTTAGTGTTGATATTATATGATATTCAGGTAAAAAAGATTTTGTTAAAGCGTCATAAAATATTGACAAGGAAAAAATCAAGTAGTAAAATTATTACAAGTAAGAAAATTACTACTTTTACTAATGGGAGGCTTTATGAAAGGCGAAGAAGGAAAACATATATTTGGTGTGTGCAAGGTAAACGAAAAAGGGCAAATAGTAATACCCAAAGAAGCAAGGCAAATTTTCAATATCAATCCTGGGGATTGTTTAATTTTACTTGGTGATGAAGAAAAAGGCGGTCTTGCATTAGTTAAAGCAAACGTTATAACTGACGTTGCCGAACAAGTGTTAAAGGTGTAAAAATGGAAAATATTATAGAGATAAAAAACCTATCAAAAAGTTTTGGCGAAGTCAAGGCAGTTGACGGGTTAAGTTTTTCAGTAAAAAAAGGTGAGTTATTTGCGTTTTTAGGTGTAAACGGCGCGGGTAAATCTACTACTATTTCCGTTATGTGCGGTGCACTTGAAAAAGACGGTGGGGAAGTGTTTATTGGCGGATACGACGCTAGTACTCAAGCGAAAAACGTTCGCTCAATACTTGGCGTTGTTTTTCAACAATCCGTACTTGACGCTGGCTTAAGCGTTATTGAAAACCTAAAAGTTAGAGCGTCGCTCTACGGCATAGTGGATAGTGATTTTGATAAAAAGTTCAAAGAACTTTCTAGTTATTTTGGTTTGGAAGAAATAAAAAACCGCGCGGTAGGTAAACTTTCTGGCGGGCAAAGGCGCAGGGTAGATATTGCACGCGCGCTTATTTCTGACCCCGAAATTCTTATTATGGACGAGCCTACTACGGGTTTAGACCCACAAACTAGGAAAGACGTTTGGAAAACGATAGACGCTTTAAGGGCGGAGCGAAATATGACCGTATTTTTAACCACGCACTATATGGAAGAAGCATCTACTGCGGACTACATTGTAATTATTGACGGTGGAAAAACGGTTGCAGAAGGAACTCCATTAGAACTAAAAAATAAATACACGGGCGACTATCTTTACGTTTATACGGAAGATGAACAACTAGTTAAAAATTTAGGTTACGAATACGTAAAAGTTGCGGACGGCTTTCGCGTTAACGTAGGTAACACCGAAGAAGTTAAAGAAATTTTAATAAATAATAAAGATATTCGTGATTTTGAAGTAATTAAGGGCAAGATGGACGACGTATTCTTATCGGCCACTGGAAAAACGCTTACGGGGGATAGTAATGAAAACGTTTAATTGTTTAGTTAAAAGAAATACTAAAATGTTTTTTAAGGACAAAGGTTTATTTTTTACGGCACTTATTACGCCCGTAATACTTTTGGTTTTATACGCTACGTTTTTAGCAACCGTATATAAAAATGCTTTTACCGCAACAATTTCAGGCTTTGGGCTTACTGCTACTAGCGGAATTATAAATGGTTGCGTTAGTGGGCAACTTGTGTCATCATTGCTTTCGGTAAGTTGCATTACCGTTGCGTTTTGCTCTAATATGCTTATGGTTACTGATAAAATTAACGGCCAAAGAAAAGATTTTTTAGTTTCGCCCGTTAAAAAATCAACGCTATCTTTAAGTTATTACGTTGCAACTTTTTTAACAACCTTTTTAATCTGCTCTATTGCGACGGCGCTAGGACTTATTTATATAGCAGTTACGGGCTGGTATTTGACTTTTACCGACGTTTTGCTTATAATTTTAGATGAATTTATTTTGGTTTCATTTGGAACGGCATTATCGTCAATAATCGGATTTTTCTTAAGTTCACAAGGTCAAATATCTGCGCTTGGCTCAATAGTAAGTTCTTGCTACGGCTTTATTTGCGGGGCGTATATGCCTATTTCGTCGTTTGGCAGTGGGCTTCAAACGGTAGTTAAGTTCTTGCCGGGCACTTACGGGACGTCGCTACTACGTAATCACACTCTTTCAGGGGTATTTAGCGAAATGAGTGCGCAAGGCTATAGCTTAGAAGCAATAAACGGAATTAAAAGTTCGCTTGACTGCAATATTAGTTTATTTGGAACTAGCGTTAGCATGGGCGTTATGTATTTGATTTTAGCGGGAACGACCGCACTTTTGATAGGAATTTACGTTCTTATAAATAAAAAACATATAAAAAATAAAGGAAATTAGCCTAAAAAAGTATATAATAAAAGTAAAGTAATCAAAATATTAAGTAAATTATGCTTAATGAAAAATCGTTTGCTTTACTTGAATATTTTAATAATCAAAGTGAAAAGGGCGTTTATAGGGTTTATGAAATTAAAGACGTTATAGACGAACTTTCGCATTTATCGCTAGACGAAAAGGGCTTAAAACGGGTTATAGAAACGCTTTCCGCAGGGGAATATATTGCGCTTAAGTACGTTGACGATAAAGAAGTTTGCCTTTGCACCTTAACTAAAGGCGCGTTTGCCGTAGAAACAAGGCAAGAATTTTTTAGCAAACCTGTAAATGAAAAAAAGATGTTTTTATTTTCGTTTTTAGGCGGGTTTAGTGGGGCATTGGTAACGCTTGCCGTATGGCTAATATTTTGGCTTTCGGGGGCGGGCTGATGCTAAACAAGACGGAACGAAAATTACTTCACGCTCTAAACGAAGTATGCGGGAAAAGACAAACTTTTTTAGTATCGCCTATAGATTTAATAAAAATTTTGAACGTAAAAGATTTAAGGGCGGAAAAACTAGATAAAGTTTTAACCGAACTTTATATGGACGGCTATTTTGACTTAATAGTAACAGATAGGCACGGCGAAAAGGTGTATTGTATAACCTTAACCGAAAAAGCCAAAGGCTACGAGCGAAGCGTTAAAGTTTTTAAGCGCAATATAATTTTTAGGGTATGTTTAACGACGGCACTTGCCGTATTCAGTTTCTTGATAGGGGTAATTCTCAAAAGGATATTTTAGTTTATGGAAAAAAGAAATTTCGTAGTCCACTCTAAATATAAACCTACGGGCGACCAACCGACTGCCATAGAAAAACTTGTTGAAGGCATAAATGATGGTTTAAGAACGCAGGTTCTTTTGGGTGTTACTGGTTCAGGCAAAACGTTTACTATCGCTAACGTGATAGAGCGTATTAACCGCCCCGCGCTAGTTATTGCGCATAATAAAACGCTCGCTGCCCAACTTTGCAACGAGTTTAGAGAATTTTTCCCCGAAAATAGAGTAGAATTTTTCGTTTCTTACTACGATTACTATCAACCCGAAGCGTATATTCCTAGCACGGATACGTACATAGAAAAGGATTTATCTATCAACGACGAAATTGATAAACTCCGCCACTCTGCAACCTGTTCGCTTTCGGAGAGAAGCGATACGATAGTTGTAGCGTCGGTATCTTGTATTTACGGACTTGGCGCGCCCGAAGAATATTATAGGCTAGCGCTTTCTCTTCGCCCGAACGACGTTTTAGATAGGGACGAACTTATGCGAAGACTTGTTGCCGTTCAGTACACAAGGCGCGACGTAGATTTTTCGCGCGCTAGTTTTAGGGTTAGGGGAGATATAGTTGATATTTTTCCGTCGTCTAACACGGAAATCTTTATTAGGGTAGAATTTTTCGGCGACGTTATTGATAGCATTAGCGAAGTGGAATTCGTTAGTGGTAGGACCATTTCTACGTTAAATCACGCGGTAATTTTCCCTGCAAGCCACTACGCCGTTGAAGAGAAAAAACTTAAAAACGCCGTGGCGTATATTGAGCGCGATAAAGACGACGAAGTACGTTTTTTTAACGAAAGCGGTAAACTTATTGAAGCGCAAAGACTATCTCAACGCGTATCCTACGACGTTGAAATGATAAAAGAAATAGGTTTTTGCCGTGGCATAGAAAACTATAGTAGATACTTCGACGGCAGAAACGTTGGCGAACCGCCCTTTACCTTGCTTGATTATTTCCCTAAAGATTTTATTACGGTAATAGACGAATCACATATGACTATTCCGCAAATAAACGCAATGTATAACGGAGACAGGGCAAGAAAGACTTCGCTTGTTGATTACGGCTTTAGGCTTAAATCGGCGTTTGACAACCGCCCCTTGACTTTTAAGGAATTTGACGAAAGGGTTGGGCAAATGATATGCGTTTCGGCAACGCCCGCGCCTTACGAAATGAAGCAAGCGGGACAAGTAGTAGAGCAACTTATTCGCCCCACGGGACTTGTTGACCCAGAAATCGTAGTAAAGCCAACTAAAAACCAAGTTGACGACTTGCTTTCTGAAATAAATTCAGTCGTTAAAGATAAAGGTAGGGTTTTAGTAACTACGTTAACCAAAAAAATGGCGGAAAGTTTAACCGAATACTTAAAAGAATACGGCGTTAAGGTTAAGTATATGCATAGCGATATAGACACTATGGAGCGTATAGAAATCGTTTCGGGACTTCGCACGGGCGAATTTGACGTGCTTTGCGGTATCAACCTTTTAAGAGAAGGTCTTGACCTTCCCGAAGTAAAACTTGTTGCCATTTTAGACGCGGATAAGGAAGGTTTCCTTCGTAGCGAAACTTCGCTTATTCAAACGATAGGCCGTGCCGCGCGTAACGCTGAAGGCAGAGTTATTATGTACGCCGACGTTATTACAGGCAGTATGGATAGGGCCATTAAAGAAACGGAGCGTAGGCGCGCTATTCAAAAAGAATATAATAAGAAGAATGGAATAACCCCAAAAACGATAGTTAAAGACGTTGTAAATACGCTAGAAATTACTAAAAAAGCGGATAGAACGAAAGAGATAAAGAAAGCGGATATTCCCGAAGAGATAGAAAAGTTAAAGGCGCTAATGAAAATAGCGTCGGCAAACCTTGACTTTGAAAGGTGTATAGAAATACGCGATACTATAACAAAACTCAAAATGAAAATGAGAAAATAGTATTTAGGTGAAACTTTATGAACGATAAAATTATAATTAAGGGCGCAAGGCAAAATAATCTTAAGAATATTGACCTTGAAATTCCAAGAGATAAACTTGTGGTATTTACCGGACTTTCGGGTTCAGGTAAATCTACGCTTGCGTTTGAAACCATATACGCGGAAGGGCAAAGGCGATATATAGAAAGCCTTTCTAGTTACGCGCGTATGTTTTTAGGGCAAATGGAAAAACCGGACGTTGATTCTATTGACGGATTATCGCCCGCGATTTCTATTGACCAAAAAACCACTTCGCACAACCCGCGCTCAACCGTTGGTACGGTTACTGAAATATACGATTATTTAAGACTTTTATTCGCGCGTGTGGGCGTTCCGCATTGCCCGAATTGTGGCAGGGAAATATCACGACAAACGGTTGACCAAATTGCGGATAAAATTATGGCGTACGGCGACGGCGCTAAAATTTTAGTAAACGCGCCCGTAGTCCGCGGTAAAAAAGGCGAATACAAAAAGGAACTTGACGGATATAGAAAAAGTGGCTTTGCTAGGGTAGAAATTGACGGCGTTATATATTCGCTTGACGAAGAAATTAAACTTGATAAAAATATCAAGCACAATATTAGCCTTGTTATTGATAGAATAGTAGTTAAAGACGGCATTGAAAAGCGCCTAGTAGATAGTTTAGAAACCGCGCTTAAACTTTCGGATGGCGTAGTAGAAATAGAAAAAGTTGGCGGAGAAAAAACGCTTTATTCAACCAAATACGCTTGTCCTGACTGCAATATCAGTATTGAAGAAATTGAGCCTAGAATTTTCTCTTTTAATAATCCTTACGGCGCGTGCCCAGAGTGTAGCGGACTTGGTTTTAAAAACAGCATTGACGAAGCGCTTGTGGTTAAAGACCCAAATAAGTCTTTAAGGGAAGGCGCTATGACCGTTTCGGGCTGGAATTTAGATAGCGGAAAAATGGCGGAAATGAATTTTACTTCGCTTGCGCGCCATTACGGATTTTCGCTTGATACACCCGTTAAAGATTTACCTAAAGATATTTACAATATCTTACTTTACGGCAACAACGGCGAAAAAATCAATATGTCGTATGAAACAAGGACTTTTAGTGGAAGTTATTATTCTTCGTGGGAAGGAATAATCCCTAACCTTGAACGCCGTTATAGAGAAACTACTAGCGATTACACCAAAAGCGAAATAGAACGCTACATGCGCGTAGTGCCGTGTAATACTTGCCACGGAAAGCGCCTTAAAAAAGAAGCACTTGCGGTTACCGTGGGCGGTAAAAATATTTCGGAATTTACCGAAATGGATATAGCAGAACTTTACGATTTTATTGACGGGCTAACCTTTTCGCCCGCTCAAGAAATGATTTCCGCGCCCATTATAAAAGAAATTAAGGCAAGGCTTAACTTCCTTAAAAACGTAGGGCTTAACTATCTTACGCTATCAAGGTATGCAATGTCCCTTTCTGGCGGGGAAACCCAAAGAATAAGGCTTGCTACTCAAATAGGTAGCGGTCTTACAGGTGTATTGTACATTTTAGACGAGCCTAGCATAGGGCTTCATCAAAGAGATAATGAAAAGTTACTTGCCACGCTAAAAAGATTGCGTGATTTGGGTAACACTCTTATAGTGGTTGAGCACGACGAAGATACTATTCGCTCTGCCGACTATATCGTTGATATAGGTCCAAAGGCTGGCGTTCACGGTGGCGAAATTGTCGCTACGGGTAGCGTTGAAGATATTATGAACTGCCCGCGTTCTATTACTGGTGATTATCTTTCGGGTAGATGCGCTATTGAAATTCCAAAACAAAGAAAAGAGCCTAAAGACGAGTGGCTTAAAGTTCACGGCGCAAAACAAAACAACCTTAAAGATATTGACGTATCTTTCCCCGTGGGGCTTTTGACGGCGGTTACGGGCGTTTCGGGTTCGGGTAAAAGTTCGCTAGTAAACGAAATAGTTTACCCTGCGCTAGCAAACAAACTTAACCACGCAAGAATTAGAGAAGGCTCTTATACGGAAATTACGGGCATAGAACACTTTGATAAGGCTATAAACGTTGACCAATCGCCAATAGGTAAAACTCCAAGGTCTAATCCTGCAACCTATACGGGAGTATTTACGGCTATTAGAGAACTTTTTGCAAGTACGCCTGACGCGAAGGAAAGGGGCTACAAAGCGGGTAGGTTTTCGTTTAACGTTTCGGGTGGTAGATGTGAACACTGCGAAGGTGACGGCGTTATTAAAATTGAAATGCACTTTCTTCCCGATATGTACGTTCCTTGTGAAGTATGTAAAGGAAAGCGCTATAATAGAGAAACTTTACAAGTTAAATACAAAGGCAAAACGATTAGCGACGTTTTAGAAATGACGGTTGACGAAGCGTGCGAATTCTTTAAGCCGATAAACGCTATTTATTCAAAACTTAAAACCTTGCAAAACGTAGGTTTAGGGTATATAAAACTTGGTCAAAGTTCAACCACTCTTTCGGGCGGGGAAGCACAAAGGGTAAAACTTGCTACGGAACTATCTAAACGCTCAACGGGTAGAACTCTTTATATCCTTGACGAGCCGACGACAGGGCTATCTACTTACGACGTTGATAAACTTTGTTTAGTTCTTCAAAGATTGCAAGAAAGCGGTAATACGATAATTGTTATTGAACACAACCTAGACGTTATTAAACTTGCGGACTTCGTTATTGATTTAGGTCCAGAAGGCGGTCGCGGTGGCGGAACTATCGTCGCAAGCGGTACTCCCGAAGAAGTTGCTAAGAACCCCGATAGTCATACTGGGTTATTTCTTAAAAAAATACTAAAATAAACAAAATGCGTTACTTTTTTAAGTAGCGCATAAATTTTTTAAAAATAAAAAAGGATTTTTGTTATATTTAAAGTATAATTATTTGTTATTTAAATAATATTACAGAATTTACGCAAAATAATAACGCTATTAGGTAAAAAATGAAAGATAAAACGATTGCAATTGAAGAAAAATTTTTGTCGCCGTTCGCGCAAAAGTCTTCTTCGTCTATAGGTAGGCTTACCTTTGAAGAAGAATGTCCTATGCGAACGCCTTTTCAACGCGATAGGGATAGAATTATTCATTGCAAATCATTTAGAAGGTTAAAAAATAAAACACAAGTTTTCTTTTCGCCAGAAGGCGACCATTATAGAACGCGCCTTACACACACCTTAAACGTTTCGCAAGTTGCTAGAAGCATTGCTAGGGCGCTTTCCCTTAACGAAGACTTAACCGAAGCAATCGCGCTCGGTCACGACCTTGGGCATACGCCTTTTGGGCACGCGGGCGAACGAATACTTGCAAAATTAAACCCTAAAGGATTTAAGCATAACGTTCAATCGGGTAGGGTAGTTGACTTTTTAGAAAACGACGGAAAAGGGCTTAATCTAACGCGCGAAGTTGTTGACGGCATAATAAACCATAAAATTTCAAACACGCCTAAAACTCTTGAAGGCAAAGCCGTTTCAAACGCGGATAGAATTGCTTACATAAACCACGATATTGACGACGCTATTGAAGGCGGTTTTATTACGCTAGACGATATTCCAAAGCATCTAATTGACGTTTTGGGCAAAACGTCTTCAGAGCGCATAAATAAAATGATTTATTCTATTTATATTGAGAGCGACGGCAAAAATAAAGTAGAAATGCAAAGTGATATTAGCGAAGCAACGCTTGAACTACGTAAATACTTATTTGATAACGTTTACGGCGCGGAAAAATTCGTTGCCGAAGAAATGCGTGCGGATAGAATGATAACCGCGCTTTACGAACTATACACTAAAAAGCCCGAATTTATGCCCGAATTTTATATTAAGATAATGGAAAACGAAGGCATTGAAACGGCTATATGCGACTATGTTTCGGGTATGAGTGATACTTTCGCCGTAAAAGAGTTTAATAGACTTTTTACGCCAAAAAAATGGGAACTTTAAAATGAAAGGTTTTGACGCAAAATTTATTGACGAAGTTAAGAATAAAAACGACCTTGTTGATACTGTTTCAAGGTACGTAAAACTCGTTCAACGTGGACGCAGTTTTTGGGGGTGTTGTCCTTTCCATCACGAAAAGACACCTTCTTTTTGCGTGAACTCTACCGAGCAATTTTACCATTGCTTTGGTTGCCACAAGAGCGGGGACGTTATTACCTTTATTCAAGAAATGGAATCGCTTGATTTTAGCGACGCGGTTAAATTCCTTGCCGAAAGGTCGGGTATTCCGCTTCCCGAAATTGAATATGATACTGAATATTTAAGAGAACAAAAAAAGAAAAAAGAACGCCTTTTATCACTTCTTCGTGATAGCGCACTTTTCTACGTTTCTAACCTAAAAAAAGAACAGGCGGTAGCCCACGTTGAATATATACTAAAACGAAAACTCACGTCTGAAACAGTTGCAAAATTCGGTATAGGCGCATCTTTAGATTTTAACGGTGTAGTAAATCACTTAAAAGCCAAAGGCTACACCGAACAAGAAATGATAGATTCTGGCGTAGTGGGTAAAAATAAAAACGGCAATCTTTATGACTTTTTGGCTGGTAGGCTAATAATTCCGGGAATTGACCAGTTTAATAACGTTATATCTTTTTGCGGTAGAATTATTGACGGCAGAAAGGACGTTGGTAAATACGTAAACACTAGGGAAACTTTTGTGTTTAACAAGGGCAAAACCCTATTTAACATAAACAATCTTAAAAAACTTAAAAACGAAAAGGGGCTTGACTCTATAATTATCGTTGAAGGGCATATGGACGTTGTTTCGCTTGTACAAGCAGGTATTAGAAACGTTGTTGCAAGTATGGGCACGGCTCTAACTCAAGAACAAGCGCGTATCTTAAAGCGTTACGCAAGTAAAGTTTATATAAGTTACGATGGTGACTCTGCTGGGCAAAATGCTACTATTAGGGGGCTTGATATATTAAAAGACGAAGGGCTTGACGTAAAAGTTGTATCACTTCCCGATGGTATGGACCCTGACGACGTAGTTAAAAAACTTGGTCTTGATGCCTACAATAAACTTATTCTAGAAGCGAAACCGCTTATTGACTTTAAGTTAGATTTAGTTAAAAAGAGTTTTGATTTAACTACTAGCGACGGCAAAAGAAAATACGTAGTTTCCGCTTGTAAGGTAATAAAGGAAAGTTCTTCACCCACAGAGCAAGAAGAACTATTAAAGCAAGTAAGGGACGCTACGGGTATTACTTTTGAAACTCTAAAGCGCGAACTTTACTCTCTAGGTGAAGAAAAGAAAGAGCCAATAACTAACAATTTGCAGTTTACCGAAACGGGTAATAAAAGCCTAATTGCATCAAGATTCGTTTTATACGCGTACTTGTTTTCAAAGGAATTCGCGTTTGAAATTGATATAAACGAATTTGAGTTTGAGAAAATTGTTCATAGGCAAATTCAAAGTTATATATCAAACAAGGTTGCTAGTGGCGAAAAAACACGCTTTACCGACCTTTACGAACTAATAGACGACGAAGCGGAACTTTCGGCAATATCTGGTATGGAGACGGAAGAAAACGGCAGTTTTGACCAAGAAATTTATTTTAAGGACTGCACAAAGACTGTAAAAACGGACGCTCTTAACAAAAAAATTGACGTGCTAAAGAAAAGGTTTTCCGAAGAAACGGATACCGAAATTAGAAAGGCAATCGCTACTGAAATGAGCCTTTTAATATCTAAAAAGAACAAACTTAAATAAACGCGGAAAATCCGCAGGAGGAATACTAAATGGAAGAAAAAGATTTGCTTGATATAGAAACTGATACTCCGGTTTTAACCGAAGAACTTAAAACCGTCATATCAGACCTTATTTTAGAATACAAGAAAGCGGGCAGTATTACTACCGCTCAACTTCTTGATAAACTTGACAAGCAACAAACGACCCCGTCGCAACTTGAAGAAATTTACAGGATTTTTGACTTTGAAGGAATTCAAATAATTAACGAATTTGAAAAAGACAAAAAACTTTACGACCAACTGCTTTCAGAAATCAGTATGGACGACCCTGTAAAAATGTATCTTAAAGATATAGGTAAAGTGCCACTACTTCAACCCGATGAAGAAACTGAACTTGCAAAGCGTATGATGGATGGCGACGAACAAGCAAAAAGACTTTTATCTGAAGCCAACCTTCGTTTAGTTGTTTCTATTGCAAAAAGATATATGGGTAGGGGAATGCACTTCCTTGACCTTATTCAAGAAGGCAATTTAGGGCTTATGAAAGCCGTAGAAAAGTTTGACTATCAAAAGGGCTTTAAGTTCTCAACCTACGCTACTTGGTGGATTCGTCAAGCAATAACCCGTGCTATTGCAGACCAAGCAAGAACTATTCGTATCCCCGTGCATATGGTTGAAACTATTAACAAACTAGTTAGGGTTTCTAGAAGACTTTCTCAAGAATTAGGTAGAGAGCCTACCCCCGCGGAAATTGCTGTTGAAATGGGCGTAACCGAAGAAAAGGTTATGGAAATTCAAAAGATTGCTCAAGACCCCGTATCTTTAGAAACGCCTATCGGTGAAGAAGAAGATAGCCATCTTTCTGACTTTATTGAAGACGAAAACAGCACCACGCCGACTGATGCAGTTTCGTTCACTATGCTTAAAGAACAACTTTTAGGCGTTTTGGACACGCTTACCCCTAGGGAAGAAAAAGTTTTACGTTTAAGGTATGGTTTAGACGATAGTAGACCTAGAACTTTAGAAGAAGTTGGTAAGGAATTTAACGTTACCCGTGAACGTATTAGACAAATTGAAGCAAAGGCTTTAAGAAAACTTCGCCACCCAAGCCGTTCTAAGAAACTAAAAGACTTTATTGAATAATGGCAAATAGGTTTGACGAAATTTTTAGCGCGATAGACTCTTGCTCTGTTTTTGCGGATATCGGTTGCGACCATGGTTATATGACCGAAAAAGTGCTAAAAAGTGCAAAGTGCGAAAAAGCGATTATCTCTGACGTTAGCGAAAAGTGTTTAGAAAAAGCAAAAACGTTGCTTTCTAGTTATATTGAAAGCGGAAAGTGTGAATATTTTGCTTGCGACGGCTTTGATAAAATTGATTATTGCGACCAAGCGCTTATTGCAGGCATGGGCGGAGAAGAAACTATTAAAATACTAAAAAAATCTTCATTTAAGCCTGAAAAATTAGTGCTTCAACCAATGAAAAGCGTAAAAGAACTTAGAACTTTTTTGGTAGAGTTTGGTTACAAAATTGAAAAAGATTATCTTTTTTTCGCAAACGGTAAGTATTATGCGCTTATAAAAGCAAGTTTAGGTAGCGACTTTTTAACGGAAGAAGAAGCGGAATTCGGTAGAACTAATATTTCGCTTTTGCCTAGCGATTTTACTTCTTGGATAGCAAAAGAAATTGAAAAACTTTGCGCTTATAATAATGCGGAAAACATTTCAGAAGGTAGCCGAAAAGAAATAAATTTAAGGATAGAAAAATTACAAAAATATGTATAATTTAGATGATTTTTACGCTATTTTGGACCGCCTCGCGCCCATAGTTTTAAGCGAAAAATGTAAGCAAAACGGCGACTATGATAATAGCGGAATTTTAGTAAATCAAACAAAAACTATAAGTTCGGTTTTGTTCACCTTAGACCTTTCTATAGATGCGGTAAAAAAGGCTAAAAGGCTAGGTTGCGACACTATTGTAACCCACCATCCGGCAATTTATATGCCCGTGGCAAAATTAGATTGCGAAGGCGAAACAAAAGCACTTTTAGAAGCGGTTAAATTGGGCTTAAACGTAATATCAATGCACCTTAATTTAGACATGGCGAAATACGGCATTGACTATTATTTAGCAGATGCTTTTGGCGCAAAAAATTATAAGATTTTAGAGCCACTTACTGAAACGGAAGGCTACGGCAGGGAATTTTCAGTTAGCGATAAAACACTTTTAGATGTTAAAAATTTAGCGCAAAAAAATCTAAAAACTAAAAGGATTATAAACTACGGAAACAAGAAAAGCGAAGTGAAAAAAATAGCAACTTTTTGCGGTAGTGGAAGCGGTAGCGTTTCAAAACTTTTAGATGAAAATAAGATAGATGCTGACCTTATAATCACTTCGGATATGCCACATCACGTTATAAAGAAAGTGATAGAAAACGGCAAAAAACTAATGCTTATAACGCATTATTCGGCGGAAAATTATGGTTTTTATAAATATTTTACGCTTATCTCTAAAGAAGTTCTCGGCGGAGTTAAGACGTACTATTTTGAAGATAAAAGATTTATGTAGGAGATAGAGAATATGATTAACGAACTATTAAACTATCAAACGGAAGACGCTAAACTTCGCAAAATTGAAGTTGAACTTTCAAGTAGCGAAGCAAGGAAAAAAGCGGTAAACGCTAAAAAGTATCTTGACGGCGTTGAAGAAATGGTAAACAAACTTGATGCTAAAGCATCAAACCTTATGCAAGAATACGAAAATTTACTAGCAGAACAAAATAAACTTAAAGAAACCGCTGATGAATTTAGCCACGCACTTAACGAAATTGCCGACGAAAACGGAGCGTCTTTCATTGTTAAAAAAATAGAAGAAGTTTTAGCAAAAATTAAGCGTACCGCTGAAAAAGTTGACTCAATAGGCGAAGAAATTCAAAGCGTATTAAAAGAGTATATGAGCGTAAAAGCGACCACTAAAAAAGCGCAAGAACAATACGCGCAAAGCGGTAAGGAATACAACGACCTTAAAGATAGCAAAAAGGACGAACGTGAAACTTTAGAAAAAAATCTTAAGGAGATTGAGAAAAAAGTTGAACCTTCGCTTATGGAAAGATACCTTGAAAAACGCAAAAACAAAATATTCCCTATCGTGTATGAAGCGAGTGGACATTTTTGCGGAGCGTGTGGTACCGAACTTCCGCTAACCTTAAAAAATAAACTAAAGGCAGGCGAAGTTATAGACTGTGCTAACTGCGGAAGAATACTTTATAAAAAATAATCAAGAAAGCGACGCGATAAAGCGTCGTTTTTTTTCGCCCTTATATAATAACTACTTATATTATTTAAAATAATTATACGAAAAGTATTGTAAAAGGACGGGGTTTTTGGTATAATTTATATACTACGAAACAAGAGGTTTTATTTTGAGCGACAAAGAAGTAAAGAAAAACGGCAAAGGCGAAAAACAGCCTATTTTCACCAAAGAAACGTTAGGCGTGGTAATAGCGTTATTTTCCACGCTTTGTTTGGTTTGTTTAATTACGCGTGACAAGGTTTTTTCAACGCCTGGCCAAGTTGTTAACGCTTTCTTTTTAGGGTTGTTTGGCTGGTTTTCTTACGCGGTGCTTGCACTTTCGTTAGTCATTAGCGTAATGACCGTTTTTGATAAGAAATTTAACCTTTCAAAAAAACAAACGGCAAAAATTATTCTTGCCAGTGTTTGCTTTGCTATTTTTTGCCACTCACTTAATATGGGTAGCGTTTCTAACTATTCGGGCTTTGGCGACTATCTTGCACTTTCATATAGTCTTGGTGCGGGTGGTATTTCGTCAAGTTCAGCAGGCGGTATTATTACCGCTCTTATGGCGTATCCGCTTTCGGCGCTTTTATCTTCAGTTGGCGCAAGTGTTGTATGTGCACTTGTTACTGCTTATTTAGTTTACACTATCGTTAAGCCTTACTTTGATAAAAACGGCAAGGCAAACGAAACGAAAGAAAAGTTTAGAAGTTCTTACGTTCCGCAAGAAGAAAATCTTAAAATTGAAGGCGAACGTGAATACCCCGTTGCTTTTGAAGAAGTTAAGTCTAACCCCACCCAAAAACTTTTTGTAAATAACGCAAATGATTTTGCTTTCAAAACAAAAAGAGAAAAGGCAAACGAAACGGAAGAAAATTTAATAATCAATTCTTCGGCAAGCGGTCTTGGCGTTGCGGATTTTAATAAAACGTATTCTCAAGGCTATTCTGATGAGATACAAAAGAAGATAGATTATATTAAAACCCCTGCAAAAATTGATTTACAATCAACGCTTTCAAATACTCAACCTGCGCAAACGGAAAGTGCTGGTACGGGCACTACTGTTTCTGATTATATTTCTAGAAAAAGTGAACCTAGTTCATATGATATTCCGCACTTTGAACACGAAAATATAACCGAAAATACTGAAGCAAAAGCAACAATAAGCGAAGACGCTAGTTTAAGCGCACAAAACTTTGCCGAAAAATATGCTGGCGCTGAAGAAATTGATATGGGTGACGATTATAGTGAGCCACAAGAAACTTTTATTCCGCTAGAAAATTTTGAAAGCGAAGAAAAAATTTCGCAAGTAGAAATTACAAGCGAAGAAACGCCTACTTTAGAAGATTATGAAGAAGCGTTTAGCATTGAAAATTACGAAGAAGAAATAATAGAAGAACCTATTAAGGAAGAACCAAAAGAATATTTTGAAATAGAAAAACCCGCACCAAGCGTTATTAGGGAAAGAAGAACTAGAGATATTTTCTTTGAAGAGCCTAAAGAACAGCCCAAAGAAAACACCTTTGACGCTTTTGAAAAGGCGTACGATTCTAGGGTTATAAAAGACGGCAATGCTGAAGAAGAGATTGAAGTTTTTGAAGAAGAAAAACCCGCAAAAGAAATTCCGCCAATAAATAGGGAATATTTCCGCCCACCGCTTGACCTTTTAGAAACTTATACCTTGCCCGTAAACGCGGAACAAGAAAATCACGAAGAAAGAAAGCAAATAATAAAACAAACGCTTGCGGACTTCCATATAAATGCAGAACCGCAAGGTCATATTCAAGGCCCGTCTATTACTAGGTACGAAATTATGATGCCCGCGGGTATTACCGTAAAGAGGGTTCTTAATTACGATAACGACCTTCGTATGCGCCTAGCGTCTAAAGACGGCGTTAGAATTGAAGCACCTATCCCAGGTAAAAACCTAGTAGGTATAGAAGTAGCGAACAAGCACAAAGTTACGGTAGGTCTTCGCGAAATTATGGAAGACACTGCTAGTAAGCCTTCAAAACCAGGCTCGCTTATATTTGCAATCGGTAAAGATTTGGTTGGTAACGCCGTTACCGACGACCTTGCAAAAGGTCCACACTATCTTGTTGCAGGCTCTACGGGTTCGGGTAAGAGCGTATGCTTAAATCTTATGATTGTAAGTATGATTATGCGCTACACCCCCGAAGAATTAAGACTTATTCTAGTTGACCCCAAAGGCGTAGAATTTAGACCTTACGAACATATTCCGCACCTTATGATTGACGAAATCATTTCAGAGCCTAGAAAAGCGCTAGCCGTTCTTCAATGGGCTTATGATGAAATGGAAAGAAGATATAAGCAGTTCCAAGACCACGAAGGCGTTGTTGATATTGACGCTTATAACGAAGTGGTTGCAAGCGACACGGTTGCAAAAATGCCTAGAATAGTTATCGTTGTTGACGAACTTTCTAACCTTATGGAAACTTGCAAAAAGGAAATGGACGCGCGTATTTTAGCAATCGCACAAAAAGCGCGTGCGGCGGGTATTCACCTTGTTCTTGCTACTCAGCGTCCTTCAGTTGACGTTATTACGGGTACTATCAAAGCAAACCTTCCGTCGCGTATTGCACTTAAACTTATGAGTTTTGCCGATTCAAATACGATTATTAGCGAAGGCGGTGCTGAAAAACTTTTAGGCAACGGCGATATGCTTTATAGAAACTCTGGTATGAGTGAGTGTGAAAGATATCAAGGCGCATACATTTCGCGTCGCGAAGTAAACAACGTAGTTAAGTATATTAAAGAAAACAACAAAGCGTACTTTGATGACGAACTTACCGAATTCCTTGAAAAAGCGGTTAGACCTAAACAAGAAGAAACTGCGGTTGAAAGTACTGATGATGGTGGCGAAAGCGGTGAAAACGTAGAACTATTCAAGAAAGCGCTTTGGCTTGCAGTAAATTCGGGAACGATTGCTATATCGCAATTACAAAGGCGTTTCCAAATAGGCTACGCAAGGGCTGGCGGTTTAGTTGATAAAATGGAAAGAATGGGCTACATTTCGGGCAACGAAGGTAGTAGGGCAAGACGCGTACTTTTATCCATTGAAGAATTTGAAGAAAAGTACGGCACTATGACGGACAATTTTTAGGACGAACTAATGATTAAAAAGAAAATAGGCGTTATATCTTTAGGGTGTGATAAAAATAGGGTAGATACCGAAAAAATGCTTGCAATAGTAAGCGAAGAGTATGCACTAACCCCAAACGCCGAAGATGCCGATATAATTATAATAAACACTTGTGCGTTTTTAGAAAGTGCAAGGGTTGAAGCAATAGACGAAATTTTACTTGCAATAGAGCAAAAAAAGAGTGGCGCTATTGAAAAAATTATAGTTAGCGGTTGTCTTCCCCAAAAATTCATAAACGAAATTTTTGACGAACTAATAGAAGTTGACGCTTTTTTAGGGGTTTCCGATTATAGCGAAATTTTAAGCGTAATTGATAAAATATATAAAGGCGAACGCGTAAATGCGGTTAAAGAGCCTAAAAACGAAATTCAAACTAAAAGGGTGCTAACAACAAACGACTACGCCTACCTTAAAATTGCGGACGGGTGCGACAATCATTGTACCTACTGCTTAATACCAAAAATTAGGGGCAAGTATAGGTCAATAGATAGCGAACTTTTAGTTAAAGAAGTAAAAGAATTAGGCGAAGTTAAAGAACTTATTTTAGTTGCTCAAGATACGACGGCTTACGGCAAGGACCTTTGCGGAAAAGAAAATTTAGTTTCGCTAATTAAAAAACTTTCGGCGCTAGATAACGTTAAAAGTATAAGGCTACTATATTGCTACCCCGAAAACATAACGGACGAACTTATAGAAGAAATTGCTACTAACGATAAGGTTATTAAATATCTAGATATTCCTTTGCAACACGCTGACGATAAAATTCTTAAACTTATGAATAGAAAGGGCAGTGGAGAAAGTTATCTAGCGTTAATAGAGAAATTGAGAAATAAAATTCCTGAAATTGCTATTCGTTCAACCTTTATTACGGGCTTTCCTAGAGAAGACGAAACGGCGTTTAACAATTTAGTAGAATTTTTAAGGAAAGCAAAACTAACTTCGGCGGGTTTTTTCGCTTACAGCAAAGAAGAAGGCACGGCTTCGTATAACCTAACGGGACATATAGACGAAAAAGAAAAACAAAAAAGGCTTAAAAAACTATATTCTGTGCAAAAGCAAATCGTTAGCCGTGAATATAAAAAATTCGTAGGTAAAACCCTAAAAGTCATTTGCGAAGGCTTTGATGAAAATCAATTCGTTTACTACGGCAGGGCATATTATAGTGCGCCCGATATTGACGGAAAAGTATATTTCTTTTCGGCAGATGAAACTAATTTTGGCGAAGAATACGAAGTTCAAATTATTAAAAACACAGGCTACGACCTATATGGAGAAAGGTTATGAATTTACCTAACAAACTAACTTTAATTCGCATTTTTATGATACCGCTATTCGTAGCAGTATTCTATATAACGGCAATCCCTTATAACTTTATAATTGCGGCAGTAATTTTCGCTTTAGCGTCTATTACCGACTTTTTAGACGGATATATCGCAAGAAAGTATAATCTAGTTACGGACTTTGGTAAGTTTTTAGACCCAATTGCTGATAAAGTTTTAGTTTCTACCGCACTTATCGTGTTAGTATGTCCGCCCGTTTCTTTGGGCTACGCTATTCTTCCTTGGTACGCCGGCATTTTAGTTGCGGTAATTCTTGCAAGAGAACTAATTATAAGCGGTTTTAGGCTCGTGGCGGCGGGTAAAAACAAGGTAATATCCGCGGATAAATCTGGAAAGTTTAAGACTTTCTTTACCGACCTTGCAATACTTTTTATTCTAGCGCAAGCAAACTTTAACGTTTACGCTCTAAACGTTACTGGCATTGTACTACTTATTATTTCAACTGCTCTTACCATTTATTCGGGTATAGAGTGTATTGTAAAAAATATAGACGTTATTAAAGAAAACAAATGAAAACGGCAATAATTTTCTTTAGCGATAAAGATTGCTCATTTAGTGGTGAATATTTAGATGGTGCGCTTGATGTTTTTAGAAAAAGCGGTTTTTCGGTAAACCGCATAGAAATTCTTTCTTCTGACGACGATTTGGGCTTTTTAAGGGCGCTACGTGAATTTAAGGACACCACGGACAATTTAATAGTTGTAAACAAAAAAAGTGCAAAATTCGGTATAAAGGAAATGATAGCAGAAACGTTTGAAACGGAACTTGCGGTATCAGATACGGCAAAAAATTTCGTTGATGCTATCTCTAAAGCGGAAGACGCTTGTTACGGCGACGAATGCGCGCTAATGCCCACGGACGCACTTTTAATACCTAACGTAAAAGGCGCTATGCAAGGCTTTACCCTTGATGATAAAGACTTTTCGCTTATATTTCTTCCAGAAGAAAAGGAAGAACTTACCCTTATGTGCGAAAAGTACGTTATACCTTTTTTAGAAAGCAAGTATAACTTAAAAAATAAAAAATTAACGCTTAAATATTTTGGTGACGAAAAAGTATTAAATGAAACGCTAGAAAAATCTAAAGACGTTGCGGACGGCAATTACGAATACTTCGTTAGCGAAAAAAACGGTGATTTTACTATAAATCTATTCTTTTCAAATTATGACGAAAAGAACGCTCAAAGCGTTATAAGATATATCGTTTCTAGCCTTAAAGAAGATATTTACGCCGAAGAAAACGAAAGTTTAGCGCAAAGACTTTTTGAAGTACTTAAACTTAAAAACCTTAAAATTTCACTTGCGGAATCTTTTACGGGCGGAAGAATAGTGAGCGCGCTAATAGAAAATTCGGGCGCGTCGGCAGTAGTTATGGAAGGCGCGGTAACTTATTCAAACCAAAGCAAAGTTTTTAGGCTTGGCGTAAACGGGGAAGACTTGTTTCGTCGCGGTGCGGTAAGTTCAGTCGTTGCCTATCAAATGGCTTTAGGCTTACTTAAGACGGGTAACTGCGATATTGCGGTTGCAACTACCGGTATAGCAGGACCGAAAAGCGACGACACGGAAAAACCCGTCGGCTTATGTTATATAGCCGTGGGAACTAAAGAAGGAATTCATACCTACAAATTTAATTTTGCAGGTAATAGGGAAGAAATAACCGAAAAGGCAAAAAACACGGCGTTATTTCTTGCAATAAAAAAATCAAAAAAGATGTAGAGAGGAAAAATTATGGACGAAAATAAAATGAAAGCCCTAGACGGCGTTATAGCGCAAATAGAAAAGCAATGCGGTAAAGGTTCAATAATGCGCCTTGGTCAATCGGCAGGTGCAATGAACGTAGAAGTATTGCCTACTGGTTGCTTATCGTTAGACCTTGCAATTGGCGTTGGCGGTCTTCCGCGCGGTAGAATTATTGAAATTTACGGACCTGAATCTTCAGGTAAAACCACCGTTGCACTTCACTGTATAGCGGAAGCGCAAAAAGCAGGCGGTATTGCAGCGTTTATTGATGCGGAACACGCCCTAGACCCTGTTTATGCTAAAAATTTAGGCGTAAATTTAGATGAACTTTA
This sequence comes from Christensenellaceae bacterium, assembly GCA_045657285.1. Classification (GTDB taxonomy): domain Bacteria; phylum Bacillota; class Clostridia; order Christensenellales; family Borkfalkiaceae; genus UBA1259. The sequence continues at coordinate 46,012 of JAZOST010000002.1, forward strand.
CGTTTCTCAACCTGACGACGGCGAACAAGCGCTTGATATTACCGAACAATTAGTTGCTAGTAAAGCGATTGATATAATCGTTGTTGACTCTGTTGCAGCGCTCACGCCTAGAGCGGAAATTGAAGGTGATATGGGCGATTCACACGTTGGTCTTCAAGCAAGGCTTATGAGCCAAGCGTTAAGAAAATTAACGGCAATTACGGCAAAATCAAAAACTTGTATTATATTTATCAACCAACTTCGTGAAAAGGTTGGCGTTATGTTTGGTAATCCCGAAGTTACCGCGGGTGGTAAAGCGCTTAAGTTCTACGCAAGCGTTAGAATTGACGTAAGAAAAGCGGACGCGCTTAAAGATACTACTGGCGTTTACGGACACCACACCAAAGCGAAAATCGTTAAAAACAAAGTTGCTCCGCCCTTTAAGACTGCGGAATTTGATATGATTTTCGGCAAAGGTATTTCAAAAGGCAGTTGTTTAGTTGAACTTGGTTTAGAATATAACCTACTTGAAAAGAGCGGTGCTTGGTTCTCTTATAACGGCGAAAAGATTGCTCAAGGCAGAGAAAAAGCAGTTGACTATTTTGAAAGAAATGAAGATAAAGCAAACGAATTACATCAAAGAATTTTAGACGCTTTTAATAATAAGGGCGACAAAGAAGACTAATTCTTTGACTTTTTAGTGAGTTTGTAGTATAATAAAAATAGAATATAGGTGCTAAAAGCACTACAAATAAAACAGGAGGGCAAATTTATGCAAAATTTTAATTACGGCTCCCTGTTCTTATCCGGATTTATGGATTTCACTTTTAATGTGGGCTGGATAATATTTTTGGTAGTTGGCGCAATTTTTGCGGGACTAATTACCTGGCTTATGATAAAAAGTAAACACGGTTCTTTTAAGGAATTAAAAGATAGGTTAATCGCCGAAGCGCGTGAAGAAACCAAACAACTCAAAAAAGAGGCTGATTTAGAAAGAAAAGAACAGGACCTAAAACTTCGTAACGAATTTGAACGTGAAGCGAAAGAAAAACGCGCGGAACTTCAAAGGCAAGAAAATAGACTTAATCAAAAGGAAGAAAACCTTGACAAGAAGGAAGAAAACCTTGCTAAACGTAACGAAGAAACCACAAGGCAACAAAACGTTTTAAGGGACAAGCAACTAGAAGTTGAGAAAAAACTTGGCGAAATTTCTGCTCAACACGAACTTATGATTAAGGAATTTGAAAAAATTTCTCAAATGAGTAAGGAAGAGGCGAAAAAAGAACTAGTTGACGCTATCATTGACGACGCTAAACGCGACGCTGCTAGTACCGTTAAAAACATTGAAGCCGAAGCAAAAGAAGAAGGCGAAAGAAAGGCTAAAGAAATAGTTAGCCTTGCAATTCAAAAATGCAGTACCGACCAAGCGACCGAACTTACCGTTTCGGTAGTACCACTACCGTCTGACGATATGAAGGCAAGAATTATCGGCCGTGAAGGTAGAAATATTCGTACGCTTGAAAACGCTACGGGTATTGAACTTATCATTGACGATACGCCTGAAATTGTAATCGTTTCGGGCTTTGACCCAGTAAGGCGTGAAACCGCAAGAATAGCACTTGAAAGGCTTATTCAAGACGGCAGAATTCACCCCGCAAGAATTGAAGAAACGGTTGAAAAAGTTAAAAAAGAACTTGACCAGCAAATCAAAGAAGCGGGCGAATCCGCAATGTTTGAATGCGGTATATTCGGTCTTCACCCCGAAATCGTTAAACTACTTGGTAGGCTTAAATTCCGTACCAGTTACGGTCAAAACGTACTTCGCCACTCAATAGAAGTTTCGCACTTAGCGGGCGTAATGGCTACTGAACTTGGCGTTGACCCCAACCTTGCTAAACGTGCGGGTTTACTACACGACCTTGGCAAAGCGGTTGACTTTGAAATTGAAGGCACGCACATGCAAATCGGTGCAGACCTTGCTAAAAAGTATAGGGAAAACCACAACGTTGTCAATGCGATTTTATCTCACCACGGCGACGTTGAACCCAAAACTATTGAAGCGGTGCTCGTTGCATCAGCCGACGCTATCTCGGGCGCAAGACCTGGTGCAAGACGTGAAACTACCACCAACTACATTAAACGTTTACAACAACTTGAAGAAATTTCAGCAAGTTTTAAGGGCGTTGAAAAATGCTACGCTATTCAAGCGGGTAGGGAAGTGCGCGTAATGGTTAAACCCGAACAAGTTGACGACGCTAAAACCTTGTTCCTAGCAAAAGAAATTGCTAAAAAAATTGAACAAGAAATGGAATACCCCGGTCAAATTAAAGTAAACGTAATTCGTGAGTGGCGCGCCACCGAATACGCTAAATAATTAAAAAGCAAACTAAAAGACGCAAGTTGAACTTGCGTCTTTTTTTAACGCAAAAAAAAGAATTGCTATTTCAGTTTTAGTATGCTATACTAAAAATAGCGAAACAAACTGAATAAGAAGATAGGGATATTTTTATTTTTAAAATGAATAGAGATATTCTATTTTGTTAAGACTTTAACCAAACGGAATTTGATAAAAAGCAAACTTCGTGGTTAAGGTTGTTTTGGGGTATCTCAATCTTCTTTAGTTTGTTTCGCGACAAGCGGAGTTTGCGTTTTTGGTGCGCTAACTTCGGTTGGCGCACTTTTTTATTTTAAAGGTGCGACTTAATACTAAGGAGCATTTATGAAAGCATATTTAGCAGAAATTGATGGGCAAAGAGAATTTTATAGTCGTATTGGAATTAATCCTGATTTATCGCATAATACTGATGGTGTTGACAAAGGGAATTTATATGAAAATAAATTAAATATTGATAATATAAACAAGGTTTTGTTTCAGGCAGTAAAATATGCTTCACGTATTAGGATTAGAGGGGAAAAATTACCTGCTAACATAATTTTAAATGATTTAAATAGAGAGGTTGTCTACATTTTTCAATCAGCAGATTTGCTTGCTGATATTGAAAAGGTTTATTTTGGTGCAGCAAGTAAAGGTAATGACGAGTTCACAACAACAGCAAAACATATTGAGATTGATTATTCTTCAAGTTCAGGTTTAATGCAACTTTTACAGTATGTAAATAGCAATAATTTTGTAAAATATCACATTGATAAGTTTAATATTATAGGTCTTTCACAACAATATTATAAAGTCAAGCCCGATAAAGATAGTTTTGTAAAAGGCGCAAATGCAGAAATAAGAAAACCTATTGTTTTGCAAGACAGAATATATCCTTATGAAAAATCAAACAACATTGAATTTGAAGACATAATGGATTGTTTAAATCCTGGCTTGTTGCAACGAGAACAAGGTGCATATTATACCCCAAAAGCCTATGTAGAAGAAATGCATAAATTATTGTATAAAGCAATAAACGAAATACCCGAAGGTATGGATTATATAATAATTGACCGCTGTGCTGGCACAGGCAATTTAGAAGAAGGTTTACCTGATGAAATACTTAAGCATTGTATTTTGTCAACAATAGAATTTAATGAGTATGTTATTTTAAACTTAAAGTATGGTGATAAATGTCTTGTTGTAATCCCTAATACTGATGCTTTAGCTTATGATATTATTCCTGCGGAACATAACGAACAAGGAATTGCAAACGATTATATTCGTGAAAGGGTTAATGATGAAAATTGTGTAGTAATTCTTATGGAGAATCCGCCTTACAGTGAATCTGGTAGTGGGGGCGTACAAAATACAGGGAAAAAAGAAAACGCATGGAAGCAAAGTTTTGTTATTGAAAAAATGAGAGAGCAATATAAAGGGGTTGTCTTAAATGATTTATCTAATTTATTCATATGGAGTGGATTTAACTTTTATTTAAAGAAACCTTATGATAGTTTTATTTTGTATTCTCCTACAAAATATTGGCGGAACCAAAACCTTGTTAACAAAAAGTTTTGCGGAGGATTTTTTTGTAATAGAAAAGAATTTCACGCAAAACAAGCTTCAGCAATAGCATGCATACGTTGGGGGAATGAAGAGGACAATGCCTTAAAAGAAATAGTGCTTACTCCTTATGACATTGCAGGAGATACTATAGTTAAAGCTAGTGATAGTATTACCATAAAAAAAGCATATCACAATCTTTCAGAAGCCTATGACATGAGAGTTTTTGATAATGACCGAGAAGACGGAATAATATCTGAGCTTGATGGTTCCGAATTTAAAAAGGATAGCAGACAGGTAACTATAACAAAGCCTTTATATAATTCTAATATTTTAGGGTACATAGACGTACATAGCTTTAGCATAGATAGAAAACTAGTTCACTTAACGCGTGTGGCAAACTATCAAGGTCACGGCTTTTATTTGCGACAAGATAATTTTTTGGAAAAATTACCTTTATTTGTCGCTGCAACGTTTCCTTATGATAAATGGTATAAAACAGACGTATATTCAAAATCTTATGACGGACAAGGCAATTATATTTGCGATAAAGAATTTTTAAAACGTTGCTTAATTTATACTTCTTTAACGCCAAAAAATAAATGTCGTTCTTTGATGGGGAGTGATAAACGTTTTTACAAAAATGAATTGTGTTTTGATAAAGAAGATACGATTGCTTATAATTCATTGAAAGAATTTATTGCTGATGGATGCGAATTGCTAGAGATAGAAGAAAATTTATTAAAATATTGGAGTGATGTTATTTTTGAAATTAAACGAACGGAAGAATATAAAAATACTATTAAAAAATATCCAGATTTTCGCTTTGGTTTATGGCAAATAATGGAAGAAATAAACATAAAAATTGATAGCGGACGAAAAAATAGGCAAGGTGAACCTGTTCTAGTATATAAATATGCAAATCTAAATACAGCCATTAGAACACTTGATACAACCATTAAAGGATATTATGAAAATTACATTATGCCCTTGTTAGTTGAATATGAGTTAATAAAATAGTAGTTAGATAAAAGGACGGAAGATTTTCCGTCCTTTTTTGATAAAAAATTAAAATTAAAAGTCGTGCCTATCGCAAAAAATTCCATTTTGTTCTAAAACGTATAAAAGTTTTTCTATTTTATTAAAACAAGCTTCGTCAGTTAAGATTTCATTATCTAGTGTTTGTTTTATTTGCTCTAAAACTTTATAACATTGTTTTTCTAATACGTCTATCAATGCATTATCATTAAAGTTATCAAATATCGTACTTTCATTTTGTAAACCATTTATTAAAAGTTCTCTCCATAAATCCATAATTTATTCTCCTATGGGGATTATATCCCCTTAATAAAAAAGATTATAAACCCCATAATATTAGAAGTCAATATTTATGGAGAGAAAAATGTTTAAATTTGATAGATTATTTATAACGATGGATAAAAAGGGTGTTTCAACTTATAGACTTCGTGAAGAGTGCGGGATAGATAGTAAGACGGTGCGCAGATTAAAAGCAAACCAAAACATTGAAATGAAAACCTTAGATAAAATTTGTGCTTTTCTAGATTGCAAAATAGAAGATGTTGTTGAGTTTATAAAAGATTAAAAAAATTAAAGGACGGAAAATTTTCCGTCCTTTTTTATTAAATTTGTTTTGATTTTAAAGTGTTGATTGATGAAATAAGCAATCTACGAATACTGCCACAATCGTGAGTTATAGCGTTAAGAGATTCACAAGGCAAGATTTGTGCTTTATCTAGTAATTCAAGCCAATATTCCGTTTCGTAACACTCTTTAAGAGAGATTTGTAGTTTAGCGATAAAGTCAGACGGGCTTTGTGCATAATTTGCTTCTCTAATATTTGCACCAATACTTGTCGCAGAACGTTCAAGTTGGTTTTTTAAGGAATAATGACCTTGTATTTTGTCGCAAAGTTGTAATATTTTAACTGAAAATTCTATAGACAAGTTCGCCAATACGTTTTCTTTCATAATTTATCCTATAATGAAATCGTGCGGATGAACCGCACGATGAAATCACTTCGTGATGAAATCTACTACGTAGATGAAATCAAAGCGATGCTTTGGTTAAAATTAAATCCACAACCGCTATAGGCGATTTCATCCTAGCATCGCTAGGATTTAGTCTCTTTAGAGATTTATTCCATACGAAGTATGGATTTAATTGCATTTGCAAAGCAAATGCCTACTCCCACTCAATAGTGCCGATGGGCTTGGGGGTAAGGTCAAGAAGTACTCTATTTATACCTTCAACTTCCTTGGTAATTCTGTCGGTAATCTTATGTAAAATTTCGTAAGGAATTTCTTCAATAGTTGCGGTCATTGCGTCAACCGTGTTTACCGCACGGATTATTGCGGGCCAACCTTCGTAGCGTTTGTCGTTTCTAACGCCTACGCTCTTCATATCGGGAACGGCTATAAAGTATTGCCATACTTTGCCTGCTAAACCGTTAATTTCAAATTCTTCTCTTAAGATAGCGTCGGCTTCTCTTAACGCTTCTAGTCTGTCACGTGTGATTGCACCAAGACATCTAACGCCAAGACCTGGGCCGGGGAAGGGTTGACGGAATACCATATTGTCTGGTAGTCCTAAAGCCTTACCAACTATACGAACTTCGTCTTTATATAAAAGTTTAACCGGTTCAACAAGTTCAAATTTCATATCTTCGGGAAGACCGCCAACGTTGTGGTGCGCTTTAACGCCGTCGCTTTCTAAAATGTCAGGGTAAATCGTGCCTTGTGCTAGGAAATCAATACCCGTAAGTTTTCTTGCTTCTTCGTCAAAGACTTTAATAAACTCTCCGCCGATAATTTTTCTTTTTTGTTCGGGGGCAGAAACGCCTTCAAGTAAACCTAAAAAGCGGTCGGTAGCGTCAACGTAGATAAGGTTAGCGTCAAGTTCTTTTCCAAAGACTTCAACAACTTGTTCGCTTTCGCCTTTACGCATTAAGCCGTGGTTTACGTGTACGCAAACTAATTGTTTGCCGATTGCTTTAATCAAAAGAGCGGCAACAACTGAACTATCTACGCCACCTGAAAGGGCTAATAATACCTTTTTATCTTTAACTTGTTCTCTAATATCTTTAACTTGTTCTTCAATGAAAGCGTTGGCAAGTTCTATGGTTGTAATTCTTTCCATACTTTCGCTTCTTACGTTACCTTGCATAAATTCCTCCGCAAATTTAGATATTTTTATTATAAAATATTAACCCCCGTTATGTCAATTGTACAAAAAAATTTTTACGTATTTTTTTTAGTATATAACTTAAATTTAATATAAAGTTTGACAATATAAAAGAATAATGGTAAAATCTATGTAATATTTTGAAAAAAAGGAAGTATTAACGTGGAAAAGAAGATTCCCGAACTTTTCGGTTCAATGGTGTTTAACGATAAAGTTATGAAAGAGCGTCTTTCGGCAAGTGCTTACAAAGCGGTTTGTGATGCCGAAACTAAAGGCGTGGCTCTATCTATAGATGCGGCTACCGAAATTGCCTCTGCAATGAAAGAGTGGGCTATTGAAAAAGGCGCTACTCACTATACACACTGGTTCCAACCGATGACGGGTATTACTGCTGAAAAACACGATAGTTTCGTTGAACCTTTCGCTAAGGGCGAAGCCATTATGAAATTCTCGGCTAAATCTTTAGTTAAGGGCGAATCTGACGCGTCAAGTTTTCCGTCAGGTGGTCTTCGCGCTACTTTTGAAGCGCGTGGCTATACCGCTTGGGACCCGACTTCTTACGCTTTCGTAAAAGACGGCAGTCTTTATATTCCTACTGCGTTCTGTTCTTACGACGGACAAGCGCTTGATAAAAAGACGCCCCTTCTTCGTTCTAACCAAACGCTTAACGAACAAGCACTTCGCGTTCTTAAACTTTTTGGTAACGATAAGGTTAAAAAAGTTAACGTTACGGTTGGCGCTGAACAAGAATATTTTTTAATCAGCAAAGAAGTTTACGAAAAAAGGCTTGACCTTATTCACTGCGGAAGAACTCTTTTCGGGGCAAGAACGTCTAAAGGTCAAGAACTTGAAGACCATTACTACGGCGCTATAAAATCACAAGTTTCGGCGTTTATGAAGGAACTTGATTTTGAACTTTGGAAACTTGGCGTTTATGCTAAAACCAAACATAACGAAGTTGCTCCCGCACAACACGAACTTGCTTGTACGTACACTTCAGCAAACGTTGCTACCGACCATAACCAAATCGTTATGGAGCTTATGAAGAGCATTGCTAACAAGCACGGCCTAGTATGCTTGCTTCACGAAAAGCCTTTCCTTGGCGTAAACGGAAGCGGTAAGCACAACAACTGGTCGCTTTCAACCGACCTTGGCGAAAACTTGTTAGAACCGGGCGCAACACCTGAACAAAACGCACAATTCTTGTTATTCCTAGTTGCAGTAATTAGCGCGGTTGACAAACATCAAGACCTTTTAAGAATAAGCGTTGCAACGGCTGGCAACGACCACCGTTTAGGTGCAAGCGAAGCACCGCCCGCTATAATTTCAATTTATCTTGGCGAAGAACTTGAAGGAATTCTTTCTTCTATTGAAAACGGCTCAAGTTATAGTTCTAAACAAAATGAAGAACTTAAAATCGGCGTTTCAGTTCTTCCCGTTATTCCTAAAGACTCAACGGATAGAAACAGAACTTCGCCGTTCGCGTTTACGGGTAATAAGTTTGAATTCCGTATGGTAGGCTCGTCCTTAAATATCGGTTGTCCTAACTTTATTCTCAACACGATAGTTGCCGACGAACTTAAAGCGTTTGCTGATAAACTTGAAAACGCCACTGACTTTAATGCAGAACTTCATAAACTATTAAAAGAAAAAATCAAAGAACATAAGCGCGTAATATTTAGCGGAAATAACTATTCTAAAGAGTGGGTTAAAACGGCAAAGAAAAGGGGATTATTTAACCTTGAAGATACCGCAATGGCGCTTCCGCACTACGTTGATGATAAAAACGTTAAACTATTTGAAGACCATAAAGTTTTAACGGCAACGGAAATGCACTCAAGAATGAATATTTTAATAGAAAACTATTACAATATCGTTCATATTGAAGCGCTTACGGCACTTGACATTGCTAGAAAGGAAATTACCCCAGCGATTATAAAGTATCAAAAATTCTTGCTTAAGGCAGTAAACGAAAAACTTTTACTAGAAGAAAGAGTTTTAGCGCTCTCTAAAAAGGACACATCTTTCAAAAAAGGTTGGGACTCTTTAAGTGCATCACTTGAAAAGGGTGTGCTTAAAAAAGTTTCTTCACTTGCTGAAAAGTACAACGAAGCGCTTACCGCTCTTGAAGTTGGACTTGACGGATTTACTAAAGCCAAAACGGATTTAGATAAAGCCAAGTACTGCAAGAAAGTTCTTCTAAAGTGTATGCTAGATTTAAGAACTTACGCAGACGAAATTGAACTTTTAATGGCAAAAGAATTCCACCCGTTCCCAACCTATGAAGATTTACTTTATAGCGTAAAATACTAAAAGATAAAAAAGCCCTTTTCTAAGGGCTTTTTTTTAGTAAAACTACTAAATAAATATTGAATTTTTTTGGTTTATATTATACAATATAAAATGGAGAAATTCTAGGAGATATAAATTATGGTTAAACACGTAGTATGTTTCAAACTTAAACAAGGCGAAAACGTAGATAAAGCGGTTGAAGTGCTTTCTTCAATGCGTGGAAACGTTCCTATGCTTATTGATATGGAAGTTGGTAAGGACTTTTTACATAGCCCACGTTCATATGATATTATTTTAAGCGTAGTATTAAAAGACGAAAAAGATTTAGACGCTTACCAAAACGACGCTTACCACTGCGGTGTGGTTAAAAAGCATATGCACGCAGTAGTTGAATCTTCAGTTGCCGTTGACTTTTTATTCTAATAATAAAGAATAAGGAAAAGTAATGAAAAAACGTATGCAGTGGCGTGATAAAACGATGTGGCTTGAAAAAGTCAAAGAATCGCTTTTATCCGTTCTACCCATATTCTTAATAATTTTTATTTTGAGCATTACCGTTGCTCCTATTGACAGCGGTACTTTTTTGGTGTTCATAATAGGAACTGCGTTCGTTTTTTTAGGTACAGGGGTTTTCACGCTCGGTGCTGACGTTGCTATGACGCCTGTCGGTGAGTATATAGGTTTTTCAACTATAAAAACGCGTAAACTTTGGCTTATTATTTTCGTGCTTTTCTTTATGGGCATTTTTATTACAATTGCAGAGCCTGACCTTCAAGTTCTTGCAGGGCAATTAGCAAAAACTATAAACAAATGGACGCTTCTTATTGCAGTTGGCGTAGGCGTAGGTGTGTTTTTAGTAATAGCATTTTTAAGAATAATATTAAAAGTAAAATTTTCTTATTTGATAGTATTTCTTTACGCTATCGTTTTCACCCTTTCGTTCTTCGTTCCAAAGGCGTTCGTTCCGCTTGCGTTTGATAGCGGTGGGGTAACTACAGGCCCTATGAGCGTTCCGTTTATTATCGCAATAGGTACTGGTATTGCGTCAGTTCATACTGAAAAGAAGGGGGACGGCGGTGAATTCGGCTTAACCGCGCTTTGTTCGGTTGGACCTATTATTGCCGTTATGATACTTGGTATTATCTTTCAGCCCGAAAGCATCACCGCTACTGAAAACGTAGTGCCGTCAATTACTAATTCAAGAGAACTTATTTCCTTTATAGTGCATCAAATACCGCACTATTTTAAGGAAGTTGCAATAGCGCTTTTGCCAATCGTGGTTGTTTTCTTGTTGTCGCAACTCTACGGCGACAAAATAGGTAAGAAAAACTACGTTAGAATACTAATCGGTATTTTATACACTTATTTAGGGCTTGTGTTGTTCCTTGTTGGTGTAAACGTTGGTTTCTTACCGGTAGGTAGTTATCTTGGTGGTGTGCTTGGAAATTTAAATGCGAACTGGATTGTTATACCTATAGGTATGCTTTTAGGTTTCTTCGTGGTGGCGGCGGAGCCTGCAGTTCACGTACTTCAAAAACAAGTGTTTGAAATCACGCTTGGCGCAATATCAAAGCGCGCACTTAAAACTAGCCTTATGATAGGCGTTTCGGTGTCCGTTGGTATTGCAATGCTACGTATTTTATTCCATATTCCTATTATGTATTTCTTAATACCGGGGTACTTAATAGCGTTAGTGTTATCTTTTATAGTGCCTGACTTCTTTACTGCAATAGCGTTTGATAGTGGCGGTGTAGCGTCTGGGGCAATGACGGCAAGTTTTATTATGCCGTTTGCGATAGGCGTTTGTGCTTCTGTTGGCGGGAACGTTGCGCTAGAAGGCTTTGGCGTTGTTGCAATGGTTGCAATGACACCGCTTATTACAATTCAAATTTTAGGGCTTGTTTACAAGATTAAACTTAAAAAATATACCGCTCAAAAAGAGCAAAATCCCGTTGTGGAAGACATTATTGATTAGGAGAAATTTATGTACGGATTAAAGCATTTAACAATAGTATCCGCTAGAGATAATGAGAAAATTTTAGTAGATTTTCTCCACTCTAAAGGCGTTAAAACGGTACTTTGTAAATTTTGTTTTGGTACGGCAACTAAAAGCGTTTTAGACGTTTTGGGGCTTGAAGATACTGAAAGAATTATGCTTGACTGCGTAGTTCCAATTTCAAAGGTAACTGAAATTAAGAACGCGCTTAGTTATGAACTAAACTTCGCAAGGGGGCTTGGCGTGGCGTATTTTTCGTCCGTTGATAGCCTTGGCGGGGAGTACGCTAAAAATTATTTTACCGACGAGCCTATTTCCAAAGGAGAAAATAAAATGGAACAAACCAAATTCGTTTTAATAATGGCAATAGTAAACAAAGGAAACGTTGACGACGTTATGGATAGCGCAAGGGAAGTGGGCGCGAGTGGTGGTACGGTTGTTAAAGCAAAAGGTACTGGCACGGAAATTGCTAAATTCTTCGGCATAAACATTTGCGAAGAAAAAGAAATTATTCATATCGTAGCAAAGCGCGAAAAACGCGACGATATTATGCGCGCAATTATGGCAAAAGCGGGTAAAGATACCGAAGCGCAAGGCGTAGTATTCGCTCTCCCCGTAGAAGAAGTGGTAGGTATTAAGAGTTTTGAAAACTAATTTTGCGGTAATAGAAAACGCGCTAAAAAACAAAGGCACCATTGCGTTTGCGCCGTATGGCGATAGTATGTGGCCTTTCATAAAGAACCACGCTAGTTCAGTAATTATTGAAACTCTTAAAGACGAACCTAGTCTTTACGACGTAATATTATTTAAGCGTGAAAACG
>JAZOST010000003.1:0-5869 GCA_045657285.1 Christensenellaceae bacterium
TTTTCTTATACACAAAAATTAAAGATTTAAGTTATATTTTTAGCCTTGTGGCTAAAAGTGATATGCAAGTATCTTGCGTTATATTTTAACCTACGGTTAAAGTTATATTATATTTGCCACAACTTTCCCGAAAGGGAAAATTAAACTTTGCGTAGCAAAATATAACTGCTTTAAGCAATATAACTTGCCGATAGGCAAATATAACTAGTGCGTCAGTAATAATCCCTATTACTGACGCACTAAACTTGGCGGTTTTAATTTTAATATTCGGTGGTGTAGTTATCAAAGTAACCTTGAATCCAAATAATCGGCGTACCTTTGTCGCCTGAACCTGAAGTTAGGTCGCAAAGTGAACCGATAAGGTCGGTAAGTCGTCTTGGGGTAGTACCCATTTGACCAACCACGGTAGAATCTTTTTTAGCAATTTCGTTTTTGATTGCTTGTTTAAGTTCTTCGCCTTTAAGATTTTTGAAGTCGTTATCGGCAAGGTATTTAAGTTTAAGTTCGTTGGGCGTGCCGTCTAATCCGTCCGTATAGGCGGGGGAAACAACGGGGTCAGCAAGTTCCCAAATTTTACCAACGGGGTCTTTAAATGCGCCGTCGCCATAAACCATAACTTCAACGTTTTTGCCGGTTGCCTTGAATAAGTTTTCTTTAATTGCATCAACAACGGGTTGACAATTTCTTGGGAAAAGTTTAACGCTATCTTCAGTTGCTTTGTTTGAGCCTAAAAGACCGTAATCTTCGTTATAGCCACTGCCGTTCACACTAGCGTTTAAAATATCATCTAAACCGCAAACGATTTCAGCGCCACCAGCGGTTAAAAGCCTTTTGGTACGGAAACGGGTGTGAATATCACAACATAAAACGTTTTTAGTGTATGTAAGAATTGCTTTTGGGTTGTTTGCGAAAATAATTTCGCAATCAGCGCCTTGGCTAGTAATTAAATCTCTATAATAAGCAACGTAGTCCATACCAGTAAAGGTGTGTTTAGCGTCGCCAAAATATTCGCGGTATTTTGCTTCGGTTAAAACGTCCGTATAGGGATTTACGCCTTTTTCGTCAAGCGCGTCAAAAGAAACAAGGTGGTTACCAACTTCGTCAGACGGATATGAAAGCATTAAAACTATTTTCTTTGCGCCTTTAGCAATACCTTTTAGACATACTGAAAAGCGGTTTCTTGATAGAATGGGGAAAATAACGCCAATAGTTTCTCCGCCAAGTTTATTCTTAACGTCAAGCGCTATTTGGTCAACGGTTGCATAGTTTCCTTGCGCTCTTGCAACGATTGCTTCAGTCATAGCAACTACGTCGCGGTCGCGAAGAGCAACGCCTTCAACTTTAGACGCTTCTAAAATTGAATCGGTAACTACTTTAACAATGTCGTCACCGTTTTTAATAATAGGCGCTCTAACCCCGCGTGAAATTGTTCCAAACATACGTGCCATAAAATACCTTCTTGGGCAACAGTTTTCCTTATTTAAAGGAATACCCAACGAATATTATACCACGATTTTTCAAAAATGTTTATAGTTTTTTATAATGTTTATTAAAAAATTTTAAAAATTTTTTTGCAGGTATGAAATTGCGGTAAGTCGGCAAAAATTATAGCGTAAAAATAAAACAAGGAGAAGTTTTTATGGCAAATATGCTTACTCAAAAAGAACTGGTTTTGCTTAAAGACGTTTTGACGTGTGAAGAAAACGTTTGCAAAAAAGCAAGGCTTTACGGAAGAATTTTAACTAACAAAAAACTAACTGAACAATTAAACAGGCTAGCCGATAGCCACGAAAGGCGCTTTGGTCGTCTCTATGAACTATTAAAGGGGGAATAATTATGAATTATAAAGCAGAAACGACGCTAAACGAAAAAGACTCTTTAAACGATTTATTGATAGTAGAAAAAGCGCTAGTAAAACTATATGCGACGGCTATAACTGAAGGTTGCTCTAACGGGTTTAGAAAAATGATAAAGAAAAGCCTAGAAGAGCAAATTGAAGACCAAATTTCCGTATTCTTTTTTCTTACCGAAAACGACCACGCTCGCGTGCAGTCGGCAACGGACACCGAACTAAAAAAAGCAGTAGAACAATTTGCAAAAGTAAAAAATGAACTAGCGTAAAATAATAAAAAATGCATTAAAAAAGTAACAAAAAAGCCCCGAATTAGGGCGTTCCTATAAGGGAATTTTAATTTAATACAAAAGTATAGCCCACTATACTTCGCTTTAAGGCGAAATATGGTGGGCTTTTCTTTATCCACAAAATATAAAAATAAAAAAGTTATGTTTTTAGCCGTGTGGCTAAAAGTGATATGCAAGATAATTCTTGCGTTATATTTTGGCTATCGCCAAAGTTATATTAAATAAATCCTTAACTCGCCGTAAGGCGAATATAACTGCCGTAAGGCAATCTCACTCGTCATTAGACGAATATCACAAATCCGTAAGGATTTATTTAGTTGCCGAATCCCTTATAGGGACTCGGCTTATCGGGGCTTTTAGTTTTAAGTTAATTATTCTGCTTGTTCTTCAGTGGTACTAGTTGCTTCTTTTTTGGCGATTAGTTTTTTCATAACGAAAAGTGCGCCAACGGTAAGAGCCATACCGATAGGAAGAACAACGTACCATAATTGAACAAATCCTGCTAAAACGAAACATACAAACGAAATTGCAGCAACGAAGATAGCGTAGGGAAGTTGAGTTGATACGTGATTGATGTGTTCACATTCTGCACCCGCACTACTCATAATGGTAGTATCAGAAATGGGTGAGCAGTGGTCGCCACAAACTGCACCTGCAAGACAAGCCGACATACCGATAATCATAAGCGAATTGTCTGCTGGGAACATTGCGGTAACTATAGGAATAAGAATACCGAACGTACCCCAACTTGTTCCGGTTGCGAAAGCAAGAACGCAAGCAACAAGGAAGATAACTGCCGGTAAGAGTTTTGCTAAAGTTTCTGGGAAAGAATACATCATATCGCCAACGTAATAAGCCGCACCGAGTAAACCGGTCATATTCTTAAGAGCGGTAGCAAAAGTCAAAATGAAAATTGCGGGAACCATTGCCATAAATCCTTTGGGGAATGCAGCAAACGCTTCTTTAGCAGAAACAACTTTTCTAATAGCAAAGTATGCGATAGTAGCAATAAGGGTGATAAGACCGCCCCAAGGAAGAGCAACCGTAGCGTCCGTATCGGCAAATGCACCGATAAAGCCTTTTCCGTCTAAAATTCCGCCAACGTAAACAAGTGCGAAAATACTAAAAGTTAAAAGGAAAATAATGGGAAGAACTAAATCTAAAACCCTACCCCTTTCGCAAGGAGTTTCCGTTTCTTCTTTAACTTGTTTGCCACTGAAAAGGTCGCCGTTTTCAGCGTTCTTTTCGTGTTTTCTCATAGGACCGAAGTCAAATTTCAAAAGAATAAGCGAAATAACGAATACGAACGTTAATAGCGAATAGAAGTTAAACGGAATAGCCGCAATGAAAAGGTTAATACCTTCGCCGTCGGCAGCGTATTGAGAAACTGCCGCAGCCCAAGAAGAAATGGGCGCTATCATACAGACAGGTGCAGCCGTTGCGTCAATAAGGTAAGCAAGTTTAGAACGTGAAATTTTGTGTTTATCGGTAACGGGGCGCATAACTGAACCAACGGTTAAGCAGTTAAAGTAGTCGTCAACGAAAATTAAAACACCTAAAATAAACGTGCAAATAGCAGCGCCAACTTTAGATTTAACGTGTTTTTGAGCCCAGTCGCCAAACGCTTTAGAGCCACCTGCTTTATTGATAAGGCAAACTAAAATGCCAAGTTCAATAAGGAAGATGAAAATACCTGCAGTGCCAGAAACCGCATTGATAAGACCATCATTTACAACGTAGTCAAACGTTTTAAGGGGTGCAAAGTCCGCAGCGAGAATTGCGCCTGATAAAATACCGATAAAGAGTGAACTGAACACTTCTTTCGTGATAAGCGCAAGACCTATAGCGATAATCGGGGGAAGTAGTGCCCAAATAGAGCCTTGAACAATACCCGCGCCACCGCAAGTTTCGCAACAATCGGGGCAAACTGCCGTAAGGGTGCTGTCTACGATAGGAAGTTCCCCTGCTCCAGCACAAGTTGAACAAATAGCGCCAGCGCAATCAGGGCAGGCAAGAAGTTGATGAACTGCGCCCGTTGCGGTTAGCACTATAAGTGCCGTTAGAATAACTATTGACGCTACGAGTAGCGTAATAGTATTCTTGCTAAAAAATTTCTTTTGGTTTAACATTTTTTTACTCCTTTGTAAAAATTATTCGTAAAAAAAATCACGATACTATTAAATATCGTGATTAAAAACCAAAATATCTAATAGCGCAACGCAAGGGATTCCTTGCGACAGTCGTAAGAGTGTTTCTCTTACGCCCAGACAAGTAACTTTTGGGCAAATTACTTTCTTCGGCAGTTTTTCCTTTACCGCGTCTTCTTTTAGCCCTGAAGACGTTTATCATAAAAACTGCGCCTCTATCTTTTTTTTACACGACTAATATAATGCTTTTTACGTCGCGTGTCAATGATTTTTATTAAAATTATTATTTTTTGTTAAAAAAGTTTTGTTTTTTTGTTGTTTGTGTTATTATATATATAAATAATGAATAGAAGGTTTTCGGCAAACACTTCGTTAAAACAACCGACAAAGCGATTAAACTTCCTTTTTCGGTAAGCCGAAAAGGGATTTTTTTATGAGAAATACTAAAACGTTAAAAATAGCAAGAGCGGGAATTATAGCAAGTTTATACGTGGGGCTTTCGTTTTTGAATTTGCCACTTGCAAGTGGTGTGGTTCAAGTTCGTATAGCCGAAGCGTTTACTCTTTTGCCACTATTGATGGGTGAAGCCGTTTGGGGTGTAAGTGCAGGGTGCTTAATAGTAAATCTAATAAGTGGTTGCGCACCGCTTGATACGATTTTTGGCACGATAATTACGTTTTGCGCTGGGGGTATAACCTATTTTGTGGGAAGAAAAATAAAAAAAGAGCCTATTAAACTCTTTTTAGGTGGGCTTTCGCCAGTACTTCTTAACGCTATAATTCTTCCTATAATTTGGATTTTTTATTTGCAAACGGAATATCTTTATATAATTCAAGTTTTAATTCTTTTAGCAGGGCAAACGCTTGCCGTTTACGGCGTAGGCGTACCGCTATATTTTGCGGTCAAAAAAATTATAAAAGAATAAAAGAAAAAGGCTACTATTTGTAGCCTTTTTTCTTATTCAACCCTTCTAAAAGGTTCGTAGGTAATCCAGTAAAAAATTAGCCAAATACCGGCAAGACCGACTAAGGTGTAAATAATTCTAGAGATTATTGCACCTGCGCCAGCGCCGAAAATCATAGCGACCAAATTGAAATTAAAAATTCCAATAAGACCCCAAACGATTGCGCCAACAATTACTAAAACGTACGCTAAAATAGAAGTAATTCTCATATTATTCCCTCCGATAATAGCGTGTGTCTTTAGAAAATTATTATTCTTATAAAAGTGCGTTTTCTAAAACAAGTTTATCAAAGTCAATCTTTTCAACGAAATCGCTTTGGGTAAATCGCACGGTATTATATTTAGCGTAATTAAAAATATGCGTTTTTATAACTACGGGGGTAGGGCAGTCTAAAAGTTCGCAAATATCCCTAACGTATTCGTAAAAAAGCGAATAGTCAGTAAGCCCAACGCGTTCAAAAACACACTGATTTATAATTTTATCTTCTTTAAGTAGTTTTGCCCAAATTCTAACCATAGAAAGATTTTAACACAATTTGCGCTTAAAAATCAAGCGCTAAATTCTTTGCTAAATAAAATGACGAAAAAAGTAAAAAAAGATTGACTTTACCGCTTAA
>JAZOST010000004.1:0-8199 GCA_045657285.1 Christensenellaceae bacterium
GAAACACCGCTATTTTCTATTCTTATATATTTTCCGCTAGTTTCTAATGCAAAAGCCGATAAAATTTCTCCCGTTTCGTCAGTGCTACCATCGTCAACTAATATAAACTGAATATTTTTGTGTGTTTGCACTCTTAACGACTGCAAACATCTATTTATGCTTTCGCTAGCGTTGTAAGCACAAATAATTACTGACACTTTTATTTCGCTATTATTTTTGCAGTCCATTTTTGCCCCTTTTTGTTTTATTTACTACATTTTACCGCATAAAATATCGGCTAGTCAATAGTTTAACTTAAACTTATTGACACTTATAAGGTTTTGGGGTATAATCTATTCGTTATGAAAAAAGACGACACACCAATTATTGAAAAGTTTGAGATAGACGAAAAAACCTCCGAACTTAAAATAGTTGAAGTTACTGAAAAACAACTTAAAAAAGAAGAAGCAAAAAACACGCCTGACGCTTTAGAGAAAAAACAAAGAAAGGAAAAATTAGCCAAAGAAAGCCAAATGGTTATGAAACAAATTTGGGGGCTTGACGTAGAAAAAGCGACCAACAAAAAGCAACGTAGGCTTAAAATTCTTTCTTCCGTTTTCTTTATTTCTGTGGTGGTAGGCGTTTTAATTTTTACGTTTATTAACGACTTTTTATCCGGCGAAAGATTACCCCCTATCGGCGAGGTTTTTTCTAGACTTGCAGGTAACTGGTACTATCTATTATTCGCTGTAATGAGCGTTCTTGCCTGTTACTTGTTTAAAGGGCTAAAACTTTCCGTTCTATGTAAATACTTAACGAAAAAATGGCACTTTAAGACTTGTGTTGAAACGGGAATAGTTGGGCTATATTATAACAATATTACCCCGCTTGCAGTTGGCGGTCAACCTTTTGAAATTTATCACCTTTCAAAACACGGCGTACACGGGGGCGTGGCATCATCACTTCCAATACTAACGTTTTTCCAAAATCAACTCGCTTTCGTTGTTATGGGCGTAACTTCATTATTGTTACTTTCAAAAAACGTTTTATCTATTCCTACTAACATGCTTGGGGCACTTCCAGCAGTTACTTCAGTTCTAGCAGTAGTTGGGCTTTGCCTTTGCATATTTATGCCACTTCTTGTCGTTACCTTTTCTATAATGCCAAGGGTTGGCGCAAAACTTGTTAAACTTGTTTTCTTTATTGCTAAAAAATTAAAACTTCTAAAAAAACCCGAAGAAACGCAATATAAAACTATGAAGACGGTTATTAGTAACTCTAGATGTATTAAACAATCCGCATCTAACCCGCTAATTTTTTCAACGACTTTCTTTATTAGTTTTTTAGAACAATTTGCTAACTGCTCTATAGCATATTTTACACTTAAATTCTTTGGCTTTAACTGGGGCGGTGGAATTTTAGAATGGCTACAAGTTGTTCAACTTTGTATGATTTTATACGCGGGTATTTCGTTTATACCTACTCCCGGTAACTCTGGCGCTGCGGACCTTTCATTCTTCTTGCTATTTAAGACGGGGCTTGGAAGCGGTTACGCGTTTACTGCAATGCTACTTTGGAGATTTTTAAGTTATTATCTTCACATTATTATCGGGTTCGTGTTTACAACTTCTAAAAAGAGATACGATAAAAATCACCCCGTTCAAGAGTAATTTTAAGTATATTAAAAGCGTATTCGTTTGAATACGCTTTTTTATTTTAATTCCTTTTAAGTATTGACCACTCAATATCTTCAGAAGAATAACCTTCAATATATTTTACTAACTGACTAGCGTCGTCAAAGGACTTATATAGTTTTTTACATTCTTCCCTAATAAACTTTTTATCAACTGCGCTTTGAAAAAATTCGTTAAGTCCGTTATAGTACCCTTCGGCATTATATATCGCTATCGCTTTATTATGCCTACCAAGTTGTTTTAGCGTTAGCACTTGGAAAAATTCTTCTAGAGTTCCTATTCCGCCGGGGACGATTATAAACGCCTCACATTCGTCTTCCATAATTTGCTTACGCTGTGCCATATTTTCGGTATAGGTTATCTTATCGCTTTCGTAATAAATGGCTTCGTAACCGCCTTCTTCAAAGAATTTTGGGATTACTCCATGAATATGGCCACCGCCGTCCTTAAAACCGCGTGCAGCCGCACCCATAAGCCCTTCTGAACCTGCGCCAAAAACAAGGTCGTGCCCGTTTAGTGCTAGTGTTTTGCCTAGTGCATAACAACTTTCTATATATTTTCCGTCAATGTGTGAACTTGACGCGCCGTAAATACATACTCTCATAAAACCGCCTCACATACTTTAGATTAAATAATTATACGTTTTATTTTGAAAATTATACCACCTTCGTAAATATTTTGTCAATACGCTTATGACGCCCGTTCTTTATTTGATTTTATTTTTATATTGTGATACAATTTACAAGAATTTTTAGGTGGGTGTTTATGGCAACTTTCGTTATGCTTTTAGGCTATATCATTTTTATAGGTCTTGGTATTCCCGATTCTATTTTAGGCTCGGCTTGGCCTGCCATTTACACCGAATTAAATATTCCTATAAGTTTTGCTAATTTTATAACTATACTTCTTTCACTTTTTACTATCATTGCAAGTTATTTTAGCGCAAGGCTTATAAATAAATTTGGCACGGGAATTATTACCACCGTTAGCACGCTACTTACGGCGGTTGCTCTAATAGGCTTTTCGCTTTCGCCGTCAATAATTTGGTTTTGTTTTTGCGCTGTTCCAGCAGGGCTTGGCGCAGGCTGTATTGATGCGGCACTAAACAACTATTTTGCACTTCGCTTTAAGGCAATGTGGATGAGTTTTTTGCACTGCTTTTATGGTGTTGGCGTTGCTTTAAGTCCTTTCGTTATGTCTTTTGCACTTTCTAACGGGAACTGGCGCCTTGGATACCGCACCGCTTTTTATATTCAAATATTTATCGTCGTTTGCTCTATTATTGCAATTCCATTATGGAATAAAATAAAACCTAAAGAAACAGACAACGAAGATTTTAAGCCCATAAACTTAACTTATAAACAAATGCTAAAAACGTCTTCAATGCGGCGCGCTTGGGTGGCTTTTTTCTCTACTTGCGCGTTAGAATTCACTTGCGGAATTTGGGCTTGCACATATCTAACCCATCAAGGTATGTCTAAAGACGTTGCCGCACGCTTTTTAACACTTTATTACGCGGGTATGACTTCGGGAAGGGTTCTTTCGGGTATTATAGTAAACAAACTTAAAAGCCGTGGCGTACTTAAACTTGGCTACGCGATAACTTTTGTTGCCGTGTTTATAATAGTTTTACCTGTACCCGTTTACACTAAAGGTATAGCACTATTTTTTATAGGGCTAGGGAACGGACCTACTTTCCCAAACCTAACTTATCTTACCCCCGAACTTTTTGGCAAAGAAAAATCACAATCTTTAATAGGCAGTTGGCTAGTTTTAAGTAATTTGGGAATTTTGTTAATGCCTGCACTCTTTGGTCTTTTAGCGGACGCCATCTCGGTAAACGCTTTCCCCTATTATATAATAAGCCTTTACACTATAATGTGCATATCAACTATCGCTTTCTTAAAAAAAGCGACTAAAGAAAAACCCGTACTTGAAAACCTGTCTAAATAGTGATATAATATAAGCGGTGATATTATGAAAAGAATAGCAAAATTTAAAAAAGTTTCATTAAACGAATTTCTAAAAAACGGAACGAGTGAAGAATACGAAAGTATTATTCTTCCAAAAAGAGCAACGGCGGGTAGCGCAGGCTACGATTTTTTCGCAAACAAAGACCTTTTTATTGATAAGGGCGAAACGGCACTTATTCCTACGGGAATTAGGGTTAAAATTGACGAAGGCTGGGTGCTTAAAATTTACCCAAGAAGTAGTTTAGGTTTTAAGTTTAGACTTACCTTAAACAATACGGTTGGAATTATTGATAGCGACTATTACTTTGCGGATAACGAAGGGCATATTTTTATAAAAGCAACTAACTGTGGGGACAAACCTTTGCAAGTAGAAAAAGGCAAGGCGTTTGCTCAGGGCGTTTTCGTTGAATACGGAATAACTATTGACGACGACGCTATAGAAACGCGCCACGGCGGTTTTGGTAGCACTGATAAGAAATAAATTTTAACAAATAAAAAACGCGTTGCAAAAAAAGCAACGCGTTTTATTTTTCTCTTTTTTAACGTTCTTCTCTAAAGTAGTTTAGACCAAGCGAAGCCGGCGGTTGATTTTCTTTTTTACCGCGAACGCTAGTAATGATAAGAACGATAATTGTAACAACGTAAGGTGTCATTTTAAGAATACGCATCATAGCAAAACTTACGCTTACATATTGCGCTAAAATATAGAACGCGCCGAAAATGTAAGAGCCAAGTATTGCCCAGTTTGGTTTCCATACTGTAAATATAACTAGTGCGATAGAAAGCCAACCCATAGCGTCAATAGTGTATTCCCAACTGCCCGTTAGATAGTCCATAATATAGAACAAACCGCCAAGACCTGCAATACCACTACCAACAAACGTTGCTACGTATTTATATCTAGAAACGTTAATACCAGCAGCGTCAGCCGTTGCGGGGCTTTCGCCAACCGCCCTTAAATATAAACCTTTTTTGGTTTTGTTTAAGAATAATGAAGATAAAACCGCAATAACAATTGCAAGGTAAACAAGAATTCCGTGTGACAAGAAAATTTCGCCAAATCCACCAAGTTTATCGTGGAAGGTAAACAAGTTAGTAAACTGCGTACTTGCCTTTGCAAAAGACATGTCGTTAATCTTCGTAATAAAGAAGTTAGTTGCGCCTACGCCGAAAGTAGTAATAGTAAGACCAGTAACGTTTTGATTAGCGCGGAGCGTTACCGTAAAGAACGAATAAAGCATGCCAAGTAATCCTGCAAAAAGGAAAGACATTATTATACCCATTATAACGGTGAGGACAGGTGTTGCGCCTACCATAGAAACGCCAAGGCAACCACCAAGTGCGCCAAAGCACATAATCCCTGGTATGCCAAGGTTAAGGTGCCCTGATTTTTCAGTAATAGTTTCGCCTACAGAGCCGTAAACAAAAGTTGTACCAAGGTGAATTGCGCCTGAAAGGAAAGAAGTAAATATACCCATTTTAGTTATCCTCCTTTTCTTCGGTATTTTCTATTTTATCAATAAAAGCATCTTTAGGTTCTACTTTTTTCTTTTTGCGAAATTTAACTACGTAACTGATAAAGAATTCACAACCGATAATAAAGAAGAATATAATTCCGACGATAATTTCGCCAAAGTCAGCAGTAATCGCTCCACTAAAGTCGGTTGAAAGTTGACTTGCACCACGCTTAAAGAATATTACTAGGAAAGCAGTAAGTATCATATAAAGCGGATTGAATTTAGCAAGCCAAGAAACCATAATTGCGGTAAAACCTTGACCGCCAACGAGCGAATCGGTAACCGTATGGTTGATTGCGCCAACTAAAAGTAAACCCGTTATACCACAAATCGCACCAGAAACGAGAAGCGTTCTAATAATAATCTTACCAACGTTCATGCCAGCGTATCTTGCGGTGTTAACGCTTTCGCCTACTACTGAAATTTCGTAACCTTGTTTACTATATTTAAGATATACGAACATAAATATGGTAATTGCAAGAACTATTAATATAGGCAATATGTATTCGTTACCACCGAGAAGCGGGAATTGTCCGTTTTTAAGAATACCTAAAGTGCCTGAACCACTTGGAACCCAAATATCAATAAAGAATAAGGTTAAGAAAGTTGCAATGTAGTTCATCATAAGAGTAAATAGCGTTTCGTTAGTATTGAACTTCGCCTTGAAAATCGCGGGGATAACCGCCCAAAGCATACCTGCAAGTATTGCAGAAATAGTCATAAGAACTAAAAGCACGCCACTGCTAACGCTGTCACCAAGATACATTATGCAACAACCAGATGCTAAACAGCCTACTAAAACTTGACCTTCCGCACCGATATTCCAGAATTTCATTTTGAAAGCGGGGGTTACGGCAACTGATATTGCCAAAAGAATTGATACTTCACGAAGAAGTAGCCATCTTTTAGTAGCGGTAGAAAAACTACCTTTAATAATACTACCGAAAATTTTAATAGGGTCTTTGCCTGTTAATGCGATTGAAATTATAGACGTTAAAACAAGTGCGCCAAGAACTGCACAAATTCTAATTATCCACGCTTTCCACCACGGAATAGCGTCTCTCTTTGCTATATGGAAAAGGGGTTCTTTTACAACTTCTTTAGCCATTGTTTTCTCCCTCCTCTACTGAAGTTTTTTGCGCTAGCCACTCTTCTTCGGTAAGGTTACTATCTTTAGCCTTGCCGTATTCTTTTTCTTTTGCTACGCTTAGGTCTAGTGAACCTGTCATCATAAGACCTATTTCTTCTTTAGTCGTCTTTTCAGCGTGAACAACGCCCATATTTTTACCGTGGCAAAGAACCATAATCTTATCGCAAAGCGCAAGAAGAATATCAAGGTCTTCACCAACGAATAATACGCCAACGCCGTTTCTCTTTTGTTCATTCAAAATGTCGTAAATGGCGTAAGACGAGTTAATATCTAGACCACGAACGGGGTAAGCAGTAACTATAACGTTAGGGCCTGCTTCAATTTCGCGACCTACTAGAACTTTTTGAACGTTACCACCCGAAAGTCTTCTAACGGGCGTTTCAGTTGACGGAGTAACTATTTCTAGCCTTTCAATAAGTTTTTGCGCTTTTTCCCTAGCCGATTTTCTATCAACGAACGGGCCTTTTGCTTCTCCGTACGTTTTTAGTATCATATTGTCGGTTATAGAGAAACTTGGCGCTAGCCCCATACCTAAACGGTCTTCAGGAATAAAACTCATTGCAATGCCCTTGTTTATAATTTCCTTTGGGGGAAGACCAACTATGCTTTCCCCTTTGTGCATAATAGAGCCGTTTTCTATTTTTCTTAAACCCGCAATTGCTTCGCAAAGTTCTTTTTGTCCACAACCCGCAACGCCTGCAATACCTAAAATTTCGCCACCACGGATATAGAAACTTACGTCGTCAATGGCTTTAGAGCCGTCGTCTTTTGATATTTGAAGGTCGCGTAGTTCAAGTAACGGTCTATCAAAATCCGTTTTAATTCTTTCAATTTTAAGGTCAATTTTTTTGCCGACCATCATTTCGGTAAGTTGTTTTTCGTTAGTTTCGCTAGTTTCAACCGTACCAATATATTCGCCCTTACGAAGAATAGCAACCCTATCAGAAATTTCCATAACTTCGTTAAGTTTATGGGTAATTATAATAATTGACTTGCCGTCTTTACGCATTTCTTTAAGGATTTTGAAAAGTTTTCCAATTTCTTGCGGAGTTAAAACTGCAGTAGGCTCGTCAAGAATAAGAATATCTGCCCCGCGATATAAAACCTTAATGATTTCAACCGTTTGCTTTTCAGAAACGCTCATTTCGTGAATTTTCTTTTCGGGGTCAATTTCAAAGCCGTATCTATCGGCAATTTCTTTAACTTTGGCGTTTACCGTTTTAATATCATACTTTTCGCCGTTGTCGTTACCAAGCACGATATTTTCAGCAGCGGAAAACACATCAACTAACTTAAAGTGTTGGTGAATCATACCAATTTTGTAGCCGTACGCGTCTTTGGGCGACGCGATAACCGCTTCTTCGCCGTTAATGAAAATTTTACCTTCGTCTGGGAAGTATATGCCCGAAAGCATATTCATAAGCGTGGTTTTACCACTGCCGTTTTCGCCAAGTAGCGAAAGTATTTCGTTTCTATAAACTGAAAGGTTTACGTTGTTGTTCGCAACTACCTTACCAAAGCGTTTAGAAACGTTCTTGAACTCTAAAGCAATTTGCTTTTCCACAGTTTTTCTCCTTTTTTATGCTTACGCTACGTAGTAGAGTGCCACTACCTAGTATAAGCATAAAATTACGTAAGGCGGAGAGTTTCCCCGCCTTACGACAAATTTTATTCTTTATAATTACTTGTGATAATTATTTAATGGTGATGCCGTCAATGTCAATATCAAAGTAAGGAGCAGAACGGAATTCTTCTGCATTTGATTCGTCAAAGAAGGTTACGCCATTTACGGTTTTGATAACGTTAGTTTCAGGAACGAAATCACCTGCGTCGATAACGTCAGCAAGGTATTCGGTAATGGTTTGACCTGCAACGGTGAAGTTTGC
>JAZOST010000005.1:0-36727 GCA_045657285.1 Christensenellaceae bacterium
GTTAGCATTTAAATTTAAGTTCCCTTTTTAACGAAGCAGGGACTTCGGTATGCTTACGTTTTACTTCTCTCGCCCAATCGAATCTAAAACACCCCCGTTTAAGTGGCGATATGCCACTATTTTTTGGGTTTTTGAATATCGACTAAATCGTATGGCGTTAATTGATATACGTAGTGGTTAAGCCAGTTCATATAAATTAGGTTTGCAGTAGAAACCCAGTTCATTTTAATTTCACCACTTGCGCCGTTTACGTAATAATTTTCGGGTGGTTCTATTGGAAGCCCTTTATTTAAGTCACGTAAATATTCAAGTTCTAAGGTATCTCTATCGTATTCAGCGTGTCCTGTAATAAAGATAAATCTATTGTCTTTTGAACGAATAATTGATGCACCTGCACGCTTTGAAGATGCAAGTAAAACTATATCTTTGCAGTTTTTAATATCTTCTTCATAAACGGTAGTATGCCTTGAGTGTGGCATAAAGAACCTATCGTCAGTACCCTTTAATAATCTGTCGTATTTTACTAACTTTTTATGTTCGTAAATACCAAAAAGTTTTTTATCAAGTGGGTGCTTGTTTATGCCGTAATAGTAGTATAAACCCGCTTGCGCGCCCCAACAAATA
Organism: Christensenellaceae bacterium; assembly: GCA_045657285.1. GTDB lineage: Bacteria > Bacillota > Clostridia > Christensenellales > Borkfalkiaceae > UBA1259. The sequence continues at coordinate 625 of JAZOST010000005.1, forward strand.
AAGATGGTGCTAGTAACGTTAGTTTTAGCAAATTCAAAGAATTCTTTAAGTTCGTCCCAGTATTTAACTTCGGCAAAGTCAATTTCTTCAACGGGAGCACCAGTAACAATCATGCCGTCAAATTTACGGTTTTTAATTTCCGAAAAAGTTTTATAAAAACTATTAAGGTGTTCTACCGAAGTGTTTTTACCCACGTACGTTTCGGTAGCGACTAAAGTAACGTTTACTTGTAAAGGAGAGTTTGATAAAAGACGCATTAATTGCGTTTCCGTTACTATTTTAGTAGGCATTAAATTGAGTATTAAAATTTCTAGCGGACGAATATCTTGCATACTTGCGCGAAGGTCATTCATAACGAAAATATTTTCGTCTGAAAGTACTTTTGCCGCAGGTATATCTTTTGGAACGATAATTGGCACGTCTTTTCCCCCCTTTTTTTATTATATTAATTCAAGCGCATTTGCAAGGTCTTCAATTAAATCTTCTGCGTTTTCAATACCGCAAGAATATCTTATAAGCGTAGGCGGAATACCTGCCGCTTCTAGTTGCGCGTCTGTCATTTGTCTATGAGTAGCGTTTGCGGGATGTAAACAGCAAGTTCTAGCGTCTGCAACGTGAGTTTCAATTGCCGCAACCTTTAGATTTTTCATAAGTTTTTCAGCATCTTTTCTACCGCCCTTAACAGCGAAAGAAAGTACACCGCACGAACCGTTAGGCAAATACTTTTTACCAAGTTCGTAGTATTTATCGCCTTCCAAACCGCAATATCTAACCCATTCAATTTTGGGGTGTTTAGAAAGAAATTCGGCAACCTTTTGACCATTTTCACAATGTCTTTTCATCCTAACGTGTAAACTTTCAATGCCTAAATTGATATAAAAAGCGTGTTGAGGAGATTGAATTGAACCAAAGTCACGCATAAGTTGAGCGGTTGCTTTGGTGATAAAAGCGCCTTCAAGCCCAAACCTTTCTACGTAGCATACGCCGTGGTAACTATCGTCGGGAGTAGTAAGACCTGGGAATTTATCTGCATATTTATTCCAGTCAAATTTACCGCCGTCTATAATTGCACCGCCAACGCTTACGCCGTGGCCGTCCAAATATTTGGTAGTAGAGTGTGTAACGATATCCGCACCCCATTCAATAGGCCTGCAATTTACTGGCGTTGCAAAAGTATTATCTATAATAAGCGGAACACCATTTTCGTGTGCAACTTTTGCAAACATTTCAATATCTAAAACTGAACAAGCGGGGTTGGCAATAGTTTCACCGAAAAGCGCTTTCGTGTTAGGACGGAACGCCTTGCGAAGTTCTTCTTCGCTGCAATCGGGAGAAACAAAGGTAAATTCAATACCCATCTTTTTCATTGTAACTTCAAAAAGATTGAATGTTCCGCCGTATATAGCCGAACTTGATACTACGTGGTCGCCACAATTTGCAATATTAAAAATAGAATAGAAATTTGCCGCTTGACCTGACGAAGTAAGCATTGCCGCCGTACCGCCTTCTAGTTCAGCAAGTTTTTTTGCTACTAAATCATTAGTTGGGTTTTGAAGCCTAGTATAAAAATATCCGCTTGCTTCAAGGTCAAAAAGTTTACCCATGTCTTCACTAGTATCATACTTAAACGTAGTGCTTTGATAAATGGGAATTTGTCTAGGCTCACCGTTTTTGGGTGTATATCCACCTTGTACGCATATAGTTTCAATTCTCTTTTTGTTTGCCATATTTTCTCCTTGTAACTCTATCTATAATTTTTTAGATTTCTTTGATTCTCTCTTAAAATATCCTTTTCCATTTGAGTACGCTTTTTATCGTAGGTGTGCTTACCTTGGCAAAGCCCAAGTTCAACCTTTACAAGCGCTTGCTTAAAATAAAGTTTAAGCGGAACTAGCGTTAGCCCCTTTTGGTTTACTTTTGAAATAAGTTTAACTATCTCTTCCTTGTGAAGTAAAAGTTTCCTATCTCTACGCGAATCTTTCACGTTAAACGCGCCTGACTTTTCGTAAACGGCGATATGCATGTTTTTTAAAATTAAATCATTTCCGCTTTTTATACAAAAACTGTCTTTTAAGTTGCAGTTTCCGTTTCTCAAAGACTTAACTTCCCCGCCGTCTAAAACGATACCCGCTTCTATTTTTTCAAGAATAAAATATTCGTGCGAAGCCGAACGGTTAATGCAAATATTTTTTCCATCCATAACTTATATTTTACTACCTTTTTTACTTAATTGCAATACTTATTACTCACTTAAAATAAATTCCGCGCGTCTTTTTGCGTAATCTATACCCGCTACTTTTATCTTAAGCGCCATACCTATTTTGAATTTGCGTTTTCCATTAGAAAGACATAGATTTTTATCATCAAAAGCGTATCTTCCGCCCGAAAGATTTTCAAGTTTTATTAGCCCTTCTATGCCGTTTTCAAGTTCGGTAAACACACCAAACTGCGTAACGCCACTAACTATTGCCGAAAATTCTTCGCCAACAAAATCGCTTATATATAGCATTTTATAATAATCATCAACAGCCCTTTCCGCTTCAATGGCGTTTCTTTCTTTATCCGAAGACTGCTTTGACGCGTTTTCTACGTAACTATCGTACTTTTTAACTACAAATTCTTGACCATTTCTTAAAAAATCCTTAATTATCCTATGGATAGTTAAGTCGGGATATCTTCTAATGGGGGAAGTAAAGTGCGCGTAATATTTTTCATTAAGACCAAAATGCCCCGTTTCCTTTGGACTATACACCGCCTTTTGCATTGCGCGAAGCATCATTCTATTTATTATAGGATAAGACGGACTTTGCTTAGCGTTTTCCAAAATTCTTTGAAAATCTTTTGGGAACACTTGGTCCTTTTTATGTTTTACCGACACGCCTAAGCCACTTAGAAAATCATAAAAGTTTTCTAGCCTATCTTCTCTAGGCTTATCGTGAACTCTATACACAAACGGAAGTTCTAAAAAATAACAATACTCCGCCACTACGCAGTTAGTAAGTATCATAAATTCTTCAATTATTCCATGTGCCAAATCTCGTTTTGCTGGCGCAACTTCAATATCGCCTTGTTTGTTAACGAAAATTGTGCTTTCTTTTACATCTAAATCTATGCTTCCACTTAAATATCTTTTTTGGTGTAAAATTGTAGCAAGTTCTTTCATTAAAAATAAACTATTTATAATTTTTTCGTCTAACTCTATATCTAATTTTTCGCCGTCGTATAACTTTTGAACTTGAGTGTACGTTAAGCGCTTTTTACTATTTATAACGGATGGTGTTATTTTATAATCAACCACTTTTCCGCTAAAATCTACTTTCATAATGCAAGATAAGGTTAGCCTATCTTTTCCTTCAACTAAAGAGCAAACGTCGTTACATAAAATTTCAGGTAACATAGGTATAACTTTTTCGGGGAAATATACGCTAGTAGCCCTATTAAACGCTTCCGTTTCTATTGCACCGCCTTCCCTTACGTAATTAGAAACGTCCGCAATATGAACGCCTAATAAATATCCGTCAGAAAGTTTTTCAATAGAAACCGCGTCGTCAAAGTCACGTGCGTCTTCGCCGTCAATAGTAAAGCATAAAACGTTTCTTAAATCTTGCCTTTTTTCAATTTCTTCTTTATTTATACTTAAATCTATAGACCTTGCTTCGTCTAAAACTTTTTTAGGGAATTTTTCTTCTAAATTATAAGTGCGAAGTATTGATTTTATTTCCGTTTGTTTATTATATTGTCTACCTAGAATTTCAGTAACAATACCTTCAGGGTTTTTCTTTTTTGGGTAGGCTAAAATTTTACAAACTACCTTATCCCCAGATTTTGCCCTATTAGTTTTATTTACGGGTATAAAAATATCGGTAAAATATTTATCGTCGTCAGGGGTAACGAAACCCGCACCCTTAAACGAAAAGAAAGTACCTACGATTTCAGTTAATCCGCGTTTTATAATTTTAAGAACGCGGGCAGTAGTCCTTGCGCCCTCCCCATCAGTGGTTTCGGCAAGAACTAAATCTTTATGCATTGCGCCTTTAAGGTCACTATGCGGAATAAAATAATCTTGGGAACTACCTATCGGCATTAAAAAGCCGTATCCCTTTTCATTTCCTTGGATTATACCTTCAACAATTTCTCTTTTCATAAGAAAATATAAAGCGGTCCCGCTACGCAGAACCGCTTAAAACCATTTTTAATAAATTATGCTAATGAAGCAATTATTGCAAAAACAATACTTAAAACACCGAACACAATACCGCTAATTACGGTTAACTTTTTCATTTTATATTCAGTAGTTTTGCCTTTGTTTTTTGTTAAAAAGGTTTCAGACGAACCGCCTAAAGCGCTAACACCTGATGAGTTGCCCGGTTGAAATAATACAACAAGCACGATAAATAACGCACAAATTGCCATAATAACGAGTAGCGCTACTTTTAAACCGCCGTGCCAAATATTCCAAAAATTAGCCATCATGCTATACATATCCATTATATTTCTCCTAAACGCTATATTTCTATAACACTATTTTTTTCACAGTACGATAATTTTAACATATAAATTTTCAATTATCAACTATTTTTAGCGTTTTTTTGTTATTTTATTAAACTTTTACCCGTCATTTCTTTAGGAATTTCTAAATTCATAATATCTAAAAGGGTCGGTGCGATATCGCAAAGTTTACCGCCTTCTAAAAGTTCTTTGCCAATATAATCTTTGCCAACTACAATGAAAGGTACTAAATTAGTGGTATGCGCGGTAAACGGCTTACCTTCTTCAAGCATTTTATCAGCATTGCCGTGGTCGGCAGTAATTATAGCATTTCCGCCAAGAGATAAAATCTTATCTACAACTTTTTGAACGCATTCATCAACAGTTTTAACTGCTTTTATCGCTGCATCAAATATACCCGTATGACCAACCATATCGCAGTTTGCATAGTTTAATATCATAACGTCGTATTTGCCAGTATCAAGTTCTTCTAAAACTTTTTCAGTAACTTCGTAAGCGCTCATTTCAGGCTTTAAGTCGTAAGTTGCAACCTTCGGCGACGGAATAACTATTCTAGTTTCTCCTTCTACTTCCGCTTCAAGTTTTGCGTTAAAGAAGAAAGTAACGTGTGCATATTTTTCCGTTTCAGCAATGTGAAGTTGAGTTTTATTTAGACTTGCAAGATATTGCGGAAGGGTATTTTTAATTTCATCTGGTGGGAAAGCAACGTAAACGTCTTTAAAAGATGAATCATATACGGCAAAACCAGTAAATACGGGACTTAAAAAGCCGGTTTTTCTTTCAAAATACATTTGTTTGCCCTTTTCTTCGTCAAGATAAGGCGTAAATTCCGCTTGAGATAGCGCCCTAGTAATTTGCCTTGCGCGGTCGGGACGGAAGTTGTAGAAAATTACTGAATCACCTTTTTCAATAAGTGCAACGGGAGCGTCGCCGTTATAAATATTAGTAGGAAGAACGAATTCGTCAGTCACGCCCGCATCATAACTATTAGTAATAGCAGTAAGCGCGTCTTCTTCTTTTTTGCCCGTACCTAAAGTAAGCATATCGTATGCTTTAAGAGTTCTATCCCAGTTATTATCTCTATCCATAGCGTAATATCTACCACAAATAGATGCGATTTCACCATAAGATAATTCTTGCATTTTTGCTAAAAGGTCACCTATGAAACCTTTTGCAGATTTAGGGTCAGTATCTCTGCCGTCTAAAAAGCAATGAACGTAAGCGTTTTTAACGCCTTTTTTCTTTGCCATTTCTAATAGCGCGTAAAGGTGCTCAATATGAGAGTGAACGCCACCCGTTCCTAAAAGACCAAATAAATGCAATTTTTTGCCGTTATTTAATGCATTATCCATTGCAATATTAAGTGCTTCGTTAGTGAAAAAATCTCCGTCGCTAATTGCTTTAGTGATTTTAGTTAAGTCTTGATAAACTATTCTACCAGCGCCAATATTTAAGTGACCAACTTCGCTGTTACCCATTTGACCTTCGGGAAGGCCAACGTCCATACCGCTTGCGCCAATATAGGTTGACGGATATTTTGCCATAAGAGCGTTAATATTTTTGCTATCTGCACTATAAACTGCATTGCCGTTTTGGTTTGCACTATAGCCGTAGCCGTCCATTATAATAATACAATTAGGAACTTTTTTCATAATAAACCTTTTCCTTTTTATTTTCCTAGATATTATAAAACATTTTTGAAATAAACGCAAGCAAGAAAGCCCCCAAAACGCACTCTAATTGATAAAAATAAAAAATTGACAACTAGATTATTTTGTTATATAATATTTTTATTGAAAAATTACAAAAATTTTCGGCGAAAAAAATGAAGAAATTAAAAATTTTACAAACAGTTGATTCATACTTTCCAATAGTTGACGGTGCAATAAATGTATCTTATCACTACTGCAAAAATCTTAACGAACTTGCGGAGTGTGCTTTGGTAACCCCTGCTCCGTCTAAAAAATCAAACTACGTTGATACTGACGAATTTAAGGTTTATAGATGCAAATCTATTCGCGCACCTGAAAATTATAGAATAGGTAAACCTAATAGCGATAAAAAACTTAAAAAAGATTTAGAAAATTATGATTTTGATTTAATCCACGCGCAGTCCCCTTTCTATTTAGGTAAATACGCGTTAAAACTTGCCAAAAAAAGAAAAGTTCCCGTTATTGCAATGTTTCACACCAAGTATAAAGAAGACTTTATGCGCAGTAGCAAAAGTAGGCTTTTAACCAAGATAATGATAAAATATATCTTAAACACGTATAACCGCGCGGACTACGTTTGGACGGTTAGCGAAAACGCTGCGGAAGAACTTCGTAGTTACGGCTTTAAGAAAGATATTAAAGTAGTTAAAAACGTTACCGACTACACCTACCCCGAAAACGACAAGGAACTAATTGATAAGGTTAATAAACTTCATAACCTTGAAGGGAAGAAAAACGTTTTCCTTTACGTTGGTAGGCTTTCGGTTTATAAAAATATTTATCTTCTTATGGACGCTATTAAAATGCTTAAAGACGACGGCGAAGATTTTACTATGATTTTTGTTGGTGGTGGTTGGGATGAGCATAAGGTTAGACACTATGCAAAAACTCACAACATTGAAGATAAATGTATATTTACGGGCGCGCTTAAGGATAAAAAGTTAATTCAAGGCTATTATCTACGTGCCGACGTTCTCCCCTTCCCTTCAACCTTTGACACTTCGGCACTAGTAAAATTTGAAGCAGCAGTTCACGGCACCCCGTCGCTCGTTGTAAAAAATTCCGCTTGCGCAGAAGATATTATTGATAATGAAAACGGCTTCCTTTGTGATGAAAACGCTAAAAGCATATATGAAAGGCTTAAAGAACTTTGTCAAAGCCCTGAACTAGTTAAAAAGGCAAGCGAAGGCGCTAAGAAAACTTTCAGTATTACTTGGCATGAGCATTGCGAAGATATATTAAAATATTACGAAGAAATAATTGAAGATTACAAAGCAAAAAACAACTTAAAATAAAATTTAAAACTAAAAACGCACCTTTCGGTGCGTTTTTTGTTGTTTTTAATTAGTTGTTTTTGTAATTTACGATTGCTGCAAAATCAGTCGCTTTAAGAGAAGCACCACCGATAAGTCCACCGTCAATATTTCTCTTTGCCATAAGTTCTTTAGCGTTTGCGGGTTTCATGCTTCCGCCGTATTGAATACGGAGCGCTTTTGCAACTTCACCGCCCCAAGTTTTTCTAACTAAACTTCTAATATAGCCGATAGTTTTGTCAGCGTCTTCAGCGGTTGCGGTTTTGCCTGTGCCGATTGCCCATACAGGTTCATAAGCGATAACCATAGTAGCAAAATCTTCAGCGGTTAGACCGTCAAGACCTTGAAGAATTTGTTTCTTTAATACTTTTTTAGTTTTGTTCTTTTCTCTTTCAACTAACGTTTCACCAACACAAACGATAGGTTTTAAGCCACTTTTAAGCGCTTGTTTAATTCTAGCGTTAACGCTTTCGTCAGTTTCGCCGAAATATTGTCTTCTTTCGCTGTGTCCGATAATTACGTATTCAACGTCAAAATCGGCAAGCATTTTTGCAGATATTTCGCCGGTAAAAGCACCGCTTTCAGCCCAAGATACGTTTTGTGCGCCAAGGTGAATTTTGCTTCCTTTAATTGCTTCTTTTGCTGACCATAAATCAGTAAAAGGTACGCATACTACCACTTCGCATTTAGCCTTTGCAACAAGCGGTTTCAATTCATTGATAAGCGCTTCCGTTTCGGCTTTGTTGTTGTTCATCTTCCAGTTGCCTGCAATGATAGGTTTTCTCATAAATTTCTCCTAGTTGTAAAATTTTATTATTTGTCGTTTAAGCATTCAATACCGGGGAGTTTTTTGCCTTCAAATAATTCTAAAGATGCACCGCCACCAGTTGAAATGTGTGTCATTTTATCTGCATAGCCAAGGTTGGTTACTGCCGCAGCAGAGTCACCACCACCGATAATGGTAGTTGCTTCAGTTTCAGAAAGTGCTTTTGCTACTTCAATAGTGCCGTTTGCAAAGCAGGGGTTTTCAGAAACGCCCATAGGTCCGTTCCAAATAACCGTTTTAGCGTTTTTAACTGCATCAGTATAAATTTTAATCGTTTCAGGTCCGATATCAAGTGATTCCATATTTTCGGGATGAGCGTCAAGTTTGAAAGTTTTAGTTTCAACAATAGCGTCAATGGGGTCAGGGAAAGATTCGGTTGCAACCATATCTACGGGGAGATATAAGTTTTTGCCAAGTTCCTTTGCTTTAGCCATCATTTCTTTGCAGTAATCAATTTTTTCATCATCAACAAGTGATTTACCTACGCCGTAGCCTTGTGCTTTAAGGAAGGTATATGCCATACCGCCACCGATAATAAGCGTATCGCATTTTTCAAGTAAGTTTTCAATAACTTTAAGTTTATCAGCAACTTTTGCACCGCCTAAAATTGCAACGAAAGGTCTTACGGGGTTTTCTAAAGCGTTTGCCATAACTGCAAGTTCCTTTTCAATAAGGAAACCGCAAACAGCATCTTTAACAAAGCCGTATTCAACGATTGCAGCGGTAGTAGCGTGTGAACGATGAGCAGTACCAAACGCGTCGTTTACGTAAATGTCGCAGTATGATGCAAGTTTTTTGCAAAGTGCTTCATCTCTCTTTTCTTCGCCTGCTTCAAAACGGGTGTTTTCAAGAAGAACTACTTCGCCATCTTTAATATTTGCAACCGCTTGGTCAGCAGAAGCACCAACAACGTCGGTAGCAAACGTTACTTTTTGACCTAATTTTTCAGAAAGTTTTTCAGCAACGGGCGCTAAAGTAAATTTTTCTTTATCTTTGAGCGCTTTTTTAAGATATTCCGCAGTTGCTGTTGCTCTTTCGTTTTCAGGTAATTTTTCTACCGCTTTCTTTTCTTTTTTAGTTAAAGAAAAACCTTCGGTAAAAATGTTGTGGGGCTTGCCCATATGTGAACAAAGAATAACTTTTGCACCTTGGTCTATCAAATATTTAATAGTGGGAAGTGCGCCGTTAATACGTGTTTCGTCAGTGATAACGCCATCTTTCATAGGAACGTTAAAATCCACCCTAACTAAACATTTTTTGCCTTTTACGTTTACGTCTTTTATTGATTTTTTGTTCATAAGAACCCTCCATAGAGTTTTTTTAACTTTTAAATCGCTAAGTACACTTAACTTATAGTTAATTATATAAATATAACCGCCGTTTGTCAAACATTTAACGGCGGTTATTTGTCTTTGTTTTACTTTTATATTAAGAATTTTTTGCGTATTTTTTAATACTGAAAGCAACGTTCGTTATGTGGTCGCCTACCCTTTCTAAATTTGATACGGTTTGAAGATAAGTTGAACCAAGTTGTGCGGTACATAAACCTTCTTTTACCCTATCTATATGGCGGTTTTCAAGTTCTTGAGCGTACTCGTCAATTTCTTGTTCTAAAGCGTCAACTTGGGGTAGTTTACTTACGTCACGATTATCAAACGCTTCGATACATTTTTCATAAAGAGCGTTAACCATACCGGTAAGTTTTTTAAGTTCTTCTTTCGCTTCTTCGGAAAATACCATTTCTTCTTTATTTAATCTTTCAGCGTATTCCATAACGTTTTCAGCATAGTCGCCTACCCTTTCCACGTCCGAAACTACGTGATAGTACGAGCCTACTTTTCTATCGTCTTCGTCCGAAAGTTCTTTACTCATAAGTTTGGTAAGATATGCTGTTATCGCTTTATTATGATGGTTTATTACCGCTTCGTTAGAACGAATAGAATTCGCTAAATCCATATTTCCACCAAGTAGCATTTGCATAGAATCATTAATATTGTCAATTGCAAATTTACTCATCCTAATAATTTCGTTTTTAGTGTTGCCAACCGCAACAGGTGGAGTGCTTAATAACCTATCGTCAATAAATGCGAAATTATAACGTTCGTCTTGTTCTTCTTTCTTATCGGGAATTATTAAGCAAGCAAGTTTAACAACGAATTTAGTAAATGGCAACATTAATGCCGTTGTTACCACGTTAAACAAGGTGTGGAAAACTGCAATTTGTTGACCAACGTTACTTGATATTGAGTTAAATAAACCACCTACTTTTGACTTCCATATCCAAAGTGGTGCAAGGAATATTAAACAACCGAAGGTATTGAAAAGCAAGTGCACGATAGCCGTTCTTTTTGCGTTTACTTGAGTACCAGCCGAAGATAAAATAGAAGTCAAACAAGTACCTATGTTAGAGCCTAGTGCTAAAAAGAGCGCGTTGTCAAAACTTAAAACGTCAATACTTGCAAGAACTACCATTAAACTGGTTATCGTTGAAGAACTATGTACTAAAGCCGTTAAAACTAAACCGATTAAGATTAAAAGTAACGGAAAATGGTCGCCACGGAAAATAACTTGTACCCATTCGTAAGGAACCTTATTTCCATTTTCAGTAAAAAACATTATTTCTTTAGTGTAAATTGAAATAAATTCAAGACCAACGAATATTAAACCAAGACCTGCTAAAATATTTCCGATATTAGCCGTTTTCTCGTTTTTAACTAGCATTGCCATTAGTACGCCTGCACAACCTATCATTGCGGCAATAGCACCTATATCAACAGAGCCTACCCCTGATAGCGAAACGATATGAGCGGTAACCGTAGTACCGATATTCGCTCCCATAATAACGTTTGTTGCTTGGGTTAAAGTCATAAGCCCTACGTTAACGAAACCTACTAGCATGACCGTAGTTGCGGTTGAACTTTGAATAATACTAGTAACCGCTACGCCTACGCCAACGCCCGCAAATCTGTTAGTTGTAACTTTGCCAAGTAATCTTTTCATACCTGTGCCGGCGAACTTTTCAAGTCCCCCACCCATTACTTTCATACCCATCATCATTACAGCGACGCCACCGAAAGCAAAAAAGATATTCCAAAGCATAAACTTTCTCCTATGTTTTATTCGTAAAATTTTTTGTAACTTTACAAACCAAATATCTCTATTTTTATTTTAAAATTTTTAATAAAAAAAGTCAATAGAATATAAATATCAAAAAAAACAAATTTTCCATTGCATTTTGAGCAAAAAAAACGGTCATTTAAAAAGTTAAATGACCTTCGGTATTCATATCGGGATAGCCAAGTTGACGTAAACCTTCGTAAACGCCAATAGCCACTGAATTAGATAAATTAAGCGAGCGAAGTTTGCCCATCATAGGTATTCTAACGCATTCGTCATAATGTTTTTCAAGTAAAGGTTCGGGAAGACCTTTAGTTTCTTTCCCAAATACTAAAAAATCGCCATCAGCATAGGTTGCGTCAGAGTGTATCAACTTACTTTTAGTAGAGAAAAACTTAAAGTTCTTGCCATTGTAAAACTTTTCAATTACTTCTTCTATACTATCGTAATAATAAATCTTTAGATACTGCCAATAGTCAAGTCCAGCCCTTTTTAAGTGCTTGTCCGTGATTTCAAACCCAAGAGGTCTAACAAGGTGCAAAGCGCAATCGGTAACGGCGCAAGTTCTTGCAATGTTACCTACGTTTTGCGGTATTTCCGGTTCTACTAAAACGATATTAAACGCCATATTTTCTCCCTAGTAACCTGAATTAAAATCCTTATAAAGCCCACGCCTTCTTGAACTTATTAGATGATAATCCTTTTCTATTTTAAGTTTTGTTTTTATTATATTTTGACTACCCGAAGTAGTTATTTCGCCTTTTACGTTTGCTACTGCAACGTATTTTTCCGCGCAAAGCGCAACTAAAACGCCGTTACAAAACGCGCCTGCACGCGCCATTACTTGTGGCATAGTGCTTTCAAGTTTTTTGAATACGCATATTATTACATCCGCGTCGCAAAGAGTTAAAACCCTAATAGTTTCGGGAAAGAACAAGTCTTCAGCAACTAATACTCCTATTTTACCAGCGCCCGTATCGTAAACGCGAAGTCCACCACCTGCGACGAATTCGCTTTCGTCTATTTGATGAACCATATCTGATACGCCTAATATCTTACCCCTATCGGCAACTACGACGGAGTGCCTAAAAATTCCGTAATTGTCAGTGTCGCACCCACAAACGATAACGGTTTGTAATTGCTTTGATAGTTTTGCTACGTCGCAAAAATATTCCGTTTCGCCAGAAAGTTCTTTTTTATAACTAACAAGCCCTAACCCGTTAAAACCAAAAACTAATAAGTCGTTTTTTCCTATTTCGGCAATTCTTTCCTGCCACACCGCGTTAAGCGTATCTTCAGTCACGAAACAAACGTCCATATCTTTCCCCTTTTAATCACATATAACATTGTATTTTAGGGAAAAGGTTTTTGTTAAAGAGTTTCTTCTAAAACGGATATTATTTCGGCCAAATCAAGCGAAATGTTTATAACGTTTCTAGCGTGCTTGCCATCTCGTAGTCCTTTATAAAAATACGTGGCGTACTTTCTAAATTCCTTGCACGCCCTTTCGGTGCCGTATCTGTTAGCAAAGTCCGTTATAAATTTAATTGCAAAATCTTTTATCGTACTAGTTGTTCCATCGCCCGTTAATTTATTAAAAATATATGGGTCTGCTATCGCTCCGCGTGCAAGCATAATTCCATCCGCGCCCGTTTTATTCATCATATTTTCGGCATCTTCTTCAGTAAAAATTCCGCCGTTTGCTATAACGGGAATACTAACGCTTTTTTTAGCGTCTTCTATCGCCTTAAAATCAGGTTCGCCAGAATAATAGGCTTCTCTAACCCTACCATGAATAGTAATTAGTTTTGCACCAGCATTCTCAGCCATTTTAGCAAATTCTGTAGCGACGTTATCGCCATACTTTAAGCCCGTTCTAATTTTAACGGTAATATTTTTCCCACTTTTAACGCACTCTTTAATAAGTTCTTCGGCAAGGTGAATATCCTTAAGCAAAGCACTTCCTTCGCCGTTTTTGTACACTTTAGGTACGGGACAACCCATATTTATATCTACAACGCTGAAATCTTTAAGATATTCGCTTTCGCAAGCCTTTCTTAAGTAATACGGCTCACTGCCAAAAATTTGCGCGCCCGTTTTATCGTAATCACCTTCGGAATATAATAGTTCAACTGAATTTTTACCGCCGAAAAAAAGACCTTTAGCGCTTATGAGTTCAGTAAAGCAAAAACCTACCCCATATGGCAAAACGTTATGCCTAAAAGGGTAGTTTGTAAAGCCCGCTATGGGTGCTAAAAAAACGTTGTTTTTGGTAACGACGTTACCAATTTTGATTTGCTTTACTTGCATTTATAAACCTACTTTTTTTATCCAAATAAAGTTTAACAAATTCGCGATAAAATAGCAAGCAATTAAAGCAATTGCGCCCGCGTAAATATACAAAGAAAGGGTTTTTAGTAGTATTATTTCTAAAAATATCTTAACAATTACACCAACGCCTAGCGATATAACTGGAAAATATTTTCTTCCCGCACCTATGAGAACCGCATTTTGTGTTTGCAAAAGCGATAATAAAATTATTCCTAGTGATAAAATTTTAAGCAAAGTGCTTGATATTGCTTTTTCGTTTACCGCTAAATTCTTAAAAAGAACGCCTATTATAAAGTTAGAAAATACAAAACAAAAAATAGCGCAAGGAATTGAAAAAAGTAAGGTTAGAAGGATTGACTTTTTTGCTTTTTTCTTTCTTTTTTCCCTGTCTTCTTCCCCTGAAATTGCGGGCACTGACGCGGTTGCAACGCCGTAGCAAATAGAAACGGGTAAATTCATTATTGTAAGTGCAACGCCCGAAAACAAGCCGAAAATTAGCGTGCCGTTCACCGCGCGTTTTTTTAAGGTGTTTATAATTATAAAACTATCTGCAATTTGCGAAAGCGGAATTATTATTCCCACAAGTGTAAGCGGAAGCGCATATTTTATAACGCTTATACCTATGCTTTTTAATTCGCCTTTTTTTAGTGGCAAAAAGTCCTTAAAAGGCTTTGTTCTTCTATGCGATATTACTAAATAAATAAGCGCAACTATTTCCGAAATCGTAATTGCCAAGGTTGCACCCGCCACTGCTTTTGGAATATTTGATAATAGCCCTTTAACAAATATAAGACCTAGCGTAATTTTTACCACTTGCTCTACTATTTGAGAAACTGCAGTAGGTGTCATATTCATAAAACCTTGAAAATATCCGCGGTAACAAGATATTAAACAAACGAAAAAAACTGCGGGAGCAAGCGTTAAATACGCATAAAACGCGCTTTCATCCCCTTGCGCTCTAGCAATAATGCCAGAAAAGGTCGCCATTACAAGCGACGCTATAAGACCTAAAATTGAAAATAGCCTTTTGCTTACGAATAAAACTTTTTCAGCGTTTATTTTTCTATCTTCCTTCGGGAAAGAAGAAACTATTTTAGAAACGGCGTTTGGTGCACCCGCCCCCGAAAAGTCTAATAGCGCGCCGTAAACTGGAAAAACCATTTGATATAAACCAAGCCCGTATCCGCCTATTAGGTTTGTAAGCGGAACTCTATATAATGCACCTAAAAGTTTAGCAACAAATGCGCCTGCACCTAGAATTATTGCCCCGCTAAGTATTCCTTTTTTTATTTTCATATATGTAAAACCCACGTAAAAACGTGGGTTCTAAATGCTAAATTGTTCGGCTAAAACGTAAGAACCTAGCCTTACAGCGTTTAATTCTTTTAATGATAATCCGTCGGGATTTTTAGTATCAATCAATATTAAACTGCCATAGCAATCCCCACCAGATATAATGGGAACTATAATTTGATTTTCAATACTGAAATTTTCGCCCAAAACTATCGGCAAGGTAGATGCGCCGTCCTTTTTAGATAGAATTACACTTTTTCTATCTTTCATTATTTTTTCAAGTTCTTTTGATAGGGTTTTACCTATTTCCGATTCGTATCCGCTAGAAGAATATAAAACCTTATCAGTATCAGTAACTATACAAACTTTTTCGGTTAAATCTTCTAAGCCTTTTGCAACAGTTGTTATAAGCGTTTTAACACTTTCTATAGGAGAATATTTTCTAAAAATAAGTTCTTCCTTGCTTGCAAAAATTTCTAAAGGGTCGCCTTCCTTAATTCTCAAAGATTTTCTGAGTTCTTTCGGAATAACGACCCTACCTAAATCATCTATTCTTCTTACAATCCCACTCTCTTGCATATTCGCCCCCGTGAGCGTAGTATGGGATTATAATATTTTTTTATTCATTTTAATTCCACGCGGGCGGTGTTTCTCTATTTGCCTTAAACCACTCGGTATCTTTAAGCACGGTATTTGATACCGAACAACTAACGCTAATTTCCGTTTCGTTAGAAGTTACTACTATATTTCCGTTTAGCCCTACGTATTCCGCTCCGTTAGTAAACGCGGGGTCACAAGTGCTAACCGCGTAAACTTTGTCAGTATATTCGCTTATATTATTTATAACTTCTTGGTGCGGAAAGCCGTAACCATCGCCAAATTCAGGCTCTGCTGCACAGCAAGGTATTACAACGATTTTTGGCTTTATCTTTTCTAAAAGTTTAGTCGTGCTTGAAGTGCTTGAGCCGTGATGCCCTGCTTTATAAAAATCTACTTCTGATAGATTATTGTACGAAACTAAATATTCTTCGCCAGTTTTTTGTAAATCGCCCGTGAACAAGAAATTTCTATCTCCGTGCGTGAACATTATACAAACCGAATAATTATTTTCACTTGACGCGTCATGTTCGTAGAAATAGTTATACAAAATCTTCATAGTAACGCTGTCGGTAAGGGCGTATTCTTTAAGAGCGCCTTCTTTAGTTTGATTGTAGCATTCTAAAGCAGTAAAATGCTTTGCGCCTTCAGCAACTTCTGCATCACGCTTTGCAACGTAGCGGTTATAAGTATCCGTAGTTTTTTCGGTAATGGGAAAATCAATTATAATTTTCGTTTCGTAATAATCAAAAATACTAGTGTTTTGTTTCGTCGTACCAGCAAAACCTGCAATGTGGTCAGCGTCAGCATGTGTTGCAATTACGTATTCTAAAACGCCGTCCGTACAATACTGGTCAACGTAATTTCTAATACTAGTAACGCTACTCGTTTCAGAACCCGCGTCAATCAAAATATCGTTGTCCCCAGCCTTTATGTATATGGCATCGCCAGAGTGGTCGTTTCCTAGCATCATAAAATGCACTGAAAGTTCACCAGTAATAGGCGCGGGACTAGGCTTAAAGAATTTGTTATAAGCATAGTAACCACCTATAACGCAAAGCGCAAAAATGATAAGTACAAAGAAAGTTAAGACTGGGTGCTTTTTAGCGACCTTTTTTGCAGTTTTCTTTGCAGATGATTTAATTTTACTTTGAACTGATTTTGCCATAATTTATCCTATAAAAGAATTTTTCTCATTTCTTCTTCGCTTAAAGGCGAAAGGTATTTAAGCGGAATATCGTAAACGGTTAAAACACCCGTTTTACCTTCTTTAGCAAGCCTTGCTATTGCCCTTGCATAAGAAAGTAATACACTTGAAGTAAATTCTGGATTAGATTCAAGTTTTAGTGAAAATTCAATAAGTGCTGAATTTTCATCACTCATTTTACCAGAACGTAGCACGAAACCGCCGTGTGCAAGTTTAGAGTGTTTTTCTTTAAGTTCTTCTTCACTAATAAAATGAACAATCGTTTCGTACGGAGCAAAATAGTTTGGCATAGTTTTAATTTGCCTTTCAATTTCAGCCTTATTTGCGCCGTCTTTTGCAACGACGTAGCATTCCCTTAAATGTTTTTCTTTAGCGGAAAGAGTTGGGTTTTCGCCGTTTCTTACCCTTTCTAACGCGCTATCAATAGGAATAGTGTATTGAATAGCGTTTTTTACGCCTTCAATACGCCTTATAGCGTCGCTATGTCCTTGCGAAACGCCTTTACCCCAAAAAGTATAGTCGTTTCCGTCGGGTAAAACTGCACCAAATAGTGCACGGCATATAGAAAATAAACCGGGGTCCCAACCTATGCTGATTGCAGATAAGGTGCCATTTTCTAATGCTACCTTATTTAATTTTTCATAGTATTCGGGAATTTTAGCGTGATTATCAAACGAATCCACGGTGTTAAAATCTTTTAGATAAGTTGCAGTAGTTTCGGGAAGGTCTGTTGCACTTCCGCCACATAAAATCAAAACGTCAATTTTACCCTTGAAATTTTCAAGTTCTTCTATTGAATAAACTTTTTCATTTGCTACTGGGGTTATAGTTTCGGGCGCTCTTCTAGTAAAAATGCCTACGCAATTCATATCGTTACTTTTAAGTATTGCCCTACTTACACCTTTGCCTAAATTGCCGTATCCTACGATACCAACATTTATCATAAATTCACTTCCTTTTGTTATTAAATATATTCTACTACTTTTAAAATAATTTTTCAATTTTTTTGACTAATTTTTATGATAGCATTTAAACTTTTTATCATTAAATGCAAAAATTTATTTATTACACTAAATTTGGACAAATTTTTCTCTACTATTACGTTTATAATTTACGCGTATTTTGGAGGAAAGTTATGAAAAAATTATATAAACTTACTGATGCTGGCGCGGTTCTAAAACATGTTTTGGTGTTTTTTGCCTTTATAGTTTTTAATGCTTTAGAAAAAGAATTTTACCCTTATTCTATCGCTATTTACTCAACTTGTGTTTTTGGGGCTTTTTCTTACTTTAGCGTAAGCGCACTTTTTTTACTTGCAATATTTTTAGGTAACGGCGCAAATGCGTTACTGCCTATGGCTACTTCTAGCATATTTTTTGGTTTAGTAAAACTTTTGTATAAAAAAACAAACACGAAAATTAAACATCTTTCAGCCATTTTTACACTAATTGCTATGATACCTTTTATAATTTTAGGCAGTAGCGACTATTTTATATCTTATGAAAAACGAATTTTGGTATCTCTAGTCTGCTCCTTTTTAACGCTAATAGGCACGATTGCCGTAAACGCCGTTAGTAGTAAAGGCTTAAAATATAAAATGACCTATGAAGAGATTTTATCTATTACCGCGTGTGTAATACTTATCGGAATAGGCGTGTCCCGTCTTGTTTCTCCGCTTGTGTGGAAAGGCATAGCAATATTTTTAGCGCTTATGGTTGGGTACTTATATAAAAGTGGCACCGTACCGCTAGTGGCTTGTATTCTTGGAGCGGGGCTTGCAATTTTTTATGGCAATATCGGCTATTTTTCTATAGGGCTTGTTTGGGGACTAACTATTGAAATAACTATGCGATTTTCTAGATTTTTATCTAGTATGTGCATTCCACTTGCCGACTATCTGGCATTTACGATTTTTGGAATAGTGGGCTATTACTCAATGAGTGAATTTTTGCCAGTTCTTATAGGCGCGTGCGCTTTTGCAGTGCTACCCACTAAGCCTTTAGAGTTATTAAAAGAAAAACTTTACGCTTTTAGAGAAAAGCATTTAGTTAGGCAAAGTATTAACCGAAATAAACTTATGCTTTCTAATAAACTTTACGAAATTTCTGGCGTATTTAACGAAATTTCTTCCGCATTTTCCACTTTCAAGGAAGCGCAAACTAGTCTTTCGCAAACTAAAAAACGTATGATGGACGAACTTAGAAACGATATTTGTAAAAACTGCGAAAATAAAATAAAATGCAAAAAATATGAAAAGGAATTGCTTGAAGATTTTAGTAAGATGATTGAAATAGGCGTTGCAAAAGGCAAACTTTCGCTTATTGACTTCCCTATAAATTTATCTCACACTTGCATTAGAAGTAGCGAACTAATTTTTTTATTAAATAAGATGCTAGCAAATCACAAATCTTATATGCAAAACGCGATTACCGTTAACTCTACTAGAGATTTAATTGCTAGCGAAACTAAAGGTGTTGCAGAAATACTAAAAGGACTTGCTCTTGAAGAAGGCTCACTATTAAAATACCAAAACCGCCTAGAAAGAACACTTGCCGACGCTTTACAAAAAGCGGGCTTCATAGTTAGTGAACTAATAATATACGGTGAAAATGAAAGCCTAAACGTGTGTATGATTTTGTGCATGAAGGAGTTTTCACTAAAGCAAATTCTAGCCGTTCTAAAAGAAAAAACTGGCATTGACCTTGAACTTGTTGATAAAAACAGCGTTACCGACGAAAAATGCTTTCTTTCTTTTAAGAAATCCGCACCAAGAGATGCCGTTTTCGGTGTTGCTAGTACAACTAAAGACGGCTCTACGGCAAGTGGTGACACCCACTCGGTAATACGAATAAACGAAGATAAATTTTTGGTCGCCTTATCTGATGGTATGGGTAGTGGCGAAAACGCTAAAAACATTTCTTCCGTTGCACTTTCTCTTATTGAAAGTTTTTATAAAGCGGGCATGAAAAGCGAACTTATATTAAGCACCGTAAATAAACTTTTATCAGTAAATACTGAGGATAGTTTTACAGCGCTAGACGTTTCGGTTATAGACTTAAACGTAGGAAAAGCGGACTTTATTAAATACGGCTCTCCGTATGGGTTTATAATAAACGATAACGGCGTAAGAATTATTGAAGCGGGAACTTTGCCACTTGGAATTTTAGAAGACCTTACCCCGTCCGTTTGCTCTACCGCACTTTCTAACGGCGATATGATACTTTTAGTTACAGACGGAATAAGCGACGCGTTTAAATCGTCTAACGAAATTATAGATTTTTTAAGAAAAATCCCCGCAAAAAATCCACAATCACTTGCAGATGACGTGCTAGCGGAAGCGTTAAATTTAAGCGGTGGCAAAAAGTGCGACGATATGACTGCACTTGCAGTTAGAATTTTTGATAAGAATAAATCAGCATAAAAAAAGAACCTTCTAGGTGCGTCACTCGTATGGATTTTTTAGACAATATAAAAGGATAGCAAAAATTTTGCTATCCTTTTGTGTTAAAATTAAAATCTTTATCATCGTTGCAATTTAAAATTTATCTAAACTTAATATTTTAAAAAATTATACGCCACATAAATTATTATAAATATTAAAACAAAACCTAATATCATAAATTATATCAACCTAAAATTTATTGTTTTTTAGTAAAAAATAAAACGCTAAACAGCATAAAATAAATATCCCCATAAACCCTCAACTTTATTTTTTTAATTTATCTGCTGTATATTTATAACAACTACATCTAGTCCCATATTATCAAAATGAAATTTTGTTAGCGCACTTTTTGCATCTTCTGCTGAATAAATTTCACTACGCATACCCAAATATTTATCTTCATACACTATTAAAAATTCATGTTCTTCACTATACATTAATACACCCTCCACTATATATATTTTTTGTTACAAATTGTTTTAACACTATAATTAGTGTATGTCAAGTAAAAACACGCTGTTTAGTGTAAAATAATTACATGAGTACTTTTGGTGAAAATCTTAAAAATTTAAGAAAAGAACAAAACATAAGCCAAGGCGAATTTGCACGTCTTATTCAAACAACACAACAACGAGTTAGTGAGTGGGAGTGTAATAAGGTAGAACCTTCTTTATTCAATATTATAAAAATTTTAAATGTTTTTAACATTACATTTGAAGAATTAACGGAAGATTTGGAAAAATAAAAGAGTGGAATTAAGCAGTCTTATAATGTAATTGAAATTTAACGAAAAGTATAGCCCACTATACTTCGCAAAAAGCGAAATATGGTGGGCTTTTCTTATCCACAAAAGATTAAGTTTAATAAGTTATATTTTTAGCCTTGTGGCTAAAAGTTATATTGCTTGTTTTACAAGCAGTTATATTTTGGCTACGCCAAAGTTATATTAAATAAATCCTTAACTCGCCGTCAGGCGAATATAACTGCCGATAGGCAATATCGCTCGTCGTTAGACGAATATCACAAATCCGTAAGGATTTATTTAGTTGTCGCTATTCCCTACGGGAAGGGCGACTATAAGGTTCTTTATTTTTTAGGTCTAGAATTACGTTCCCAAAAAACGCCTTGTTCATAACCTTGAATTGTTTTATCATTTTCGGCTACTTCTAATCTATACTCTCCCCAAGCGCAATAAAGCGGATTTTGTTCAAGGTTTATATATTTTCGGTTCAACTTTTTAGCGACTACCCCAGTAGTACCACTACCTGCAAAAATATCAAGCACAACGTCCCCTTTATTAGAACTTGCAAGTATAAGTTTTGCTATTAGTTTTTCGGGCTTTTGCGTTGGGTGTGCGGTGTTTTCACTCATTGACCAGTATGGGACGGAAATATCGTCCCAAAAGTTAGACGGGCAAGTATCTCTAAATTTGCCGTTTTCAGTTTGTTGCCAGTCTTTTGGCTCTCCGTCTTGTTTATACGGCGCAAGAACTTTTTTGCGCTGTTTAACGGCATCTAGGTTAAAGGTGTAATCTTCACTAACGGTTGCAAAATACACGTCTTCAAGTGAATTTTTCCAGTTGTTTTTTGCGCCTCTGCCTTTTTCCCTTTGCCACGTTATTCTATTTCTTAAAATAAAATGTTTACATAGCACGTTTGCTATTGAGATTGAACTTTTCCAGTCGCAACAAACGTAAATGCTTGCCGTCTTTTTTAGTTTGCTTTTAACCGCACAAATCCATTTTTCAGTGTATTCTTCATAATCGGCATCATCTATTCTCTTGAAAGAATTGCCGTGAAAATTTTTATCTAAATTATATGGCGGGTCAACTATTAAAAGGTCAACTGATTCGTCTTTAATTCGCGATAAAGACAGAAAACTATCGCCTAATACTGTTTTATTAACTTCGCCGTTATAGTCGTTATTTTTTACGCACTTATTTAGATATTTTTCGCCGTCAGTAAGCGAAAAATCAATAGTTTTGTTTCTTTGTGATTTCATTTTTATTTTTGGTAAAGTTTAAGCCAAGCGTCAAGTTTAGAAATAAATTCTTCGTTAGTTTTAGTTTTATTCATCATATCAAGAAGCGCGTCAGTAGAATCACTTCTTTCTGCTAAAATCTTGCGGAGTTTATAAACTTTAGAAAGTTCTTCTTGGGTTAGTAATAATTCTTCCTTTCTTGCACCCGATTTATAAAGGTCTATCGCGGGGAAAATACGTTTTTCAGAAAGTTCGCGCGATAAATGAATTTCCATATTGCCAGTGCTTTTGAATTCTTCATAAATAACGTCGTCCATACGGCTTCCCGTTTCTACAAGCGCGGTTGAAATAATGGTTAAACTACCGCCGTTTTCAATATTTCTTGCCGAACCGAAAAAGCGTTTAGGCGCATCTAGTGCAACGGGATCAAGTCCGCCCGATAAAGTCTTTCCAGATGGCTCTATCGTCTTGTTATAAGCCCTTGCGAGCCTTGTTATAGAATCCATTAAAATTACTACGTTTTGACCTACTTCAACAAGCCTTTTTGCTCTATTTAGTAAAAGTTCGGTAACTTTTATATGATGTTCAGCACTTTCGTCAAAGGTAGAATACACAACTTCCGCTTTAACTGAACGTTTAATATCAGTAACTTCCTCTGGGCGTTCGTCAATTAAAAGCAAGAAGAGTTTTACATCTTTATAATTCTTTTCAATAGATTGTGCAATTTTCTTAAGCAAAGTAGTTTTACCAGTTTTTGGCGCGGAAACGATAAGTCCCCTTTGACCCATACCAAGCGGTGCAAAAAGGTCAATACATCTAAGTGAAAGGTCGTTGTCTTCACCCTCAACTTCTAATTTTATTCTATCCGTTGAATATTCAGCATTAAAGTCGTCAAAATTTTGTCTTTTCGCAAAACAAGACGGCTCTAAATCGTTAATTAAAAGAACTTCTTGCAATGCGGGGGCTTCCCTTTCGTCGCCGGGTTTTGCTACCGCTTTTACCTTGTCGCCACGTCTAATGTTGAACTTTCTTGCATTTTGCATTGAAACGTAAACGTCTTCGGTTCTTGAATTTTCAAAATTGTTTACCCTTAAAAATCCATAGCCTTCTTTCATTTGTTCAAAGATGCCTTCCGCAACGAAAGGTTTAGGTGGCTCTGAATCGTGAAATTCAAACACGGTTTTCACTTTATACGTGTCTTTAGTGTAATCGCCACGTTCTTCTTCGGAAAGTAAATACGGCTTTAGTAAATCAGCGTCCATTTTTGAGGGCGCGCCTTTATTTGCGTTTACTTCGGGCACTACACTACCATCTTGAATACCTAAAATATTAGAAATTAGCACGTTCTTTTTTAATGCCGTTGGCGATTTTACACCCATTTCCCTACCAATTAGCCTAACTATTGATAAGTGTATATCTTCTAATTCTTCTTTTGTAAATTGCTTAAATTTTAACATATTCCTTTACCTTATAATAGATTTTTTTATCTCTTTTCCCGCAAGAACACCCGAAAGAAAAGCAAAGTTTAGATTATATCCACCACAATCCCCGTCAACGTCTAAAAGTTCACCCGTAAGATATAAATTCTTGTTTAGTTTACTTTTCATTGTTAGCGGATTTATAAATTCCGTATTTATTCCGCCTTTAGTAACTTGCGAATAATTAAACCCTAAAGTTCCCGTTATTTTTAGTTTGAAATTCTTTAGCATTTCGGCTATAGCGAACGCGTTTTTAGTTCCGCTAAGCGCAAGTATTGCCTTCGCTACACGCTTATTTACTATTCCGTCTAGTATTTTATCGCTAGCAAAGTATCCACTTTTTATTCTATTTTCAATTATAGATGCTAAATAATCTATTGAATAATCGGGCAAAAATTCAATAACAACAATCGGTGCTTTTTTATCAACTAATTTTGCGGATAAATTAAATACTGTGTCGCCAGAAATACCAAAGTCAGTAAAAAGCAAGTCGCCACAATTAGAGCCTAAAAATCTAGCGCCGTCAAAAGCATTTAATCTTACTTTTTCTTTTATTCCTTTAAGTCCCTTAATATTTTGAGTTTCAGTTTTAAGTTGAACTAGCGACGGATAAAGTTTTGTTGTTTTATGCCCTAAAGATTCCGCTAAAACGTAAGAAGTGCCGTCAGTTCCGAATTGCTTTGCACTGCTACCGCCATAAGAAAGTATTACGTTTTTAGCAAAAACTTCTTCTTTTTGTTCAGTTTGAATTTGGTACGCGCCGTTTAGTTCAAAAAGTTTAACTACCTTTGCGTTAGTTTTAACGTTTACACCCTTTTTATCTAAAATAGACATTAAAACGTCTAAAACAGCGCTTGCTTGTTTAGAAAGCGGATATTGTTTGCCATTTTTTTCCGTGCAAAAAGGCATGCCGAAATTACTAAAATAATTTTCGGTAGTAATATCGCCTAGTCCATTTAAAAAGGCCTTAATAAACTTCTTGTCACCGTAATAGTTATCGGCACTAATATTAGCGTTAGACAAATTGCCTTGTCCGTTTCCGGTTGCAATAAGTTTTTTGCCAATTCTATCGTTTCGCTCTAGAATAACGATATTTTCGCCAGATAACGCATCACTCCCGCACGTAAGTTCAATAGCGGCAAGTATTCCGCTAGCGCCACCACCTATGATGGCCACGTCATAAACCTTATGCAAAGTTATCTCCTATATTAAATTATTTGTTTTTGTGAAAAATAATGAAAATAAAAGTAAAAAATTAAGTAAAAATTTATTTCGTCGGCGCTTTTAGTTAGCGCCGAAACGAATAAATAAGGAAAAATTCTATGGAATAATTTTAAGTAAATCTAGGGGTTTTTCGGCAAAGACGGTTGCGCCGTACTTTTCAAGCAAGTCTTTATCTCTATTTCCCCATAAAACCGCAATAAGATTTGTATTTGCCCCTAAACCTGCTAAAACGTCCGTCTCGCCGTCGCCTACAAAATAAGCGTTTTCTGGACTAATATCATATTTTTTAAGAAGATTGATTGTTGAAGTTGGATCAGGTTTAGATGGAACACCCGGCATTTGAGTTACTATTTCGTCAAAAGGATAGCCTTTAAGGTAAATATCTTTTATCCCCATTGCCTCTTTACGACTTTTATTAGTTAAGATAAAAAGCAAATAGCCCCTATTTTTAAGTTCAGTTATTACTTTAGGAATATCTTCAAAAAACGCTAAATATTGATAATTAATTATATCTTGCGCGTATTCAATATATTTATCAAAAACCTGTTTGTATACGCTAGTACCTTGGCTGTAACCCGACGCTTGTTCAATAAGGTCTTCAACGGGAAGTGAAACAAGATTTCTAACTTCAGTTATTGACAATTCTTTTAATCCGTATTCCCTAAACGCGCAATTTAAATGGTAGGCAATATCTGGCAAGGTATTTAGAAGAGTGCCGTCAAGGTCAAAAATTATAGCCTTCTTCATTACATCTCCTTAACCGTTTCAATGCCTAAAAGCGTAAGCGCGTTAGTAAGCGTAGTTTGAACGCATTTCGTTATTGCTAAGCGGAAGTTTTTAGTGTTTTCATCTTCTACTGCGATTTTACAAGCAATGTAGAATTTGTTAAACGCCGACGCTAAATCAAGCGCGTATCTAGTAACGATTGAGGGTTCGTATTTTTCGCCCGCTTGTTTTACTGCTTCCTTAAATTTAGAAAGTTCAACAAGCACCGCGTATTCTTCTTCAGTTACGTTATCTACGTTAAAATCACTGCCGCCTGAAACTTTATTAACTACGCTATTACATCTTGCAACGGTGTATTGAACGTAAGGACAAGTTTCGCCTTCAAACGATAAAATTCTATCGTAACTAAATACTATATCTTTAATTTTATTATTGCAAAGCGCACTGAATATTACCGCTCCCGTACCTACCGCTTTTGCAGTGTTTTCTTTATCTTCAAGGTTAGGGTTCTTATCTTCTATAACTTTATACGCTTTTTCAATGGTCTTATTCAAAACGTCTTCAAGAAGTACTACGTTACCAGCACGCGTACTCATTGCACCGCTTTCTAGCGATACCATGCCGTAAGCGACGTGAACTAAATCTTCAGCCCACTCTTTACCCATAAGTTCAACTACCTTAAAGAATTGCTTAAAGTGCAAGTTTTGTTGATATGCTACAACGTATAGGCATTTATAAAAATCGTAAGTGTTTTTACGATAAACCGCCGCCGCAATATCACGCGTTGCATAAAGGGTTGAGCCGTCGGACTTTAGAATTAAGCAAGGTGGCATACCGAATTCTTCTAAATCTACAACGCTTGCGCCGTCAGATGACTTAAGTAAGCCTTTATCTTTGAGTTCACTAACGATAGGCGCCATTTTGTCATTATAAAAACTTTCGCCAGCGTAAGAATCAAAGGTAACGTTGAGCATTTTGTAAATCTTTTCAACTTCTTTAAGTGTTATGTCCTTAAAAAGTTCAAAAAGTTCGTTACTTTCCTTGTCGCCGTCTTCTATGAGTTTGAAGTAGTGCCTTGCTTCGTCATCTAAGGCGGGGTTAAGTTTTGCTTCGTCGTGAAATTTAACGTAAATTCTAGAAAGTTCTTTTAACTTACCTTCTAAAACTTGCTCCTTACTACTCCACTTTTTATAGGCAACGATAAGTTTACCAAACTGCGTACCATAATCGCCAAGGTGGTTTATGCCTACTACCTTGTAGCCTAAAAATCTATAAATTTTGCAAAGAGCGCTACCTATTACCGTAGTGCTTAAATGCCCTATGTGGAAAGGTTTTGCTATATTGATTGAAGAATAGTCAATACAAATGGTTTTACCGTTACCTAAATCACTACTGCCGTAAGCGTCTTTCTTTTCTAAAATTTCTTTTATAACCGCTTTAGTAAAGCCAGTTCTATTTACCTTAAAGTTAAGATACCCTTTATCCGCAATGCAAGAAGAAATAACGTCGTCAACTATAAACGCGTTTGCTAAATCTTCCGCAATTTTTATGGGAGATAAGCGCATTATTTTAGAAAGTTTAAAGCACGGCAAAGCAAAGTCCCCCATTTCCTTGTTAGGTGGGGTTTCTAAAAAACCGTAAAGGGTTTCAGCATCAACGCCGTCAATATTTAGTTTTGAAACGATATAATTTTTATAGTCCATACACTTGCTCTATTCTTTTTTTAATATTCTAACATATATTTGTTTAAAAAAGCAACCTAAAAACTTGTAATTTAATTTTTTTTGAATTATAATTATATAAAACTTATAGATAATTCGCTTTAGGAGATACAAAATATGAAACTTGGCGTAGTAGGTCTTCCAAACGTAGGCAAATCAACGCTCTTTAACGCTATTACGAAAGCAGGCGCGGAATGTGCTAATTACCCTTTCTGTACTATTGAACCAAACGTAGGTATAGTTGCAGTGCCAGACGCTAGACTTGGCGTTTTAGGTAAACTTTATAACACCAAAAAAATCACCCCCGCAGTTGTTGAATTCGTTGACATTGCTGGGCTTGTTAAAGGCGCAAGTAAAGGCGAAGGTTTAGGCAATAAATTCCTTGCTAACATTAGGGAAACTGACGCTATCGTTCATGTTGTTAGATGTTTTGAAGATGAAAACGTTACCCACGTTGAAAGTTCGGTTGACCCCCTTCGCGATATTGAAACAATTAACCTTGAACTTATTTTTGCTGATACCGAATCAGTTAAAAAACGCCTAGACAAAGCAGAATCAATGATTAAAACGGGCGACAAAAAATATAAGATTGAAGCGGAATTTTTAGGTAGGCTTTATAACCACTTAAACGAACTTAAACCCGCAAGAACTCTTCCCGTAAGCGAAGAAGAACAAGAATATCTTAAAACCTTATTTTTAATAACTTCAAAACCCGTAATATACACCGCAAATATAAGCGAAAAAGATATGGGCAAAAAAGATAATGATATTCCCCTTGCTCAAAAAGTTATTGACTTTGCTAAAAGCGAAAACGCTATGTCAATGGTAATTTGCGCTAAAACAGAAGAAGAACTTGCAAGCCTTGATGACGACGAAAAAGAAATGTTCTTTAGTGAACTTGGAATAACCGAGAGCGGTCTAGATAAACTTGTTAAAACTTCGTATAAACTTTTAGGGCTTATAAGTTACCTTACCGCCGGCGAAAAGGAAGTTCGCGCTTGGACGATTGAAAACGGCACTAAAGCCCCACAAGCAGCAGGCAAAATACATACCGACTTTGAAAAAGGCTTTATCCGTGCGGAAATTGTTGATTACGATATTTTAATTGAACTTGGCAGTTTTAACGCCGCTAAAGAAAAAGGCAAAGTTCGTTCTGAAGGCAAAGATTACGTAATCAAAGACGGCGACGTAGTTCTATTTAGATTTAACGTGTAAAATTAATATTAATTTTATTTGGGTTCGGTTTTTACCGAACCCTTTTTATTATGTATGACATTTTTGTCATACACAAATTATAACATCTTATAGAAAATTTCTTTATTTTCTTATTGAATTTTACTCTTTTTGTCATACAAAATAATTAAACAAATGTAGGCTACTATTCATTTCCACCTTTTGATATAATTTACTTGCAAGCAACAAACTTGACATTATATATTTGAGGTGCTATGATAAAATGGCTAGAAAATGGATAGATAAATTTGTTTATAAACACACTGAAAAACCTTCACATTATAAAGAAGTTAAAAATCCGCCAACTACAACGATAGGCAAATTATTACGTCCACAAGATGCTAGACAAGTTCAATATAATAATTGGAGTAAAGCCCATCACGTATATTCAGGCTCTTATTTACCCAAAAATGACCGAGAACTAACAAAAAATGGTTGGGAAAATAAAAAAACTTTGCAAAATGGCGGAAAAGTTATTCAAAGAAAATCAACTGGACAAACTGTTAGAAGTGAAACCCATGGCAAACCACACCATTACCATTGGTTAAATTATTGGGAAAAACCTTTTAATAATTCCAGTTATAGACAAATTAAAAATCAAGAATTTAAGGGACAAAAGGTTTACTATAACAAATATGGCGAACTAACTCATAGAGGTGACCCTGAACATCATATACATGGAGATGAATAATTATGATAACTAAAAATTATATATTCCCTTATGATATATCCGATAGTGTTGGTCTTGGAGCAACATGGAAGGAAGATATCCTATCCATCACCTTTTTTAAATATTATACGGATAAAAACACCCCCAATAAAATTGAAATAAAATTTTATGGTGTTGAATGGATTAGAAGCACAACTATTACCAAATACCCCTGCAACAGTAAGGACTGGGAAATTAGCGGTTATAGTGAAGATAAAAATATAAGTGATTACTTACTTATTGAAAGAGATTGGTTTAACAATGATTACGAAGAATTTATGAGTGGAAACGGATTTGGTTTAAATTCTATTAGAAGTCTTGACAACAATGTTGTATATATTGATGATAGAATAATTTTTTCATGTAATAAAATAGAGGTCGTTAGCGCTGTCTGTATCAAAAATATAAAATCCGCGGAAAAACGCTTCTTAAAAAAATACAAGAGGAAACTATAAATGTCGTTTGATTTAGACCGTGGAAAAATTAGCGTAAGATTAAGCGAAGGCGTTTATTATCAACTAATTGCTGATATAGAAGATTTTGATTTCACGAAACCAGACGGTAGCAATAATGCTAACGCATTCTTAAACCAATTGCTTCCAAATCTTATACTATATAGGATTTCAAAACGTGAAAAGTTAAGAAAATATTTAGAAGATAACATTATAAATTGCATAAAAGATAACTTTAAGGATAAAATTTTATCTTTTATGGATGACCTGTTTGACCATTCATATTTTGACGACAACAATGAACATTATCACAAACAAACTCTTCATTTTAGACTGAATAAACAAAACATTATTAGAACTCAGCCTTTTTTTAATGAACTTGAAGTACATAACCAAAACAAAACAACTTATCTTCGCAATTTATTTAATGAATATGCAAATATGAGAAAGGACAAAAGAGAATGTATTTGTTTTGATAATGAACTAACAAACTTAATTAACGCAGTAAACAATAACCATACTATAACTTGTACTTTTGAAAACAAAAACTACTCTCTAATTCCATATAAAATTGATTTAAACTACGTTGATGGTTCTTTATATTTACTCGCTTTAGAAATTAACAAACAAAACATATGTCACACCTTTCGTTTATGTCATTTAAGAAATATTTTTATAAACGAAACGCAAGAATATGAAATAAATGAAAAAATAATAGACAAACTAGAGTATTTAATATATGAATATGATTACACCAATAAACCAACTATAAATTTATCTAAAATAAAAATTTAAGCACCGAGCAAAATTGCTCGGTGCTTTTATTTTAGTAAATTCTTGCTACGCCTTCGGGTAAGCGTTTTTTATTTTCGTTCTTTAAGGTTTTGCCTTTTGTAGTTCTATTTTCTATTGAAAGGTCTTCAGTATTTACCATGAACGCCACACCGAAAGTATCAACAACCACAATATCGTATGGCTCTTTTACGTATGATGCGTAAACAATTTTATTTACCTTACCAAGTTCGCAAATTTTAACGCCTTTTCTATACCTTGCCATAGGTTCAATTTCGTACGCTAATACTTTTTTATAGAAGCCCGTATCGGTTACTATTACGAATTCGCCTTCTTCATCTATTTGCGAAACAAATACAAGTTTATCCCCTTTATTTAGGCTAACGCCTTTAACACCGCCAGCCACTCTACCTTGCAATGGAATATCGTCTTTAAGTGCGTTAAGCGCTTGACCTTTTTCGGTAACAAATGCAATTGTCGTATCGGGAAGGTCTTGTTCTACGCCGATAAGTTCGTCGCCGTCTTTAAGTTTAATTGCTTGATAGTACGGCTTAACAAGGTCGTATTCCTTCCACTCCGTTCTCTTAATCAAGCCGTCTTTGGTATAGAACAACAAATTGCCTTGGGGGAGTTTATCAACGTCAACTGCAAATAGCGCAACTGGGTATTCGTTTTTAGCAATTTCACCGCAAACTTCGTTAAACTTACAGCCTTTGTCGCGATACCTACACTCAGGCGCTGAACTAACGTTAATTTTTGCAAGATTGCCTAGGTTAGTAAACGCGTAAACCGTTTGCACGCTTGTAGCCTTGGTATATACCGAAATAAAGTCGGTAATGTTGGCGTTTTGGTTTACCTTTCTTTCGCTAGCCTTAAAGTTATGTTCTGTCATCTTTTTGAACATTTTACCTTTGGTAAACGCCACCACGAAATCTTCAATCGGTTTAAGTTCTTCTTCTAAATCCGCGCCCGAAACTTCACCGCTAGCGTCAATAAGTTTACTGCGCCTTTCAGTTTTATATTTCTTTTTAATTTCGGTAAGTTCAGCCTTAACAATTTCCATTTGTTTAGCCTTGCTACCGATAATCGCCGTAAGTTCGGCAATTTTCTTCTTTAATTCTTTAAGTTCTTCTTCAAGTTTGGTAACTTCAAGTTTAGTTAGGCGCGCTAGCCTTAAATCAAGAATAGCGTTTGTTTGAACTTCACTCAAAGTAAACCTAGCGCGAAGTTTTGCCCTAGCATCTGCGGTGTTATCCGCATTTTTAATAATTTTAACTACTTCGTCAATGTTTTTAACCGCAACTATTAAGCCTTCTAAAATATGTGCTCTTTCTTTTGCTTTTTCTAGTTCATACTTGCTTCTTCTTAAAACTACTTCTCTTTGGTAATTTACGTAATAAGAAATAATCTCAAGAAGACCCATTTGACAAGGCTTGCCGTTTGCAATGGCTACCATATTTATACCAAAAGTGCACTCTAATTGTGTATTTTTGTATAAATATTTAAGAATTTTATTCGCGTCGGTATCTTTTCTGAGTTTTATTACAGCGCGCATGCCGTTTCTATCAGATTCGTCAACTACGTCGGCAATACCGCCTAGAATATCTTTCTTTTCTTCACGAAGTTCGGAAATCTTTTTCAATAGTTCCGCTTTATTTACTTGGTAAGGAATTTCAGAAATAATTATGTTTTGCTTATCGCCGTTTTCCTTTTCAATGTTCGTTCTTGCACGAAGTTTTATTTTGCCCCTACCCGTTTTATACGCTTCTTCAAGTTCTTCGCCCGCAATTATATATGCCCCAGTAGGAAAGTCCGGCGCAGGAATATATTTCATCATAGCCTTTAAAGTGATTTTGGGGTTATCAATATACGCTATAGTGCCGTTTATTACTTCGCTTAAGTTATGCGTAGGAATATTAGTTGCTAGTCCTACCGCTATACCCGTTGCGCCGTTTACTAAAAGGTTAGGAAAACGCCCTGGCAGAGTTTTGGGTTCCATAGCCGTATCGTCAAAATTTAATGCAAAATCAACGGTATCTTTATCAATATCTCTTAAAAGTTCTAGGGCAAGTGATTCAAGTTTTGCTTCGGTGTACCTATACGCTGCCGCGCCGTCGCCGTCAATCGTACCGAAGTTTCCGTGACCATTTATAAGTGGCATACGCATATTAAAATCTTGCGCTAAATGTACTAACGCGCCGTAAACTGAACTATCGCCGTGTGGGTGGAATTTACCTAAACATTCACCTACAATTTTTGCGCATTTTTTATGCGGTTTATCGGGCGTAAGCCCCATTTCGTGCATTGCATAAAGTATTCTTCTTTGAACGGGTTTTAAGCCGTCTTCTACCATTGGAAGCGCTCTATCTAAAATAACGTCTTCCGCATAGGCTATCATTGAATTTTTTAATACTTCGTCAAGCGAATTAAAAATTAGTCCTTTCTTGTTATCCATACTGTTTTTCCCTTAAACTATGAACGTTTAATTTTTGCGAATTTATCTTCTTTGTTAAACTCAGCGTGTTCAAAAATATACTTTTTGCGTTCACCAACTTCGTCACCCATTAAAACGGTGATTAACCTTTCCGCTTCGGCGGCGTCTTCAATAGTTACTTGTATCATTGAACGCGTTTCGGGATTCATAGTAGTTTCCCAAAGTTGACCTGCGTCCATTTCGCCAAGACCTTTATATCTTTGAACGGTATAGCCCCTGCCTACTTTTTCTATCTTTTGTTGTAATTCGTTGTCGTCGTAAGCATATTCTTCAACGTTTCCTTTAGAAACTTTATATAAAGGTGGCATACCGATATAAACGTGACCTTCGTTTATAAGTTCGCGCATATATCTAAAAAAGAAAGTAAGAAGTATCGCTCTAATATGGCTACCGTCAACGTCCGCATCTGACAAAATTATAACCTTGTGATATTTAAGGTCTTCTATATCAAAGTCCGCACCGATACCCGTGCCAAGTGCCGAAATTATCGTTCTAATTTCTTCGTTTTGAATAATTTGTTCTAGTTTTTTCTTTTCTACGTTAAGCGGTTTACCGCGAAGTGGCAAGATTGCTTGATATTGCCTTACCCTTGCTTGTTTTGCGCTACCACCAGCCGAATCACCTTCTACAATAAATAGTTCGTTAAGTTCTGGTTTTCTACCCGAACAAGCCGCAAGTTTGCCTACTAAATTTTGTGATTCAATGCTCTTACTTGCCCTTGCAATTTCTTTTGCCTTTTTCGCTGCAAGCCTTACCTTCGCTGCTGAAAGTGCTTTGTTAATAATAATATCAAACGTCTTGGCAAGTTTTTTGTTGCGCATTAGTTCGTTTAGTTCGTTTACCGTAACGTATTCTACCGCTGGGCGCGCTTCAGGATTGCCAAGTTTTGTTTTAGTTTGACCTTCAAACTGAACGTTTTGCATTTTAACCGAAACTATTGCGGTTAAACCTTCTTTAAAGTCGTCGCCAAGAAGATTATCTTCCTTTTCTTTAAGTAAGTTCCTTTCCCTAGCGTAATCGTTTAATGAGCGCGTTAAACCCGACCTAAAGCCCGTTTCGTGCATACCGCCTTCGCCAGTAGGAATATTGTTTACGTATGAAAACAAACTATCAACGTAGTTATTAGTGTGTTGAATTGCAACTTCTACGCGAATTCCGTCTTTTTCTTGAAGATAATATAGCGGAGTATCGTATAAAACTGACTTACCTTCGTTTAAGTACTTAACGAAATCAACTAGACCGCCGTCATAATGATACGTTCTAGAAAATTCCGTATGTTCGTCGTAAAATTCTATGGTTAAATTTTTATTTAAAAACGCTATTTCTTTTAGGCGTTTTAAGATGGTTTCGGGAACGAAATCAATCGTTTCAAAAACCCTTTTATCTGGCATAAATCTAACGAAAGTACCCCTTTTGCTAGTTTTTACTTT
Organism: Christensenellaceae bacterium; assembly: GCA_045657285.1. GTDB lineage: Bacteria > Bacillota > Clostridia > Christensenellales > Borkfalkiaceae > UBA1259. The sequence goes on from JAZOST010000005.1 coordinate 35,211, forward strand.
CGTGTCTTTAAGCGGTGCTTTGGGAACGCCCGACTTAATCTTACCCGTTTCTTCATCTAAATAACTATGGAATTCCATTTGGTGTATGGTTTTGTTATAAACTTCAACTTTAAGCCATTCTGATAGCGCGTTAGTAACGGACGCGCCTACGCCGTGTAAACCGCCCGAATAATTATAATTATCGTCGCCAAACTTACCGCCAGCGTGCAGTTGAGTAAATACTACTTGTACACCCGAAACACCCGCCTTTGAGTGAATATCAGTAGGTATGCCCCTACCATTATCTTCAACTGATGCAGAGCCGTCTTTATAAAGTTTTATTGAAATTTTATCCGCAAAGCCGTTTGCGGCTTCGTCAACGGCGTTATCTACTATTTCCCAAAGGATGTGATGTAAACCTTTAACGCTAGTCGTACCGATATACATACCGGGACGCATTCTTACAGCGTCAAGTCCTTCAAGAATTTTTATATCTTCTGCCTTATAAGTGTTTTTTGCCATTGTTCCTCCAGCATAAACTTTTATCTTATATATTCTACTATATATTGTGCTTTTTTTCAAGTCATAAACGCTATTTTTTGTTTTTTTATATAAAAAAAGAAGGCGAAAATCTCGCCTTCAATTATAATTAGCAAAATACTTTAAGTTTATTCTTCGTCTTTTTTCTTGTATTTACAGCCCGAACAATTTGCGCAGTTACACCCGCACGAAGTTTTGCCTTTTTTCTTGTTTATTATTGAACTTATTATCACACCGCCTACTATTAACGCGCACGCGATAATAACTATAATTTCAATAGGTTTCATACTGCTCCTTTATTTTTTCTTTTTCTTACGTGCATTTATTGAAAAAACAACTAAAACTGCTACTGAAAGATATATAAATAAAGTCCACCAAGCAGTTCCTACAAGATACAATGCCGACGCTACTATAAACGAAGTTGATAGCCAAAAGATAAGGGTGTTTCTAAATAACTTTTTATCCTTCATTTCGCCTTTTGCCGCAGCAACAGCAGCAAAGCACGGAATAGTAGTCATATTAAACGCGATAAACGCAAGAAGTGCGGGTAAAGTTACCCCCGTAGCATTTATCATAAGCGCAACTGCGCCTACCCCGCCGTCTGCTTCAATATCAATAACAGTCCCAACAAGGCACGCGCCAAGCGTTCCTAAAGTGGATATTACGTTTTCTTTTGCAATTAAGCCCGATATTGCGGCAACAGCAAACACCCAACCCATTTCATTTAATTGTACGCCTAAACCGATAGGTGTAAATAAGGGTTGAATAAGTTTTCCAAGTCCGCCTAAAATACTATTTTCCATCATATCGTCAGTTAAATAATGCCAAGAAAAGTCAAAATGGCTAATTACCCAAATAACGATAGTTGATGCTAAAATAATGGTAAATGCTTTATGTATAAAGTGTTTTGCCTTATCCCACAAAAGAAGCATTAAATTCTTAAATTGTGGAGCGTGATAAGAAGGTAATTCCATTATAAAGGGCGGAACGTCGCCTTT
>JAZOST010000006.1:0-12950 GCA_045657285.1 Christensenellaceae bacterium
TTGGGGAAAAGTAAAGGAATATTTAAGAAAACACTTCGGTAAAAATATTTTCCTTTTAGCACTTTGTTCGGCTGCAGGAGACCAATGTCCTAGGGATTTAATTCGTTGGGTTGAACCCGAAACACCGATTGACGACCCTAACGTTAAACATTTAAGACCCATTGAACATAGGGCTGACCCGTCAATGTATGATATCTCTGGGCTTAAACTTGTTGGAAAAAGAATTTCTAACGAAATAATTTCAGTTTTTGAAGAATTAGACGAATCTGGATTAAGAAACACCGCAGAATTTATTCATGAATCATTAAAGGTAAATATTCCGCTAAGGAAGGTTACTATAACTGAACATGAAGATGCAATAGAAAAAATTGATAGATTTATCAAGGATAATAGGGGTAAACAAGTTACTTATGAAGAAAACGCTATGCTTTACGTTTATTCAGGTATAATTGATAGATACAACGTTCAAAAAACGATAGAAGAATTAGAACAAGAAATTCACGTTATTCGTTTTGGCGACGTTGCAATTTGTACTAATCCATACGAATTATTCCTTGATTACGGCAATCAAATTCGCGCAAAAAGCAAGGCAAAGCAAACGTTTATCATTCAACTTGCTTGTGGTGCAGAAGGTTATTTACCTACCGAAAAGGCGGAAAAGGGTGGACACTATTCCGCGTACGTTTCGGGTGGAACTGCAGGGCATATCGGCGGGGATATTTTAGTACGAACTACGCTTCGTCATATAAATGATATGTTCTAGAATAAATCAATATAATACTAAAAAATCCGTGGGAAAAATCTCACGGCTTTTCGTATATAAAAAATCTATTTTGCCCATACTTTCCGTATGAAAAAAGATATTTCATTTGAAATTATGAAAAATATTGACGAGCGCGAAAGTGTAACGCCAAAATTTATTAAAAAGGATTATAAAAATGAAGAGAAGTGAAGATTTTAGTAATCAAAACTATCTAAACTATGTAAAATCTATATCGCCTAAAACTAACGAAAAACGTTCGCTTTTTCACGCGTTTTGGGTTGGGGGTGTAATTTGTCTAATAGGGCAAGGTTTTAGATTTTTATTTGAATATGCAATAGGGCTAACGGGCGACGAACTTTCGGCATACGTGTCTGCAATTATGATATTTTTAGGTGCTTTTTTAACTGGGCTTGGCGTGTATGACAGAATAGGTAAATATGCCGGTGGTGGGTCAATAGTTCCGATAACAGGTTTTGCTAATTCGGTAGTGTCGCCCGCGATAGAATTTAAGACGGAAGGTTTTATATACGGCGTAGCGGCAAAAATGTTTATAATTTCAGGTCCTATTATTGTTTTTGGTATTGCTTCAAGCGTTTTAGTTGGACTTTTATATTTTGTGGGGTATAGATTTTTTTAGTATGAGAAGTATTGTTTTTAATAATAAGCCTACAATAATTGGCACTTCTTCTGTTGCGGGCCCAAAAGAAAGCAACGGAAGTATTGGAAAATTTTTTGAAACCAAACTTGAAACTGATATGTGCGGTGAAAAAACTTTTGAAAAAGCCGAAACAAAGATACTTTATACCGCAATAAAAAGTGCAATTAAAAATTCTAATAAAGACGAAGAAGAAATTGATGCAATAATATCGGGCGACCTTTTAGACCAAATTATAGCATCAACGTTTGCAACGCGTAATTTTTCTTGCGGATATTTAGGCGTATATAATGCTTGTGCTAGTTTTGCCGAAACATTAGTTTTAGGTTCAACGTTTATTGATGGCGGATATATGAAGAACGTAGTATGTGGAACAAGTAGCCATTTTTCTTCCGCAGAAAGACAATATCGCTATCCTTTAGAACTAGGTTCAACGCGTCCGCCACAATCACAATGGACGGTAACTGGCGCGGGTGCTTTGGTTTTATCTAATTCGGGGCAAGGCCCAAAAATTACTTGTGCTACCGTTGGTAGAATTATTGATTACGGCGTTATAGACGTAAATAATATGGGCGCAGCAATGGCGCCTGCCGCTTGTGAAACTATACTAACGCACTTTAGAGAACTTAATTTATGTCCAGATGATTACGACTTAATAGTAACTGGAGATTTAGGGACTTTAGGCTCGCGAATTCTTAAGGATTTATTGTGGGAAAAGGGTTACAATATAGAAAAACAACACGTTGATTGTGGCGAACTTGTTTATAACATTTGTGAGCAAGAATATCAAGGTGGTAGTGGTGCGGGGTGTAGTTCACTAGTCTTTTGTTCGTATTTATGTGAAAGGTTAAGGCAAAATAAAATAAAAAAAATGCTTTTAGTTTCAACGGGGGCGTTGCTTTCTTCGCTATCTTCACAACAAGGTGAAAGTATACCGGGGATAGCCCACGCGGTAGGGGTGGAAAGATGAGTTTTTTTGAAGTTATAATAATGCTATTAAAAGTATTTTTCGTCGGTGGTGCAATTTGTACGATAGCGCAACTTTTAATAAACTACACAAAAATTACTTCAGGTAGAATACTTGTATATTTCTTGCTTGCAGGTGTATTTCTTCAAGCGGTAGGGTTATATCAATATCTGGTTGATTTTGCTGGGGCTGGTGCAACAGTGCCTATATCAGGATTTGGTTATCTTCTAGCCGACGGCGCAATAAAAGGTGCAAAGGAAAGTTTATTTAAGGCTATAACAGGTGGAATAACCGCTGCTGGCATGGGTATAACCGCTGCAATAGTATTTGGCTATTTATTCTCATTAATTTTCAAATCAAAGTCTAAAAAAAATTAGTATAGAATAAAATTCTATATGGATTATAATTTAATAGAATGTACTGGGGAAAATTTATTCAAAAAAAGAAGGCGTAAGAAAAGTCGTTTTAGATTTATTCTTACGCTTATTTTGTTAATAGGGCTATTTTTTTATTATAAATTCGTAATTATTGCTAATCTTTTTACGTTGTGTAACGATTATGCTTATGCATATTCAGTTGATGCTGTAAATTCTGCTGTTTTATTATCTCTTGAAAATAAGACATTGTATAGTGATTTAGTTCATATAGAAAAGAATTCTTCAGGCGATATAGTTTTGATGAACGCTAACTCATTAAAGGTAAATGAATTGTCTAGAAAAATTGCAGTAAGCAGTGAGAATATATTGACTGAAAAATTAAATAAAGGTATTCCAATTCCATTTATGGCTCTTTCGGGTATAGAATTTTTAAGTGGTTTTGGTAAAACTTTTAACCTAAAAACTTTAAGCGTTGTAAGTGTTTCTTGTAATTTTATAAGTCAATTTACGTCTGCAGGCATAAATCAAACTTTGCACGAAATATACGTTGATATAACTTGCGATATTAAAGTAGATTTTCCACTAAATAAGAAAAACGTTGTCTTTTACAATAAAGTTTTAATAAATCAAGCGGTAATTGTAGGAAAAATACCAGAAGTTTATTTAAATGGTAAACTTTTTGGCTAAAACCAAGCGCCTTTTAAGTAGTTAAATCCTTGACAAAAAGTATCTTTTGTTTTATAATAAGAAAAACGTTGATAAAGACAGATATGCTTTAAGGTGGTTTTAGAGAAAAAAACTCGTGGGCTGAAAGGTTTTTTAACTGCTATGCGTATTATTCACTTTGTAGTTGCGTGGTTGAAATAGCAGTAAATCACGTCGGTTAGTCCCCGTTATAAGATAATAAGGCATATTTTTTACAAATATGTGAATTTAGGTGGTACAGCGTATAAAACGCCCTAATTTTAGGGGCGTTTTTTATTTTAGGAGGAACTATGCAAGAAAAATTTGAACAAATTAGACTTAAAGCGCAAAAAGATTTAGCGGAAATTACTTCAGTTAAATTGCTTAACGACTTAAAGGTTTTATACGTAGGTAAAAATGGCGAAGTTACCGCACTTCTTCGCGGTATGAAAGACGTTGCGCCTGAAGACCGTGCTTCTTTTGGAAAAATGGTAAACGACTTAAAAGAAGAAATTACTATTTTATTTAACGATAAAGAAAAAGTTCTTAAAGAAAAAGAATTACAAGATAAATTTATTAAGGAAAGTATTGATATCACGCTTCCTGGTACAGAACAAAAAGCAGGCAGTTTACATCCGCTAAATATCGTTAAAAATAAAATTTTAGACGCGTTTACGGGTATGGGCTTTGAAATTTTTGAAGGCCCAGAAATTGATACGGACTATTACTGCTTCCAAGCATTAAATATTCCAAAAGATCACCCTGCAAGAGATATGCAAGACACTTTTTACGTTTCTGATAACGTTTTACTTCGTCCGCATACTTCTCCAGGACAAGTTCGTACTATGGAAAGAAAACAACCCCCGATTAAAATTTTAAGTCCGGGTAGGGTGTATAGGGCTGACGACGACGCGTCGCACTCACCAATGTTTCATCAAATTGAAGGGCTTGTTGTTGATAAAGGCGTATCTTTATGCGACCTAAAGGGGCTTTTAGATGAATTCGTTAAAGTTATATTTGATGAGGAAACAAAAACCCGTTTTAGACCTTCATATTTTCCGTTTACCGAACCTAGTGTTGAAGTTGATGTTACTTGTTGTAAATGCCACGGCAAAGGTTGTAGCCTATGTAAAGGCACGGGTTGGATTGAAATACTTGGTGCAGGTATTGTAAATAAAAACGTGCTTGAAATGAGTGGTATTGATTCTAACGTTTATTCAGGGCTTGCTTTTGGTTTGGGTATTGAACGTATTACTATGATTAAGTACGGCATTAGTGATATTAGAACGTTGTTTGAAAATAACGTTAATTTCTTAAAACAATTTAACAGGAGATAACATTATGAAATTACCATTATCTTGGCTTAAAGATTACGTTGATGTTGATTGTTCGGCTGAAGAACTTGAAAAGAAATTATTTTCTTGCGGTTTTGAAGTTGAAGAAACTATTCACGTTGGCAAAAACATAAATAAAATTGTAACTTGTAAAATTTTATCTATAGACGTGCATCCTAATGCTGACAAACTATCACTTACTAAAGTTGATGCAGGTAGTTATGGTATTCTTCAAATTATAACGTCGGCTAAAAATATTAGCGTGGGTGACGTTGTTCCCGTTGCAGTTGACGGAGCAACGCTAGCAAACGACGAAACCATTAAAACGGGCGAATTAAGGGGTGTAACGTCTTACGGTATGTTCTGTAGTGGTGAAGAATTAGGCATTAATGACGACTGGTATAAAGGTGCGTCAGTAAATGGAATTCTAATTCTTGATAAGGACTTTCCACTTGGTGTTGAAGTTAAAGAATTACTTGAAATTGAAGACGTTATATTTGATATAAACGTAACCGCAAATCGCTCTGATTGTCAATCAATTTTAGGTTTAGCAAGGGAAGTTGCTGTAGTATTAGATAAACTGCTTAAATTACCTGATTTTTCTTTCAATACGGACAAAAATTTATCTACTAAAACTACCGTTAAAGTTCAAAATAATGCATTTGACCTTTGCCAAAGATATATTGCGCATTTGGTTAAAGACGTTAAACTTATGGAATCACCCTTATGGCTTAAGAGAAGACTTTTCTCAATGGGGCTTCGTTCTATAAACAATATCGTAGATATTACCAACTTCGTTTTACTTGAAATCGGTCAACCTATGCACGCGTTTGACTTAAACGATTTAGGTGGAAATGAAATTAACGTTCGTCGCGCATTAGACGCTGAAAAAATTATTACTCTTGACGAAAAAGAATTTGAACTTAACTCTAATAACCTAGTAATTGCCGATAGTAATAGGGCGGTTGCACTTGCGGGCGTTATGGGTGGACTTAATAGTGAAATTAAAGATACTACCACTGACGTTTTATTTGAATCTGCAAGATTTTCTAGGGATAACGTAAGAAAAACGTCAAGAAGTTTAGGTCAACGTAGTGATTCTTCTGCTAGGTTTGAAAAAGGCGTAGATTATTTATCTACCGAACTTGGTATGAAAAGAGCACTTAACCTTATTGATGCGTTAGGTTGCGGTACTATTGCTTGTGATGAATATGATTTGATTGATAAACCTTTATTGCCTAAACTAATTAACACAAAAATTTCTAAAATTAACGGTGTTTTAGGTATTGACGTTGACGCATCTTATATTAAGTCAACATTAGAAAAATTACACTTTGGCGTTTCAATAAACGGCGACGATATTGCTATACAAGTTCCATTGTTTAGAGAAGACGTTGAAGATTACCCAGACATTGCTGAAGAAATTATTAGGGAATACGGGTATGATTATATTACGCCTACCTTACTAAAAACATCGGCAATTACTAACGGCGGTAAAAATGACGAACAAAAGAAAATTGACGAAATAAAAAATCTTTTAGTTTCGTATGGTTTTAATGAGATTATTACGTATTCGTTCGTAAATGAAAAAGATTACGATACGTTCGCTATTGATAAAGCGCTTGATGAACACAAATTCGTTAAATTATTAAATCCGCTTAGTGAAGATACCGCTATAATGAGAACTTCACTTCTTCCTTCAATGGTAAAAACTGTTGCATATAATCTTAATCGTAAGAATTACGACGGAAGATTATTTGAACTTGCAAAGGTTTATAATCCTAAAGATGAAAAATACGAAGTATTACCCGAAGAAAAGTTTAAACTTTGCTTTGCTTGTTTTGGGGCTGAAGATTTTTATTCGCTTAAAGGCGTTGTTGAAGGCATTATTTCAAATTTCTGCAGTGGCGCTAATATAGAACTTCAAAGGTCAACAAAACAAACTATGCACCCAACAAGAAGCGCAGATTTATTCTTAAATGGTAACTATATAGGCTATTTTGGTCAAATCAGTCCTGTTGTTATGGATAAATTAGGTATTGATAAACCCGTTTATGCTTGTGAATTGGATTATGAAACACTTAAAGATGAATTTAACGATAAAATCGTGTTTAAGGCTATTTCAAAATTCCCAACTATAGAACGTGACCTTGCCGTTATGGTTGACGAAAACGTTTCTTGGGCGTCAATTTCAAATGTTGCTGAGCAAAATGCAGGCGAGTTTATTTCTAAAATTAAACTCTTTGACGTATATCAAGGCGACCAAATTGAAAAGGGCAAAAAGAGTGTAGCGTTCAATATGTTATTCGTTTCTAACGATAGAACACTTGGTGTTGAAGAAATAGACGACGCTATTAAAAATATTCTTAAAGCATTAAAAGATGAATTAGGGGCAGAACTACGCTAGATGTTAAACAAGGCAATAAAATCTTTAGAATTTGATAAAATTTTAGATGAACTTTCGGCTTATTCCGTTTTAGATAAAACTAAAGCGGAATTACGCCTTTTTTCGCCTTTTTTTAATCTTAAGGATGCTAAATTTTGCCTTGACAAAACTGAAGAAGCGTATAAACTTTTATACACCTATAGCGTAGGCGGTGTTTATTATTTTTCTAACGTAGAAGAACAACTTAAACGCGTATCTATGGGTGGCGTTCTAAATAACGCCGAACTACTAAAAATTAGAGATAATCTAAAATCTGCTAGAATACTTAAGTCGTCGTTTTCTTCGGTAAACGATAATACTATTGTTTTACTTCGCGAAATTTGTTCTAGACTTTATATAAATGATGAATTTGAAAATGAAATTACTTCAAAAATTATTTCTGAAGATGAAATTTCCGACCATGCGTCGCCAAAACTATATTCAATACGTAAAAGTATTCGCGACATAAACGCTAGAATTAGAAGTAAATTAAACTCTTACATTAGGGGTGGTAACGCTTTCTTACAAGATGCGGTTGTAACCATGCGCCAAGGTAGATACGTTATTCCCGTAAAAAGTGAGTTTAGAAGTCAAGTAAAAGGTTTTATTCACGACCAATCGTCTTCGGGCGCAACAGTTTTTATTGAGCCAGAGTCAATTATTGAAGCAAATAACGACTTAAAGAAAGCATATTTTGATGAAGCGAACGAAATTTACAATATTCTTCGTGAACTTTCTGAAAAAGTAACCTTTATGACTGACGCGTTAAGGTATAATCACGATAATATTAGTGAAATTGATAGTTATTATGCTAGGGCTCAATTTGCTTTTTCTACCAAAAGTACTAAACCCATACTTAACGACAAAGGCATAATGGATATTAAACGTGGAAGACATCCGCTTATTGACAAGGAAAAAGTTGTACCTGTTTCATTTGGACTTGGAAAGGACTATAATTTTCTACTTTTGTCAGGTCCTAACACTGGTGGAAAAACGGTAACCTTAAAACTTACTGGTTTATTTGCTCTTATGGCAATGAGTGGTATGTATATTCCTGCTGATGACGATAGCATTATTTCAGTATTTAGTGGTGTTTACGCTGATATAGGCGACGAACAAAGCATTGAACAAAGTTTATCAACTTTTTCTTCGCATCTTAAAAATTTAATCAACATTATAAATAATATTGACGACAAGAGCCTTGTTTTGATTGACGAAATTGGCGCTGGCACTGACCCCGAAGAGGGTAGCGCGTTAGCACTAGCATTTATAAATGAGTTTTTAAGAAAAAAATGTTTTGGTATAATTACTACACACTATTCATCGTTAAAAGAATATGCAATGAATTCAAGCGGAATTAAGAACGCGTGTATGGAATTTAACGCGCAAACACTTCGTCCGCTATATAAAATTAACATAGGTATACCAGGTAGTTCTAATGCTATTGATATTGCTAAAACTTTAGGACTATCTCAAGATATTTTAGATGATGCAAATTCGTATTTGTCGCAAGACAAAATTAGTTTTGAAAGCGTACTTAAGGTTGCTGAGCAGTCTAGAAGGGACTACGAAACCTTAAAAGATGAACTTGAACGCGTCAAACTTGCAAAAGATAACGAACTAAAAATTATTGAAGAAGAACGTCAAAAGATTTCAAAAGAGCGTGAGAAAATTTATTTTAATGCGAAACAAGAAACTAAGCGTATCGTTCAAGATAAGCTTTATGAAGCCGAAGAAATTATTGACGAATTAAAGGCGATACTAAAGAACGCTAATCTTGAAAGCAGAGAAGTTTTTAGAGCCAGTGAACTAAAAAATAGGCTTAAAAACAGTAAGTATTTATCGGCAAGTGATGATATTGCGCCATATGAACTAATTAAACCTAAAATTAGCGAACTTAAGCCTAATAACAAAGTTTTCGTTAAATCCTTAAATTCCTATGCTAAAATAGTAAGCGTGAAAGAAAATAAGGGCGAAGCGGAAATTCTAATAGGTAATATTAAATCTAAGGTTAAAATATCAGACCTATATAATAGTGAAAAACCTGATGAAATAGAAAGTAAAGTAAACGTAAAAAGGGAACTTTATTCTGCTACGCCAAAAACTGAAATTAACGTTGTTGGAAAAACTTCGCTAGAAGCCCTTGAAGAAATTAAATATTTTTTAGATAGTGCGATAGTTTATAATTTAACCGAAGTAAAAATAATTCACGGCGTTGGCGAAGGAATTTTAATTAAAACTATAAGAGAGTTTTTAAAAGGCGAAAAATCTGTTAAAGAATTTAGGCGTGGAAAATACGGGGAAGGAGAAAATGGCGTTACTATTGTAACCCTTAAATAGTTATGAGAGAAGTTTTTTGTGAAGAAACCGTAAATAACTTAAAAGTTAAAAAGCAAAAACCTATATACACCTTGTTTAGGATATTATCATCTATATCATTTCTTCTTGGACTTATTTGGTTTTGTGTTGCGCTTTTAACGCTTGATTTTAATAGTGACGGATTAATTTTAGTTTTAATATTTTCATTATTACCGCCCATTATAGTTTTTTTATGTGGTATATTGTTTGCTTTTGCAAGAGACAAATTTTGCTTAGAATACGACTATACTTTTGCGAACGGAAAGTTTTTTATTTTAAGAGTCCACAATAGGCTAAAAAGTAAACAAATTTATTCTTTTGATTTAGATTCCGTAGAAAGAATAGGTGTTTTTAACGACGATATTTATTTTAAGTATAAAAGTATTCCTGGTGCTAAAATTGAGTTTTTAACCCCAAACGATAGCCCCGAAGAAGGTAAAAACTTTTATTTTATAGCAACTACTATTAAAGACGTTAAGCGCGTTTTAGTAATAGAAGTTACTAAAAGTTTTATATTAAACGTTAGAATTTTATCTAAATCTTACCAATTTAGTGGGGAAATTAAATGATTTATTTTGATAATGCAGCAACTACTAAGCCATTAAATAGTGCTTTAGAATTTGCTTCAAAATTTAATAAAGATAATTTTTATAATCCGTCGGCTTTATATCAAAACGGCATAGAAAACCTAAAAGAGGTTAAAGATACTAAGTCTTTGGTTTTGCGAACTTTAGGACTTTCTCCAAACGAATACGAAGTAATTTTTACTTCGTGTGGGTCTGAAAGTGATAATCAAGCAATTTTTTGTTCAGTAAAAAAAGGTTTGTTTGTTACGTCGCTTGGGGAACATTCTGCTGTTTATAAAAGTTTTAATGAACTAAAAAATAGGGGTAATAACGTTTATTTTTGTACGCTTAATAAAGATGGTAGCGTAAATTTAGATGATTTATTTAACTTTATTAAAAACAACCCGGTAAACTTTGTTTCAATCGTTCACGTCAATAATGAAACGGGTGCTATAAACGACGTTTCTTTTATCGCTGACACGATTAAAAAAATCAACCCAAAAATTATTTTTCACGCTGATGGCGTACAAGCATATGGCAAAATTCCATTTGTTTTTTCTAAAAATATTGACTTTTATTCAATAAGTGCTCATAAAATTAACGCTCTAAAGGGAACGGGTGTTTTGATAAAGAAGAAGAAAACCAACCTAACCCCGCTTATTTTTGGCGGTGGTCAAGAAAATGGCTTTAGAAGTGGTACTGAAAACATTTTCGGTATAAAAACTTTTGAATATTCCGCTAAATATCACCACGAAAACATTAATGAATTTACAATAAAAGTAAAAGAGTTAAATTGTTATGTAAGAAACAACCTAAATAAGGATATTTTTGAAATAATTTCTAGTGAAAACGCATCACCTTATATTTTAAGTGTGTCCGCAAAAGGACTTCGTGGTGAAGTGATAATGCACTCACTTGAGTCGCTTGGAATAATTGTTGGAAACGGCTCGGCGTGTTCGTCAAAAAGTCGCTTTAGCCGTGTGATTGAAGCGTGTGGATATTCAAACGACGTGCTTGATGGCGTTGTTAGGATAAGTTTTTCCCAAGAAAACACAATGGAAGAAACAGTAATTTTGGTTGAAAAATTAAACGAAATTGCAATAAAACTAAAAGGAATAATGAAAGTATGAAAAACGCTATTATAATTAGATATTGCGAAATACATCTTAAAGGTAAAAATAGGGGTTTTTTTGAAAAAATGCTTAAAGTGAATATTAAAAATTCACTTAAAGAAATTTCTCATACGTTTACCGCTATGCATAGTAGATATTTGATTGAAGATTTTTCGCCGTTAGATTTACCTTTAATTGAAGATAAACTTAAAAAAATACCTGGAATTCACACGTATAGCGTGGCATACGTTACCGAAAATGATTTTGAACAAATTTTTACCGCGTGCAAAGAACTGTGCAAAGACAAGGAAGGAACGTTTAAGGTCGTTACAAATCGTGCTGATAAAACTTTTACGCCCGATTCTATGCAAACGTCAATGCTTCTTGGTGGTAGACTTTTAGAGATTTATGGCGATAAACTATCAGTTGATGTAAAAGAGCCTTCATTTTTAGTAAACGTTGATATTCGTGAAGATGGCAAAAGTTTTATATATTCAGACGTAGTTCATACAATAAGCGGAATGCCTGTTGGTTCGTCTGGTAGGGGACTTTTACTTATTTCTGGCGGTATTGACAGTCCCGTTGCGGGCTATATGACTTGTAAAAGGGGTATGAAGATTGACGCTCTACATTTTCATAGTTTCCCATATACGAGTGGCGCTGCAAAGGAAAAGGTTGTATCGCTTGCAAAAATGGTTGCGGAATATAACGGCGGTATGAATTTATACGTTGTATCTTTTACCAAAATTCAAGAAGAAATTCACGAAAAATGCCCCGAAGAATTTATGATAACGCTTATGCGTAGATTTATGATGCGTATTGCTGAAAGGTTATCAAATAAAATCGGCGCCCAAGCAATAATTACAGGGGAAAATTTAGGTCAAGTTGCAAGTCAAACGGTAGAAAGTATAACTTCATCAAATTCTGTTGTTACAATGCCAGTGTTTAGGCCACTTATTATGTTTGATAAAAATGAAATAATTGATGTGGCAAAGAAAATTGATACTTATGAAACTTCAATTTTGCCTTATGAAGATTGTTGTACCGTATTCTTGCCAAAATTTCCGGCAATAAAGCCGAATATGGAAAAAGTCTTAAAAGCCGAAGCAAATCTTGACGTTGACGCTTTAATTGATGAAGCGCTTAACAATGTTGAACTGATTGAACTATAATTACTCGTCCATCCACCAATTCTCGCCGACGTTATTCGTCGGCGTTTTTATTTTTTCTAGAAAAACTTCTTCGCCCATAATTTCTTTATCGTTTATAACTAGATAGGGTATATATGAATATTGATAGGTTTCGCCACCATAGATATCTTTATCACAAAACTCGTTCTTAAGATTATTCTTTGAATCATATATAAGCGTTTTATTTCCCATTTCGTGTTTATATAAGCGTAAATTTTGATATTCTACCAGACATAAACTAAATCTAATTTCATTGTAATTTACTGATATTTTAGGTTTTGTTATAGTTGGTGATGAAAAATATGAAGATTTTTCATTTGGATAATAATTTTCTCTAAAAATTTCTTTTATTTTATATTTTTCGGGCGCGTTATCATCAGCAATAATCACGTTGTTATTATTATATTCATTTCTATCTATGTCTAAAGTTTTTACTTCACTTGGCGGAATGAAGTCAATTTCACATCTTGTTTTATATAATTCGTTCCATAAATTTAATGACGTTATTGACGGGGTAGT
>JAZOST010000007.1:0-80249 GCA_045657285.1 Christensenellaceae bacterium
GTTAAACGCTTTTGCCGTTTCAACTGAACCTATTGCTCCGTAAGTTTCATCACATTGTTCTGAAACGTATTTGGCAGCGAGTGCGGTGTTAGAATATGAAATCTTTTCGTAGCCGTGCTCTTTAATAAAATTTTCGCATTGCTCTAATGCTTGCGGGTGGCTTACTACGTATTTTATTTTGTCTATTGAAGAGTCGTTTTTGATTAAAAGGTTGTGAACAACGTCAAGTTCAAGCACGGTGTTTACGTATAAACTGCCCGAAAACATTAAGTCCATAACCACGCCTACGTCCCCCGCATAACTGTTTTCAATGGGGAGAATAGCGTAATCGTATTCACCGTTTTCTACCGCACGGTAAGCATCTTCAAAACTAGAGAACGCGCTATGGTTAGCGTTAGGGAAAAGTTTCTGAGAGGCAATGTATGCAAAAGCACCTTCCGCACCGCTATACGCAACTTTTACCCCGCTTATAAGACGATTTTGGTATTCCTTTGATGTGGTTATAACTCCTTTAAGAAACTGAACGTAATATTCATTTATTACCTCGTCGCTAACAAGATTAGAATTTTTCTTTATAAGCGCGTCTTCACGAGTTCTATCGTAGATAGGAAGCCCTTTTTCCTTTTTATAAAGCGCAATCTCTTTTGCCGAAAGCATACGCTCTTCAAAAAGTTTAGCCATTTGCTTATCAATTTCTTCAATTTTTTTGCGGTTTTTTTCTAATTCGTCCATATTAACTCCTAAAAAACAAAAACGGTTTCCGCGCGTCAAAGGAAACCGTTTTACCATTTTTTCTAAACAAAAATTAAAAACACTTTCTTTGACGTAAGGTTTTATTTTGCGCAAAATAAAAGTAAAAATAGCAATACGCTAAAAAACGTACTGCAAACGCATAAAAATATGAATTTTTTGCTTTTTCTAATAAATTTGCCATAATTTTGCCCTTCAGTAATATACATAAATTATATTCCTACGCTTTATATTTGTCAACAATTTTATAAAATTTTTACTAAAAACACGAAAAAAGCCTGTACCAAAAGATACAGACTTTGTGGTCCGCCTTCGGGGACTCGAACCCCGGACCCACTGATTAAGAGTCAGTTGCTCTACCAACTGAGCTAAAGGCGGAAATTGCACGGATACCCGTGCAAATTCGTGGTGGCTCATCGGGGATTCGAACCCCGGACACCGTGATTAAAAGTCACGTGCTCTACCGTCTGAGCTAATGAACCGTATATGGCAGGGGATGCAGGATTTGAACCTACGAAATGCTGGAATCAAAATCCAGTGCCTTACCGCTTGGCTAATCCCCTATTTTTCAATTTGGGGCGGGTGATGAGAATCGAACCCACGACCTCAAGGACCACAATCTTGCGCTCTAACCAACTGAGCTACACCCGCCGTATTGGCGTGCCTGAAGGGATTCGAACCCCTGACCCTCGGCTTAGAAGGCCGATGCTCTATCCTGCTGAGCTACAGGCACATCTTGTTCAATCAACCCTTTCACGCTATTTTGGAGCGGGTGATGGGAATCGGACCCACGCAGCCAGCTTGGAAGGCTGGAATTCTACCATTGAATTACACCCGCAATTCCCTAAAACAATGCTATGTTATTTTAACAAAACATATAGGTATTGTCAACTATTTCTTTGCTCTTTTTGTAAAATTTTTTATTTTTTTAGGGTGCAACTGCTTTTTACCTTTTTAGTAAGGTTTTTTTAAAAAAAATACTTTGACATATCTAGTAATATATCTTATAATATATTAGTAACCTAATGTAAAGGGGTAAATAATATGTACAGAGAACTATTTGAAAAGTGGCTTTCTTCTGACTTACTATCTGATAATAATAAAAAAGAACTCTTGTCTATTCAAGATAACGATAAAGAAATTGAATACCGTTTTGGTAAAAACCTTGAATTCGGCACTGCAGGTATGCGCGGTCTTATTGGGCTTGGCACTAATATGATTAACGAATATACCGTTAAACTTGCCACTCAAGGTCTTTCTACTTTTATAAAGTCTTTAGGTAAAGACGCTATGGCTAAAGGCGTAGTTATTTCTTACGATACTAGAAAATTTTCTAAAGAATTTGCGCTTGCCGCCGCCACTGTTTTAGTTTCTAACGGAATTAAAACTTATATGTTTGACGACGTTCACCCCGTTCCTATGCTTTCTTTTGCGGTTAAGCACCTAAAAACCATTGCTGGTATTATGATTACCGCAAGCCACAACCCTAAAGAATATAACGGCTATAAAGTTTATGGTGCGGACGGCGCTCAAATGTCCCCTGAAGACACCGCTAAAGTCGTTGAATATATTAACGCCTTATCTGACCCGCTTTCTAGCGAAATTCTTTATGATACGAATAAGGTAAGCAAAATTATACTTCTTTCTAAAAAGACGGATAAAGCGTACTACAAAAAAATTAAAAAACTTTCGCTTTCTAAAAAAATAGTTAAAGCGGAAGGTAAAAATCTTAAAATCGTTTACACACCCGTTCACGGTAGCGGTTATATCCCCGTAGTTACTATTCTTAAAAAACTTGGTATATCCCCTATCGTTGTTCCCGAACAAACGACTAAAGATAGTGAATATTCTACCGTAAAAGTTCCAAACCCCGAACTTAGCGAAACGCTTACACTCGCCATTAAAATGGCGGACTTCAAAAATGCGGACGTTGTTTTCGGCACTGACCCAGACTGCGATAGACTTGGCGTTGCCGTTCGTAATGACGATGGTGATTTCGTAGTGCTTTCTGGTAACCAAACGGGTATCCTTTTACTTGACTACGTTCTTAAAAGACTTAAAGAAGAAGATAAACTTTCTAAAAAAGGTTTTGTAGTTAAATCGTTCGTTACTACAAGTATGGCAAAACTTATTGCTTCTGACTACGGCGTAGAACTTATGGAAGTTCCCGTTGGCTTTAAGTTTATAGGCGAAAAGATTAAACTTTTAGACGATACGGGCAAACGTAAATTCTTATTCGGCTTTGAAGAAAGTTGCGGATATTTACGCGGAACGCACGCTAGAGATAAAGATGCAGTAGTTGCAAGTATGTTATTTGCTGAAATGACTTGCTATTATATGAGTAAAGGCGAAAGCATTTATGAAGTGCTTCAAAATCTTTACGAAAAATACGGCTACGTTTACGACCTTAACGAAAGCGTTGCTTATAGCGGTCTTAATGCTATGCGCGATATGAACGCCATCGTTGACAAATTAAAAACGGTTAAAATTGAAAGTGTTGGCGGTATTAAAATAGTTGCTACGCGTGATTATTCTTCTTCGTTAAGAATACTTCCTGACGGCTCAACCGAAGACCTTAACGTACCTAAAAACAACGCGGTTTACTATGAACTTGAAGGCGGTGGATTTATTTGCGTTAGACCTAGCGGTACTGAACCTAAACTTAAAATTTATTACTCACTAAACGCTAAAAACCTTGAAAAAGGAAAAGAACTTTTTGAAAAAGTTAAAACTGATTTTAGCGAATACTTAAAATAATATCTAAACAAAAAACCCGTGTGAAATTCACACGGGTTTTATTTTGCCTTTTATTAGAGTGCCCAAATGAGCCAGTTAAATACGTACGCGCCAAGCGTTGCAACAAGCGTAAACGGCAAGCCGATTTTAAGGAAGTCTTTAACCTTAACTTCGTAACCTTCTTTTCTTAAAATACCTATACCAACAATATTTGCAGACGCACCTATAGGCGTGATATTTCCGCCAAGCGTAGCACCGCATAAAAGCCCAAAGTATAATAGTTGCGGTGAAACGTTTGGAAGCCCGCTTGCAAGCCCCGCAATAACGGGGAGCATTGTGGCAACGTAAGGTATATTATCAATAAACGCCGATATAAGAACTGAACCGAATACGATAAGCGTATATAGTAAGAATACGTTTTTACTACCTATTGCAACGAATACTGACGCTAAATCGTCAATAATACCTACGGCTTCTACCGAGGCGATAATTACGAATAAGAATAAAAGGAAGAAAATTGTTTCAAAGTCAATAAACGACGCAAATTTTTTAACCGATTTAACCTTAAATTTTAATAAGTAATATACCGCACAAATTAACCCAAGCCCCGTACAAATTAAGCCGTTAGTAATTTCGGGCTTATTTGGTACGAAAGAAAATACCACGAGTAGAAGTATTGTTAAAAGTAGCATAATCGTTGGAAAAATACTTGTAACTTTTATTTCTTCAGGTAAATATTCTAATTTTTTATTGTTTTTTCTAAATATTATAATAAGTACAGGTACTGTTAAAAGTGCGCCGAGTTCTACAGCCCAGAAGATTGAAAGTTTTCCGTCCATAACGAAAAAGTCTAAAAAACTCATATCCGCAAAAGCGCCAAGCATAATTGACGTAGTATCGCCAACAAGCGTTGCAGCGCCTTGTAAGTTTGAAGATACCGCTATTGATATGATTACAGGTATTGGCGAAACGTTAGTTTTTTTGCAAATAGCAAGACCAATAGGCGCAAGCATCATAACGGTTGCAACGTTATCAATAAACGCCGATATAAAACCGCTTAATACTGATAATAAAACTAAAGTTACTAATAAATTTGGAATTTTAGATACAAGTTTATCGGCAAGTTTGTTTGGCATATTTGATTCGGTAAATAGACCTACCGTAAGCATTATACCAAAAAGCATTAGAACTACGTTAAAGTCAATTGCCGAAAAAAGTGTTCCGCCTGACAGTTCGCCTGAAATTAAAAGCGATACCGCCATAACAATTGCCGACGCCATTGCAATTATTACTTTACGCTTAGTAAAAGCAATAATCAAAACGTATGTAGCAATAAAAAGCGCTAGAATAAAGTATTTCATATTCACCTCACAAAAAAAGACTTTTCGCCTATAAATTTGGCAAAAAGTCTTGTTAAAACTAAATCGTTTCGCATTACCGGGCAAAAGCCGTACTGACGATAATGCGTTCGCAAATAAATTGCGACAACTACTCCCTTTTTATAACTATTAAAATTATAAAACTATCTTACTTCTAAAGCGTTGTAGGTTGCATCAAGTGATGCAACTTTTTCTTTTAAGAGTGCATCTTCACTTTCGGTTAAAGGAAGAGTTACAACTTTTTCAATACCCATACCGCCAACAGCACAAGGAATACCCATACATAAGTCGTTTGCGCCGTATTCACCATTTAGAATAGTAGAAAGCGGAAGAACGGTTGAAGTATTACTGCAAATTGCTTTTACAAGTTGGCATACTGAAGATGCTATTGCATAGAAGGTTGCGCCTTTTGCTTTAATAACGATTGAACCTGACTTAACCATATCCGTATAAAGAGTTTCAAGTTCAGCGCGAACGGTTTCAGCGTCAATACCCATAACTTCTGTACAATATCTTTCAACTGAAAGACCGCAAACTGAACAAAGACTCCAAGGAACCATACAAGCATCGCCGTGTTCACCGAAAACGTATGCTTTTACGTTAGTAATATCTACTTTGCAGTAATCCGCAATAAATTTAGCAAGTCTATTTGAATCTAATAAGGTACCCGTACCAATAACCCTTTCTGCAGGTAAGCCGGTGCATTTAACCGTTTCATAAGTTAAAACGTCAACGGGGTTTGATACGATAACATAAAGCGCGTCTGGTGCGATTTTAGCAACGTCCGGCATAACGCTTCTTAAAATACCTATGTTGATTTTTGCAAGGTCAAGTCTAGTTTGACCGGGCTTTCTACCAACGCCGAAAGTTACAATTACGATATCTGAACCCGCTACGTCGGCATATTCCCCACTCCATACTTTTACCGAAGGAGTGCACGATGCGCATTGAGAAAGGTCAATGGCTTCGCCAAGTGCTTTATCTTTGTTTATATCTACTAAAACTATTTCAGAACACAAGCCTTGATGCATTAAAGTATAAGCAATTGTTGCGCCTACGTTGCCAGTGCCTAAAACGGCAATTTTCCTATGTTTTGAAGTCATACCCCTAAACTCTCCCATTGTAATCTTTAGTATATTATTATGATATACTATTTAGCGTTTTTTTGCAATAAAAAAGGCTTAAATTTTTTTGATTTTTTTTATAAAACCAAAAATTTTTTTGCCAGCGCATATATATCGCCCGCACCCATAAAAACTATTTTCTCTACGCCTTTATATCTTTTTAATATTATCTTGTGCAATTTTTTATAATTTTTCGCATAACGAACGTTTTTTTTCTCTTTTTTTATTTTTTTATACAAAGTTAAAGCGTCGCCCGTTTTATCATACTTTTCCCTAGCGGGGTACGTTTTATATATTATTAAATTTTCTATTTTAGAAAGCACGCTAATAAAATCACTAATTAATAGTTTAGTTCTTGAATAGGTATGTGGCTGAAAAACAATAAGCGTATCCACTTTTTGCCCTTCATATACCGCTTTTATTTCGCTTGGGTGGTGCGCGTAGTCCGAATATATTTTCACGCCGTCCTTTTCGCCTAAAAATTCGTTGCGCCTTTTTACACCCTTAAAATTTTGTAGCGCGTCTTTTATAACTGCAAAATCTATACCGCAAGTCACTGAAACCGCTATTGCCGAAAGGGCGTTTAATGCGTTATGTCTTCCGATGGCATTTAGTTTTACTCTACCAAGTCTATCTTTTTCACAATAAACGCTAAAAGAAATTCCGTCTTTTTCATTTTTAAAATATTTTGCCCTATACCTTGCATTTTTACTAAACCCAAAGGTAATATCGCCGTCTTTTACTAGACTTTTTGCATACTTATCGTCAACACACACTACCGACTGCGAATTTTTACTAAAATCCCTAAATGCCGAAAGTTCCTCCGTTATATTTTGGTAAGTATCAAGATGGTCGTTGTCAACGTTAAGCACAACCGAAATTGTAGGCGAAAAATCTAAAAAACTTCTATCATACTCACACGCTTCGTAAACTACGTAATCACCCGTGGCGAACTTAAAGTTGTTAAAGTTTACGCTTTCGCCACCTAAAAATATAGTCGGCAGTAAATTTGCCCGCATAAAAATATCTGCTATCATACACGTAGTAGTTGTTTTTCCGTGGCTACCGCTTACCGCTATTGAATTTTTATACTTTGACGCAACACTTCCTAAAACTTCGCTACGCTTAAAAATATCTAGCCCTTTTTTTCTAGCCGTTACGATTTCAGGGTTATTATCTTTCACCGCCGAAGTGTAAATAAGCGCGCCTTTACTAAAAGTTATATTCTTTCTATTATGCCCTATATAAATTTTAGCGCCTAAGTTTTTAAGGCGAAAACACCTATCGTTAAAACTTTCATCACTACCAGAAACAAAAATGCCACGCGCTAAAAAGTATTCGGCAAGTGCTGAAGTTGACACCCCGCCAACGCCTACTATATGCAAATGAGAATAATTGTTTTCGTCAAATATTTTTTTCATAATATATATTATGATTTTATTGAAAAATAGTGAAAAAAACGCCTTTTTTGTTAAAAAATGGGCAAAAATTTTAAAAAAACTATTGAAAATGATAGTTTTGTATGTTAAAATTATATCAATACATGTTAAGGAAGGTATGATATGAAAATTACAGACGTGAGAGTTCGCCTCGTTAAAAAAGACGATAGCAAACTAAAAGCAGTTGCATCAGTAACTTTTGACGATTGTTTCGTTGTTCACGACATTAAGGTTATTGAAGGTAGCGAAGGTTTCTTTATCGCTATGCCTAGCCGTAAAACTGGCGAAGGCGAATATAAAGACATCGCTCACCCCATCAAAACTGAAATGAGAGAAGAACTAATAAAAGTTATTCTTTCTGCTTTTGAAGAAGAAAAGGCTAAACCCCAAGAAGACTAATCTCTCTTTTGTGGTAATCTTTAAACCGAAAAAAAGATTTTTTCGGTTTGCTTTTGATTTTTTAGAAATTAAAACTTCTCATTTTTTTTGGGAAGTTTTTTTCTTTTTAATGTTTTTTCAATATTTTTATGTTAAAATAAGTGTATGAATATATTAATCGTTGACGACGAAAGGACGCTAGCAAACACCCTTTCCGATTTACTAAAACACTATAACTATGCAGTTACCACCGCCTACGATGGCGAAGAAGGTCTTGACCACGTTTTAAGTGGAATTTTTGATTTAATAATTTTAGACGTAATGATGCCTAAAATTGACGGATTTTCACTTCTTCGTGAAATCCGTGCGCGTAGTATAAGCACGCCCGTTTTAATGCTCACTGCAAAAACTGAAATGGGCGATAAAATTTACGGGCTTAATATGGGTGCAGATGATTACTTAACTAAACCCTTTAATACCGAAGAATTACTAGCGCGAATAAAGGCGCTACTTCGCCGTAAAGAAAACTTTACTAGCGATATTTTGACGTTTGGGGATTTTTCGCTAGATAGAGATAGCCTTACCTTAATTAAAGGTGAAAAAAGCGTTTCACTTGGCAAGAAAGAGTTCCAAATTATAGAACTACTTATGCTTGCGAATGGAAAAAATATTGACAAAGAACGCTTTATTGAAAAAATTTGGGGATACGATAGCGACGCCGAATATAACGCAATTGAAGTTTACGTTTCCTTTTTAAGAAAAAAACTTGCGCTTATAAATTCAAGCGTGCAAATAAAATCTATACGCGGTGTGGGATATAACCTAACGGAAGAAAAAAATGATTAGAAAAAATCGTTTGCGCTTTATTGCAACCTTTATGGCAAGTACTTTTATTCTTTTTGCCCTAATCTTTGCCGTAAGCGCTTTGACAATTAAAAAAAATTCAAATAAACATATTACTGATGAACTTATTCGTATTTCGTCTACTTATGAAGAAGATAGAACGCTTTATAGGAAAGATGCGCTTATTATCTTCCTTTACGCTGAAGGTTACCACGAAGTAGTTTATACTTCTAGCGCATATTCGCAAGAAATAATTACTGATATTTTAGAACTTAATACCAACTTGCAATCAGGCTCTACCGAAAAAATATTCTTTAGCGCCACCACTTTCCCCCAAGGCACTTTAATAGTGGCGCTTGATATGAGCGATTACCTTTTGGTTATACGCGCACTTATAAATAAAATACTAGTTGTTCTTTTAATCTTCTACGCGCTAGTTTCACTTTTGATTTGCGCGTCGTCTATAAAGGTTTTTAGGCCTTTGCAAGAATCAGTGTTTAGACAACGCCAATTCATTTCAGACGCGGGGCACGAACTTAAAACGCCACTAACTATAATTTCCGCTAGTTGCGACGTTTTATCTAAAACCGACGACAATAAGTACGTTCAAAATATCGCTGAGCAAGCAAAACGCCTTGAGTTTTTAGTAAACGATATGCTAACGCTTGCCAGAATTGACGAAGAAAAGTTTATGGTTGTTAAAGAAGACTTTCTTCTTGACGGCGTAGTGTGTGAGTGCGTTCTTCCTTTTGAAGAAACCGCTTTTGAGTGCGGTAAACTTTTCATAGTTGACGTTGACGAAAATATGGTGATGAAAGGCGACCCTAAAGTCGTAAAAACTATAGTTAATATTTTAATGGACAATGCGTTTAAGTATTCACAAGATAAAGGTGTTATTAAAGTTAGCCTAAAAGTAGTAAACAACAAACGCGTTCTTACTGTATTTAATACTGGTAGCGAAATTTTAGACGAAAACTCTAACAAAATTTTTGAAAGATTTTACCGTGGGGACGATTCGCGCAGTAGAGAACTTGGCGGTAACGGGCTTGGACTTGCAATAGTTAAAAACCTTTGTAGTCTTAACGGATACTCGGTAAGCGCCGTATCTAAATATAAAGAAAGTATGGAAATTAAAGTTATATTTTAGTTGTTAAACATTAAAGCGGAAGGCATTAGTGCGTCAGTAATAGGGATTATTACTGACGCACTAGTTATATTTGCCTATCGGCAAGTTATATTGCTTTCGCAGTGATATTTTGCTACGCAAAGTTATATTAAATAAATCCTTAACTCGCCGTAAGGCGAATATAACTGCCGTAAGGCAATCTCACTCGTCATTAGACGAATATCACAAATCCGTAAGGATTTATTTAGTTGCCGAATCCCTTGTAGGGACTCGGCTTGCCTTCCGCTTTTTTATTTTCCTTTTTTTCTTGCGATTTCGGTGTTGTCTTCTTTTCTATTTCTTAATTCCTTGATAAGATGTTCGCTAGTTTCGTATCTATAATCAGTGCCGTGCTTTTTAATGCGCTTATCAATAACTGCATGCGACGCTACGCTACTAACCGACGAATTTACTTGTTTTTGATACTTGAAAAATTCTGACGAACTAGGTTTATCGTCAATATCAATAACCGTTTCTCTATGCCCCGTTAAGCGCACGGACTTAAGCACGTCCCTAATATATTTTTTGTTTTCGTGTAGCGATAATAAAGACGGAAAGTCCGCTCCACCGACGAAAAGTTGCTGATAATCTCTACCTTCGTATTTTTTAAGCATTTCGCAGGCTATTTTAAGATGGGTTAGTTCTTCGTTAAAATGTTTTAGCCAAATATTTTTAATTCTAGCGTCACTCTCGTCCATATAACTTGAATAATACAAATAACACTCGGTATATTCGTGCATAACCCAGCACTCAAACCACGTTGCCGACGGGTCCATAAGAGAGCCGTAGCCCGTTACGTGTTGTTCTTCTATCATTGCTATTTCCGCGTAGAGTTTTCTACCTAAACTAGAGTGATAAAATCCGCCTACATTCATATAGTAGTTCATAGTTTGTTGTTCCGCCGCCGTAATAATGCCCGTATGAAGCCTTGTAATTAACGCGTCTTGCCACTGATTTATATAACGGCGCACGTCGTCTTCGGGAGCGCGATGCTCTGAAATAGTTGGTCTTGCGGGCGTAATTTCCGTGTAACCGCCGACTAACACTTCCCCGCTACCACCTTCTTCCATATCTAATAAATTAGAATATCTATAAAGGTGGTCAAAGTCTTCTAAAAGCGCAAAATCAAGTTGGGATTTAACGAAAGGGTTAGGCTCTTTTTGTGCCATTTCCGCAGTTAAATCCACGGCAAGTTGTTCGTAGGCTATAGTCGTTTCTAAAATGCTTTCGTTTATGGGCTTAAGCGAAGATATTCGCTTTTGTTGTTGCTGTTCTTGCCGTCTAACGTATGCTAAAGCACGGCGTACGTCGTTATTAAGGCAGTGCCTGCTAAAATTGTGCAAAAACCAGTTTGATTCAAATTCCGTTCCATTCATTAGTATAACGCGCGTTTTAGTGTAAGGCGACGCGGTCTTTTTGTCGTAAGGTTTTTCGGCTAATGAATTCCACGACGAATACACTATTTTCTCACTTTTGGGTAATTCGTTAAAAGGGTTCATAAATAATTCTCCTATAATTTTTACCCAAATTATTTACATAACTAAACTTTTTAATACTTATTCGTAAAAATTAAGCGCACCTACTTGTTTATTCGGTGCGCTTTTTGTAATTATTAGTAGCAAATTTCAAAAATTTCTTTTATTTCGTCGTAGCCTAGTGGGATATAACTTTTTACCGTTCTAGTGTTATTAAAAGTGCAACTTTTCGCTAGTCTTGAAAGTGCGTCTTTTGGAATATCAAATTCGCTAATTTTAAGTGGCATTTTTAGACTTGCAAAGAATTTTGACATTTCTTCTATACCTTTTATAGACGCTTTCTCGTCGTCCGTTTCTTTCACTCCCCAAACGTTTCTAGCAAAACTAGCAAAACGCGGTAGATTATACTTATATATAAACTTTGCCCATGCGGGAAAAAGTATTGCTAGTCCTGCCCCGTGCGCAACGAAGTCGTATTCTCCGCTTAAAGCGTGTTCTAGTTGATGTACGGCAAGATAGTTTTCTCTACCGCAACCAGTAAGTCCGTTATGCGATAAACTTGAAGCCCACATAATTGTTGCCCTAGCGTTATAATCGGTTGGGTTATTTATAAGCACTTTGCCCGCATCTATAACCGAACGGAGTAAACTTTCAGCAATTCCGTCAGTTAAAGGCGTATCTTCTACAACCGTAAAATATCTTTCCATAGTGTGCGCCATAATATCTACTATTCCGCACGCCGTTTGATAACTTCCTAAAGTAAAGGATAGTTCTGGATTCATTATTGCAAATTTACATCTATTAAGTTCAGTAGTGCAACCTTTTTTGATATTTAGTTCTTCGTTCGTTATAACCGCGGAACTACTCATTTCACTGCCCGCCGCCGCAATAGTCAATATACACGCTACGGGTAGCGCGCTTTCGGGTTTTTTACTTCCCATTGCGAATTCCCAAACGTCAACGTCCGTAGTCGCGCCAAGCGCCGTGTATTTACTAGAGTCAAGCGCACTACCACCGCCAACGGCAAGTATCAGTTCTACTTTTTCTTCCTTTGCTATCTTTATAGCCTTTCTAACAAAAGAAAGTTTTGGGTTAGGCTCTACCCCGCCCATTTCAACTACCTTTATTCCTTCGGCGTTTAAGGCGTTCATAACCGTATCGTAAAGACCGCTTCTTTTAATACTGCCTTGTCCGTACTGAAGCATTATCTTTTTGTAGCCGTATTCTTTAATTATTTTGCCAACTTCCTTTTCTTTACCTTTTCCAAAATATACGGTAGTAGGTGTGTTAAAAGTAAAATCTAACATATTTTTCTCCAAAAAAATTAACTTTTTCTTGTTTTTATTTTTCTTATTATAAGTGTAAAAAGCGTTAAAACTAAAACCGCCGTCGTAAATCCCCAAAAATCAATAAGAACGTCAAATACACTTGCGCCCCTATTTGAGAATATTTGTATAATTTCGTCAACACTGGCTACCGCCAAGCCGTAAATCAACACTAAAATTAAGTTTACAGGTTTTATCTTATGTAAAAGCGCGTGAAGAGCAAAAACTTCTATTCCTAGTAGCCCAAATTCGCAAAAATGCGTAATTTTTCTAAAAATATTATGAGTAATTACTCCTTCGCCGAATACTGCGTCAAAAATCGGCTTTAATGTTGCAAAAACCCTTGACGACCCATCGCTAGACTGCGTTTTACTTAAAATTGAGTTTCCCCATATAAAACATAGGGTTGCCAAAATTAAAATGCTATCTAAAACTATGGCGAATTTTTTTGATTTTTTCACTATTTTATCCTACCAAATTTTGCAGTTAGTTTTTTAAGACTAATTGCTAGAGCACTAAAGTCTTTTTGGGTAAACCTAATAGACCAGTTGTTTTCGCTAATTATTCCCGGTATATTTATTCTTTTTGTTCCGTCCGCTTTTATTACGTCTTGAAGTGGAAGAATAAATAGTTTTGACTTACTATTCATACCAAGTTTAATTACGCTATCTACTAATTCACCATTAGTATTTGTTCCGCCTTTAAGTCCCGCTAGTTCTAGGCTGTTTTTTACACCTTGAACAAAATTATTATAATCCCACTCGTTAAAAGACGATATTAGTCCTAAAAGAGTATCGTTATCGTGCGTACCCGTATAGCAAATTGAATTTTCTTCTATGTTTTCGGGCAAATATAGGTTATCTTTGTCCCCGTTAAATGCGAAAGACAAAATCTTCATACCCGGCACGTCAATTTTCTTCATTAAAGACCTTACGCCGTCGTCAATAATGCCTAAATCTTCGGCTATAATACGCGTTTTGTCTACTTTAGAAAATATTGCGCCGAAAAGTTTTTCGCTGGGCACGTCCACCCAAACGCCGTTTCTTGCCGTTTGTTCTAACGCGTCTATTTCATAGTACCTATCAAGCCCACGGAAGTGGTCAATTCTAATATAATCGTAAAGTTTAAGCGCACCTGACACTCTATTTACCCAAAACGAAAATCCGTTTTCTTCTAAATATTCGTAGTCGTAAACTGGGTTTCCCCAAAGTTGACCGTCTGCGCAAAAATAGTCTGGCGGAACGCCCGCTTTCTTTTTAGGCGAGAAGTTTTCATCAAGTTTAAACGCTTTTGGTTCGCGCCATACGTCAACGGAATCAAGAGCAACGTATAATGGCAAATCGCCAAGAATTTTTAATCCGTTTTTATTAGCGTATGCTTTTACGTCTTTCCATTGCGAAAACGCTTTGTACTGAACGAATTGCCAAAAAAGATATTCGTCACGGCAGTCTTTTTTAAGTTTATTTAGGGCGTTTTTATCTCTATATTTATACTTATCTTCCCATTCGCAAAATGGTTTTTGCCCCGTGGCATTTTTAAGCGTCATAAAAAGAGCGTAATCGGTTGCAATCCCCGATTTAATAAAACTTAAAAAACCTTTTTCAGTTTTATCAAAACGCGCGTAGGCGGAGCGTAAAAGTGGGTATCGTACTGAATATAAAAACTCATAGTCAACCCTATCACTTTCGTTTTTAGAAAAATTTATTTCTTCACTCGTTAAAAGCCCGTCTTTTTTCAAAAGTTCGGGGCTTATAAAATACGGGTTTAACGTTTCGGCACTTACCGAAGAATACGGCGAATTGCCGTAGCCCGTTTGAACAAGCGGAAGTATTTGCCAAACGCTTTGACCTGCTTTAACTAAAAAATCTATAAATTTATATGCGCCCGCACCAAAATCACCTATACCAAATTTACTTGGCAAGGAAAATATAGGCATTAAAATTCCGCTTTGTCTTTTCATATTAGTCCTTTATAAAAATTAAGGGCGATTCCGCCCTTAAATATTGTCATCTGTTATAGAATATATCCGCCGTCAACGGTTAAAATTTGACCTGTGATATAACTTGCTTCATCACTTGCAATAAAGCCTGCAAGAGAAGAAACGTCTTCAGCAGTTCCCATACGGCCTAGCGGAATTTCGCTTACGATTTGCGCTTTTTCTTCCGTAGAAAAGCAATCGTTCATAGGCGTATCAATAACGCCTGGGCAAATACAATTTACCCTTATACCGCTTGGTGCAAGTTCTTTTGCTAGAGATTTGGTTAAACCTATAAGCGCCGATTTTGACGCTGAATATACGCTTTCCATTGACGCGCCTGCAATTCCCCATACGGAAGATATGTTTATTATATTTCCGCTTTTATTTGATATCATTTTGGGAAGGGCTAGTTTAGAAAGCAAAAATGCGGAGTGAAAGTTTACGTTAAAAACCCTAATTAAGTCTTCTTTTAAGGTCGCGTCCGCAAAGCCTATTAAATCAACGCCTGCGTTGTTTACAAGAAGGTCAACACCGCCATAAGTTTTTTCTATATCTTTATACATATTTTCTACGGCGTTTAGGTCGCTAAAATCAGCCTTAAAATAAGCAACTTTATCGGTGTAGTTTGCGCTTAAAATTTCGTCTTTTAAAATAGAAATTCCGCCCGTGTCCTTACTATAATGACACAGAACGAAATATCCGTTATCTAGAAATTTTTTAACAAGCGCCCTGCCTATTTTTCCGCTTGCGCCAGTAATTAATGCGGTTTTCAAAACTTTCACCTTAAAAATTTGCCCGCAAAAAATTTTGCGGGCAATAAGTTTATTTTAATATTAACCCTTAACGCGCTCCATATATTCGCCCGTTCTGGTGTCAACCCTAATAAGTTCGCCTTCATTTACGAACATAGGCACTTGAATTTTTGCGCCAGTTTCTAAAATAGCGTCCTTAGTTGCGTTGGTTGCGGTATTACCCTTAACAGAGGGGTCTGATTGGGTCACGCGAAGTACTACGAAGTTTTCGCATTCAACAGAGAAAGCGCTACCTTTATAGAATTTAACTATAACGTTATCGTTTTCTTTGATGTATTTTAATGCGTCTTCAACTTGTTCGTAGTTGAGCGGTGTTAGATTGTATTCTTGGTCCATAAAGTAGTAAAGTTCGCCGTCGTTATAAGAATAGGTCATATTCTTGGTTTCAATGTGCGCTTCTTGAACTTTTTCAGTGGGATTCCACGTTCTTTCTAAAACTGCGCCGGTTACAACGTTTTTCATTTTGGTTCTTACGAACGCTGCACCTTTACCCGGTTTAACGTGTTGGAAATCAACGATTGTGAAAATTCCGCTTTCGTATTCAAAAGTTACGCCTTTTCTGAATTCGCCTGCTTGTATCATAGTGTTTCTCCTTAAGATTTATCTATTTTATAATTTTTAATTCATTGCTATCTTTAGTTAGTCTTTTGACCGTGCCATCTAAATAAACGGTATCTTCTATTCTTATACCATATTCGCCGTCAAAATATACGCCCGGCTCTATCGTAAACGCCGTACCGAAAGCAAACTTACCTTTCGCTTTTGGCGAAACGGACGGGTGTTCGTGTATCTCTAGCCCCAAACCGTGCCCTAAACTATGTGTGAAATTTTCGCCGTAGCCCTGCGCTTTTAGATAGTCCCTAGCGATTTCATCGCCCGCGGATAAATCTATATTTTCCTTTATATTTTCTATCGCAAGTTCGTTCGCTTTTTTTACCGCGTTATAGCGCTTAATAAAAAGTTCATCTGGCTCACCGAAAAATGCCGTTCTAGTTATATCAGAGCAGTAGCCGTTATATACCGCACCCGTATCTATTAAAACGGGTTCGTTATTTTTTAACTTACGCTCGCTTGTTTTGTGGTGCGGAATTGCGGAATTAGAGCCGAATGCGACAATTGTAGAAAAACTTTCACCGCTTGCGCCCATTTTAAGATATTCCGCGTTAATAAATTTACTAATCTCTATTTCACTAACGCCTACTTTTAACTTTGAAAAGGCTTTTTCTACAACGCTTACTGCAATATCACAAGCCGTTTCAATGTTTTTAAGTTCAACTTTATCCTTTATAGAACGCGCTTTTTTTAGGTCGTCGGTGCCGTCTAAAATCTCCACGCCAAAAGTTTTATAAGTTTCATATTCGGTAAGAGTGGTTTTATCGTAATCAATGAATATAGAAGTTATGCCTTGTCTAATTATATAGTCTTTAACTTCTTCTTTTGACTTATATAATACAGGAACTAAATTGGCGCTTATTATATCTTCTTTTACCGCGAAAAAATATCTTGCATCAACAAAGTATGCGGGGCGCTTGCAAATTAAAAGCAAGCCTTCATCAATATCTAAACCGCTAAATAATTTTCTATAATATAAGTCGGTAATTAAATAAGCGGAACATTCCCGCAAGTTTATTTTTTTCACTTCTCGTATATTTTAACAAATTTTTTATATTTCGTCAATTCTTTCTCTTTATTTAATTTCTCTTTCTTTCTTATTTAAAGAAAAAAACGGGGCTTCCCCCGTTTTTGCTATGTGCCTATATATGACTTTGTGCATTTTAATCACATAGCCCTGTTTTATAATATGACTTTATGCATATTTTTAGTTAATTTTTATGACGTGGCTCTCATGTAGTATAGATAAACCATATCGTCGTGATAGTCGTCAAGATAAATTGCTAGTTTTGCTTCGTTTTTAAAGTCAGCATAAGCAGATGATGGACTCATTGTAGAATAATAACCTTCAATCACTTCAATTACCGCATCATAATAACCTAAATTAACAAGTTGCTCTTTACTTAGCCCCGTACTTTGAATAGTCATATACTTTAGTTTGAGCGTTGCCTTGCTTTGTTTAAGCGCATTATCATAGCGCTGAATTTTTTCATCTATGCTATTGTTATACTTAAACACTTCGCGAAGCGTTTTATCTTGTTCGGCTTTTAGTTCAACTATTTTAGCCTGCTTTTCCTTTTCAAAAAGTTCACCGTAATATTCTTCTAGTCCATTAAATTCTGCTAAAACTGCGCTGTAAACTTCGTTTGCCTTTGCTATAATTTCGTTATTTTTTTGAACTACTAATTCGTATTCAACTTCGTACGGGTCTTGCGTTTCAGAATATTCGTAACCGTATATAATAGCGTAGTCTGAATCTAGGGTTATTTTGTCTTCCACAAGCCTATCAATCGCTTCTTTCTTTTGTATTTGATATTTAGCCTTAAGTGCGTCTATATTAGCCATTGCCGTTTCGTTAGCCGTCTCTATTCCTTTTTCCGCCACCGAAAGTCTTTCTGCTATCTTTTCCTTGGCTTTCATAAGTTTTTCTTCTTGAGAAGGCGCAAGTAAGGTTTCCGCTTTTAACACTATTTCTTCAGCAGTAAGTTCAGTAAACTGCATTTTTGGAACGTTAAGAGATGACAATTCTTCTTCGTCAAATTCTGGTCTATGATATCTATAATACATAAACAACTCGTTAAGCGTTCTATACATTTCTTCTTTAGTCGTTGGTATCGTATATTGCATTTTTAATCTCCACACTGTCTATATTTTAGTTTGGCTTTTTCAACTGTAAAATCACTTGATAAATTTTGGAATTTAATCGCGTAATTTTTTGAACCAATATTACATCTTACGGTGTTACAACCATTTTTAAGTAAAAAACCTTTTTCGCCAAAATCACCCGAAAATATTATTTCGCCACTGCCTTTTACGTGTATTTCAAAGCCAGTTATTATTTTGTTACCGCAATAACCTAAATCTTCGGTTAATATCAATTCTTGACTAGCATCAGTTACTTTTTTTTGTGCTATTGAAAGTTTAACTAGTGCGTTGTTAGTCGTATTGATTGCTATTCCGTCATAATCAGAAAGTAATTTGTAATAGTCTGAAAGTATTTCTTCTCCTGTTAAAACGTTGTAGGCATAGGTGTAATTTATACCATCTAAAGTTAGGTTTATAAAATAATAACTTCCACTTGCACCAAAAGCCGTAAAAGTAACGCCTTTCATATCATCTATCATGGTTTTTCTAACATTAAGTTTTTCACCGTCAAATACACAAATTTTATTTTCGCTTATAAAACATAGTGCCTGCTCCCCTATCTTTATGGTGCTATTTTTAGTCGGCACAAACGGAAATAAATCAAGTTTTTTTAGTTCCTTAACTTTTTTGTCGTAACGAACTAAATATATTCCCGTTTCGTTCATATAATAGAGTTTATCTTTTAGAACAAATAATTTTACTACCCACGTAGAATCCTGTGGCAACGTTGACATATTGTCTTCTACTTCTAGTGAATTGCATGCGTTTACGTAATCAAATTTCTTAAAAACGTAAATATAGCACATGCTTGCCATATAAAATCTTCCTTTATAGTAGACAGCATGCGTCGCTCCCATATACGAATCTTCTCTTATTTCGTATTCATCAAACAATTTACTATACAAACTTGACGTAATTAAAAACACCTTGTGCATATTGCTTAAATATGCAGATAAAACGTTAGGAACCATACTATGAATACCTGTATTCGTATCCATATAATCCATACCATCTATAGAATAATAAACTCTCCTATCTTTGCAATACGCAAAAAAACTGCCATCGTGTTTTATAATTCTATTAATATTAGCACGTTCTATACCGTTGCACGCAATACCCGAAAGTTTAAAATATTTTTTCCATATTTGTCTAGGGATAAATTCGTTGAGATTTTCAAGTATGTATTCGTGTTTTTTTACCGTTACTTTCTTTATTGCCCCAGCACTCATAACCACGCTCTCCCTTTTATCTTCTTGCTAGTGGGAAGGGTAAAATTTTTAAGTGCGTCAGAATATCTTTCTCTCCACATAACTGCTTCTTCAAATCTCCATTCGGTAAGGCAATATTCAGCACATACTCCAAAAGCAAGCACTGAAAGTGGTATATCTTTATCGCCGTAACCTATAACGTCGTCAAGCCCATAATTTTCAGGTAAATAACTATATTCTACTTCAAGAGTGTCGCCATAGGTTAAAATGTTTTCGCCCTCGCACATAAAAATTTTTTGTTCGCCAAGTTCGTCTATTACAGAAAGAATTTTAAGCGCCCTTTTCGTAAGCGAAGATATTAAAATTTTACCATTTACAACCTTTGCTTTTTCGCGCGTTTTCATAGGCACAAAAGAGCAAGCAAGTTCATTTACAACGAGATTAGTAAGCCTTGTAAGAATATCTACTTGCGTCAAAACGTCTGCTGACGGAGTTTCAGTTTTTCCTGATAAATATTCGGTAATTTCCGTTTTGTTTAAATAAGTACATACTGCCACTATTACGTCTTTTATTTTCATATACTTCTCCTTATTAAAATATACGCCGAACCATAATGGTTCGGCGTAATTGATTTTAGTTTGTTTTTATTACGCTTCGGTAATACCGGTAATTACACCTTGGCCGTATGGCTTAGCGCAAATAAGTTCAGCGTATTTTACTAGAGTTGCCGTGTAAACGGGTTTGCCTGCAATTTGTTTAAGCACCTTGCCGTCTTCACCTTCAAGCCATTGCCAATCGCAAAGTTGATGTAAGGTAAAGTCAGCGGTATTAAGCATATACATAGTTCCTTCAGGACAGAATCTATCTGCAACGATAGGAATTCCGTTATAACTCATAGCCTTAAAGCCACCTGCAAGTTCCATTACGTTAATGTTTCTATTAGTTTCTGAAAGAAGGTTTTGAAGCGCCCTTCTTACACCCCAAGAGCAAACGATAAAGTCAACGGCTGAACCGCTTTTTTCTTCAATATCATCAAGCATCTTTTGCATAGTGTTTTCAGTAATAGCGCCAGAAAGTTTTAAAGTGGTCGGGTTAAGGAAAGCGTTGGTTTTTCTTGATAAACCATAAAGGTCTTTTTCAGTGTCAAAAATTGCTTTAAGACCAGTAATTTCGTTGCCAAATGAACCTTGAACGCACACTATACTACCAGCGGGTACAACGCCATCTGCAAGAAAGCCAGAAACGCTAACTTTTTTATTTACTCTATCAATAAAGGTAATTTTTTTGCTACCTAAAACAATTTCGCCGTCGGTAGAACGGAAGTCTATAATCATACCTTCAATAAGGTTTTTAACACTATCTACTACCACTGCGCCGTTTTCAATTTTGGTAACACTTGCAATTTCGCCAGTGCCGTCACCAAAAAGCATTCTGCCAAAGTTAAAGGTGCTTGATTTGATAAGTCCGTCCATTTCAGCGTTTAAAAGACTTACGAAAGCGCCAGAATTATTTTCAGATGCTCTTACGGCTTTATCTGAAATTTCAATAGTGCCGTAAAGGTTTTTTAGGGTTGATACCATTTGCGCGTAATTATTAGACGACGCTTCGGGAAGGTTGCCGTCTTCAGTACCTGCACCGATACCGCCGTTCATACCATAAATAGCAAGTTTTTTTACTTCTTTGCCCCACACGTCTGACGTGCTTTGTTTAATTTTTGCAAAGAAAGGGTTTACGTTGTTGTTAAGTTGTTCTGATACCGCATCAAGATAATAACTTTTTAATGCGGAATCTGCATTAGTTAAATTTACTGCCATAATTTCTCCGTTTTAATTTTTTATTTTGCAAGCAAATCTATTGCTAGCCTGCCCGCTTCTTCAATCGTTTTGGGACGGCTTACGGGTGTTTTAATACCCTTGCCAATGCCGTCTAATATAAGAGCGTCCGCTTTTAAGCCGATTACTTCTTTAAGGTATTCTTTCAATACTTCGTCTTTAGAAATTTCGGGTTTTTCTTTTTGGGAATTTTCGGGCGGAACTTTCGTTTTGTCGTCCGATTCTCTCGCTTCTAACTCTTTTATTCGCTGACAGCGTTTGGTAAATTCAGCCTGTAAAGAGTTGTATGCGTCAAGCAAGGCTTTCGCGTCTTTAAACTTTCCTAATGAGACCTTTTCTTCGCTTGCGCCGTTAGTTATATCTGCCGTTGCAGTTTGCGCCGTGGTTTCTTTGGTTTGTTCATTTTCGTAAGTTTGCATTATTTTTCCTCCGATTGTGTTTCAATTTTTAATTTCGCTCTTTCTTTATGCTCTTTAAGGTGAGCGAACAACCTTGTTTTTTCGTCATATTTGAGTTCACTATACTCACTTAAAATATATCTTGTATGTTCGTCAATATGAATATTGTCGTCGTCAATTTCTTCAATAGGTAGACCGTTTGTACGAATTTTTTCATTTTCTTCTTGCGCTTTTTCTTCTTGAAGTCTTGCAATACCTTTTTGATAGTCAAGGTCTTTATAGCCTAAAAGGGATAATAATTTTTCCTTAACTACTTCTCTAACTTTACCATCACTATCCGATAAAAGTCCGCTTTGGTATAACTTGAATAACATATCCTTTTTTTGAGCGTTAGAATATAAAAGTTCGTTTTCATTTTCAAGGTAAACGTCGTCTGACGCAAGCGCGTGCTTATTAGCGTAAATAGTTTTTATTTTACCGCGTTCGTTTAGCGTTTTTACCGCCCTAACACCCGCGCTAAACTGCGCGTAAAGTCTAACGCAATGCCTTGCGATAGAAAGATAGCAATTTCTAATAATTTCTGCAGTAACTACTAAACGCGCGTTGTCTTGTTCAACTAAAATTTCAAGGGCAGTACCACTTGTAAGATTTGCGTTTGTTGAACTTGATGAAACGTCCGCCACGCCTGATACCGTTACAAATTCGTTAGCAAGTTTATCTTCTTCGTCTGAAAAATCCTTCGGCATATCGCTACCAGCCATCATTTCGGGCGGATTAGCGCCTTGTCTATACACTAAAACTTTTCCTGGGCACAAGCCTTCGGTTTCTAAATCGTCAACGTCAACCGAGCCGTCTTCTACCGTCATTACTCCGTTTGAAAGCCTGTTTAAGAATTCGTGTTTTCTATTTTTTACGGCGTTAAATGCACGTTGAATAGGAATAAGCCTTTCTATTACGCTTGCGCCGAAAAAACTACCCGCAATTCTTAACGAAACTTGTTTTACAAAAGGATAAGAACGCGTTTTATTATTTCCGTTAACATACGGCAATTCGCCGTAGTAAAGCACTTTGTCGCCCGCAACCGTAATAAGTCTGCCATTAGGATATTCCAGTGTGGGCTTTTCGTATCTTTCAATAACTATAACCGCGTCTTCTAAAATGCACGTATCCCTTTTATTAAGACCGCCTAAGTTAGTTTTAGTAAGCGAATAAATATCAACGTCTTCACCTTTGATAAGTACGCCGTATTTATCGTAAACGTCCTTAACACGCAATGCTCTTGCGTGAATAATGCTACTGCAATCTTCTAAATCTTCCGAATATAAACTGTCGGGGAAAATTTCAAAAGGCGAAACGGCTAAAACTTCAACGTCACCTTCGTAAACGTTTTTGCCGTCAACTTCGCCTACCTTATTACCGCCGTCGTTATTCCATAGAATTTTGTAAAAGCCCGTACCGCAAGTTTCGCTCCACATAGTAGTTTTTTCTACAGCGCTTTTAACTTCCGCTTTTTCAAAAACGGAGTTAATCATTTTTTCGGCAATACTTGCGCCCGAAACGTCGTCATCATCGTCAGACCTAGGTCTAACTGATATCACGGGTGAAATTTTAGAAAATCTTGCAAGCCTTGTTTCTACGATAGGCGCAATGTGATTGAAAACTTCTCTTCTTTGCCAAAAAAACGTTTTGTCGTTATCTACGATTTCCCCACGTCCGTTGACGCTTACGTATTGATTGCCCGTAAGAAAATTCATATTTAGTTCCCAACTTCTTTCAAGCGATAATCTTTCTTTTTGTCTATTTTCAAAGTCTTCTTTAATCGCCAAAGCAAGGTCTTCTAAAAATTTCTCTTTTCGCTGTTCTTTTTGAGTTTTTAGTTGTTTTTTCAATTTTACTCTCCTTGGTTTTTTAATTCACTGAGCAGTTTTTCTCTCTCTAATAAAAGTTCTTCATCCGTCATTTGAGTTACTGACGGGTTTTGGCTTTCTAAAAGCATTTTGAGTGCAGATAAATCTGGCGGAACGTTCTTTTTTGTGACTTTTTTCTTTATTAATTTTATTTCACCCTCTTCTCCTGCCGAATATTCTTCTATCACTTCAGTAGCGTCGTATCCTAAAGCCTTTTTGATTAAAACTTGCTCAAATTCATTTTTGCTTTTCTTTTTAGTTGTTTTTCCTTTCATTAAGTATTTTCCTAAATAATCTCTCTTTGTCTTTTTGTATTTCCGTTTTGGGTTTAACTGGCATCGTGTTTTCAGGCTTAGTCATAAGATAATAGCGAAGTTCGTCTAAAGAGTGGTCGTCGTATTTTTTTGGCACGTCCCCTTCTTTCCACCAATAACTTTTAAGTTCCCTTATAAGGTTTACACAATTCTTAAAAATGTAAATTCTGCTTTTGCCATTTACCACCTTTAAGTACTGTTTTACACGTTGAATTCCGCTAAACAAGTCTTTATTTACCCTTGGGCTTGCTAAAATTCCTTGTTCAAAAAATAGTTCTGTTACCGATTTTACGCTTGATAGCGTTCTTTGATTTGCTGCCGAGTCAATAATCGCTTCTATTCTTCCTTTAGCGTCCTTTTTCCAACCGATTTTGCTTGATATTTCCTTTATTTTTTGAGAGTGGTAAGTAACGTCTTTTCCCGCTTCAAAATGCTCGGCAACAACGTAAACCGTGCCGTCGTAATCCACCGCGTACCAGTGCGCCGAAAGCGGATTATTTAGTCCCGGGTCAATAGAGATTAAATCTTGCCAGTCGTAAGGAATAGAAAACGGCTCTATAACGTGAACGTTTTCGTCAAACTCTGGATAGACTAACCCTACGCTTTCTCTAAACCTGCCGTATCTACGGCTTTCTAACTGGTCGTTAGATAGCGAAGCGGTTAAAAATTCTATTTCTTCGGGATTAAGAAAGGGGTTATCTGCCCATTCCATAAACTCACACCATACTTCGCTTGAATTTTTTTGGTTTAGGTAAATTTCGTCGTAAACGAAGGTTAATCCTTTAAGCGGTGTCATTGTGCCGAAAATATCCCCGCGTTTATCAAATACGCGCA
The DNA here is from genome assembly GCA_045657285.1 of Christensenellaceae bacterium. Classification (GTDB taxonomy): domain Bacteria; phylum Bacillota; class Clostridia; order Christensenellales; family Borkfalkiaceae; genus UBA1259. The sequence goes on from JAZOST010000007.1 coordinate 24,655, forward strand.
TACGGCATTCGTCGTACACGTCTTTAGGTGGTTCTTCGTCAAACCACACAAAGTCAAGCGACGAGCCTTGAAATTTTTCTCTACCTTGGTCGCAAGACTTAAAGCCTATTGTTGATATTCCGCCAAACACGTTTTTAATTTTTATTTGGTCAATAACGCCGTATTCTGGGCTTTCTTTTTTGCCTGAAAGCATAGTAATATCTTCAATCCAAGCGGGCGAAAGGTAAGACAAAATTTTTGCTTGCGCAACGTCACGTTGAACTTGGGTTGAAAGAGATACCACCCAGCCGAAAACGTTATCTTTATTTTCTCTATAAGGGTGAATTCCCCTTGCCATATAAATGCTTTCTACCGCACCGCATTCCGTTTTGCCACTACGGTTACCACCGAATACCCAGCGGTTTTTCTTTTTGCATTTGTGAAAGGCTAGTTGTTTTTTATGTACCTTTTCGCCAGTGTTATAATTTAAAAGTTTTTCTTTTCCCTTTCGCCTTGAAAGTTCTAAATCAATCTCTTTAATTCTTTCAATAATCTCACGCATAACCCACTTCCTGCCGTATTGTATAGCGTAAATTTTTTGTTTCAATATCTATATGACGGCAAGAATTAAAAAAATTTTAAAATAAAAAAACCTTGCAATTTTGCAAGGTTTTTATTATATAATGATTAAATTTTGTACTATATTGCCGTTTTTAGCGCGCTTTCTTTTTCGCTATCTAATTGAACTTTTTTCTTAAATTTTCTAAATTCCTTAGTAAACACTATTGCTCCAACGATTATTGAAAGTATCCAACTTGTAGGCCAAGCAAAGTATAAGAAATACATCTCTGCACATAGCGGGAATATTAATTTTACCCAGAAAATTCTATATACACACGCAAATATAATAGAGATAATCATTGAACGGATTGACTTATTTATAGCACGTAGTGAATAGATAAAGACTTCCATTATCCCGCACAAATAATAAGTTGAGCACAAAACTATAATTCTTTGTTTTGCATACATCATTACGTCTTCACTATCCGTCATTATAGAAAATAATGGTCTATTTAGTAGCATTATTAAGCCACCAACTATTACGCCTAGCGCTATTATTATTAAAGACGCCTTTTTCATTACTTCTTTAATGCGCTGTGGATTTTTTGCGCCGTAGTTTTGCGAAACGAAAGACATTGCTGCAATCGCAGGAGAATATACTACGTAATAAAGCATTGCGTCAAATTGCGTTGATATTGATATGCCTGCCATTGCGTCTTTTCCCATAGAATTTACCGTTGATTGAATAAACACGTTTGCAAGCGAAAACATACAACCTTGTATACCGGTAGGTATTCCTATTAAAAGCAAGTCTTTAATTTCTTTTTTATAAAAACGAAACCTTTTCCATTTAAATCTAATCACGCTTTTTTCAAAAAGTAACCTTATAAAAGCAAGCACTGCCGAAACGGCTTGAGAAATCACCGTTGCAATCGCTACGCCAGAAACCCCTAACCCAAATATTGCGACGAATATAACGTTAAGAATTACGTTTAATACGCCCGCAATTATTAGATAAATCATAGGACGGATAGCGTCGCCTTTTGCACGAAGTATTTGCGCGGAATAGTTATATAAAAGCATAAATGGTGCGCCGATAAAATATATTTTTAGATACTTAGTTGATAAATCTAAAACGGCAGGGTCACAAGACATTAAAATAAGAAAACTTCTTGCAAAAATTAACGTAATACCCATAACTAATATACCGCTTATTAACGCCAGTAAAATAGAAGTTCCAACAACTTTTTCAACCCTTTCGCTTTCGCCTGAACCGATAAATCTTGCTATAAGTATATTAGCGCCCACCGATACACCTATAAATAAGCCGTTTATAAGATTTATAAGCGCCCCGTTAGAGCCTACCGCTGCGACTGCGTTATCACCGACGAAAATGCCCACGATGGCAACGTCTGCAGCGTTAAATAACATTTGCAAAATGTTCATTACCATTAGCGGAACTGCTATTTGCATAATCCCTTTAACTATAGGGCCGTTAAGCATATCCACGGATTTTGATTTAAGCATTAGAACTCTCCTTTAGATAATTTCATTATACGCCCCTAAAAATTAAAAAGCAAACTTTATAACCACCATTTTAACGAAAATTTACGAAACTTAAAAGCACCTTAAATAAGGTGCTTTTTTATTAAAATTCTTTAACTTTACTATTTTTATAAGTAGTAAATTTAATGCTATATCCGTTTGTTTCTTTTGTTTCACTTTCGTAAACGCAAGACCAGTTTGAAAGCGTATCAAGGTTTTCGTAAAACACTTCCGCACCGCCGTCCGCATCAACTTTTGTAACTAAAACTTCACTGCAATACGGCAACATAGTTTTATAAAACATTGCTCCGCCTATAATAAAAACGTCGTCAGTGTTAAAGTTTTTAAGAACTGAAGAAAGTTCTTCTAAAGACTCTACAATAAGGCAATCTTCTCTTTTCTCGCCACCTGGGAATAATACGATATTAGTTCTATTTTTTAAGGGGTTGCCATTTGGAAAGGATTTTAGGGTGTTACTACCCATTACAACGACTTTATTTAGAGTTTTTTCCCTAAAAAATTTCATATCTTCGGGAAGGCTAAATAAAAGGTCGTTCTTTTTACCTATTCCCCATTTTTTATCTACCGCAACTATTGCTTTCATTATACAGCCACCTCAATTTTATCTTCTAGTTTAGTAAATTCATAACCTTCAAGTTTAAAGTCATCAACCGTGAAGTCGTAAAAGTTTTTAACTTCGGGGTTTATCCAAAACTTTGGCGCGGGGAACTGCTCATTATTTAGTATCTTTTTAACGATAGGAACGTGTCTATCATAAATGTGAGCGTCCGCAATAACGTGAACAAGTTCTCCTACCTTTAGCCCTGAGACTTGCGCAAACATATGTAAAAGTACCGCGTATTGAACTACGTTCCAGTTATTAGCCGTCAAAACGTCGTTACTTCTTTGGTTAAGTATTCCGTTTAGGGTATCCCCTGAAACGTTAAAAGTCATTGAATATGCACAAGGATAAAGGTGCATTTCGTTTAGGTCTTGATGAACGTAAATATTCGTCATAATACGCCTAGATTGCGGATTGTTTTTAAGGTCAAATAAAACCCTATCAACTTGGTCAAATTCGCCTTCTTTATATTTATGCTTTACGCCTAATTGATAGCCGTACGCCTTACCTATTGAACCGCTTTCGTCCGCCCAACTATCCCAAATGTGAGAGTTAAGTTCGTTGACGTTATTAGACTTTTTTTGCCAAATCCATAAAATTTCGTCAATAGCCGACTTAAACGCCGTACGACGTAGGGTTATTATAGGAAATTCTTTAGTTAAGTCGTATCTATTTACTATACAAAACTTTTTAACGGTATGTGCGGGCGTGCCGTCAAGCCATTTGGGACGAACTTCTAAATCAGTATCCCAAAATCCGTTATCTATAATTTGATTACAAGTATCAATAAAAATTTTATCTGCTAAACTCATAATTTTTCTCCCTTGCTTCTAAAATGCATCTTTTGTAATATTTTTCCAGCGATTTGCAATAAACTTTAATTTTAGTTTTTTTGGAACTAATTTCATAATAAAATTTAAGAATTTATTAAAACCACCGGGAATATATATCATTTTGTTTTTTGATAGCGCTTTAAGTGATTTTCTAGCCACGTTTTCTGGGCTAACTGAAGAAAGTTTTCCCCATAAACCTTGACCTTTTATATCTTCAATAATGTCAGGTCTTGTGGGAACGCCACCGGGAAGTACTGCCGTTACTTTAACGCCGTCTTTTTTTAATTCGTAATGAAGCGAACAATACAAATTCGTTAGCATTGCCTTGGTTGCCGAATACAATGCAAAATACGGCATAGGCGAAACCCCACTCATACTGCTAACTGCTAAAAGTTCGCATTTTTCCGCCCTTCTTTTAAGCAAAGAATAAGTTAAATGCGTAGTTGATTCCGCGTTCACGCGAAGTTGAAATAAAATCTTTTCTTCAGTGTAGTTCATAAACGCTTTTTGCGTATCTACACCCGCAACTAAAAGTATTTTATCTAGCGTTATACTTAAAGCGTCAATACGCTCTAGCATAGCCTTTCGCTCTTTTTCGCTAGTTAAATCACACGCGAAAATTTCTATTTTAATATTCGGGTTTAGTTTAATAAGTTCAGCCTTTAAAATAGCAAGTTTTTCTTCACTTCTACCCGTTAATAATAAGTTATTACCTTGTTTTGCGCACTCAATAGAAAAGGCTTTGCCTATTCCACCCGTCGCGCCCGATATAAACGTAAACATAATTATTTAGTAAGCATTACCTTGCTTTTTACACCACTAATCATACCGAGTTTGCCCGATAAACTATTTATGGTTTCTTGCGGTGCATCTAAAACTACGTTTATTATGTTTATATTTTTCGGCTTATAAGGAAGACCTTGCCTGCCTATAATATAATCTCTAAATTCGTGAAATACCGCGTTTACGGCTTCAACTGCATTTTTATCGCTAACTATTACACCAATTATTGCAATTTTGTTTTCCATTTGTTTACCTATCCGCAATATTTTTACTTTTATATTTTATCACACCTATTTTCTTTTAGCAATACATTTCCCCTTTTTTTACCGCTTCTTTTATCTTCAAAATGGCTTGCTTTTCTATGCGCGATATGTATGAACGCGAAATTTTTAAAAACTTAGCCACTTCGCGTTGGGCGTAGTTCCTATCCCCCTTTAGTCCATACCTTAAACAAATTATTGCATATTCCCTTTTGGTGAGTATAATTTTGAGAAATTTTAAGAATTTTTCACGCTCAATACTTTTATCAACCCGTGCAAACACGTCTTCTTCCTTTTCACAAATAACGTCCATAAGCGTTAGTTCGTTGCCGTCTTTATCTTGACCTACGCTATCCGATAAATAAACGTCACCACGTCTTTTCTTATTTGCGCGAAGAAGCATTAAAATTTCGTTTTCTATACACCTTGCGGTATAAGTGGCAAGCGCCGAGCCTTTGCCCGCTTCGTAACTATTTATCGCTTTAATTAGCCCAATGCTACCTACCGAAATTAAGTCGTCAGTTTCAGCAGAACCGTTATACTTTTTTACAATGTGAGCAACAAGGCGCATATTGTGTTTTATAAGTTTATCACGCGCGGATTTGTCGCCTTCTTTCATGCGCCTTAAACAATCCGCTTCTTCGGTTTTGGAAAGCGGTTTTGGAAAGGTGTTCCCACCGATTACGCTACCAGCAAAAAATGTAATTTTGCCTATTAAAAACATTAACGCTTCTAAAAACATAAATAAGTCCCCTTAAACTTTTTTAATACACTATGCCCATTAAAAAAATAAAATACCTTGCCACTAAAAAAACGTCATAAAAGTATTTACTTATTTTTTTTAGGACTTATAATGCCTTCAGCGTTTGGAAAAATTAAAGGAGCGTGAAATGGTTATTAAAACTTATTATTGTTTCAATCTATTATCGTTTTACGATAGATTGCGCATAGAAAGAGAAAAGTTTTTTAGCAAAAGTAATGCCTCTTCTTAAAAAGGAAGGTGCGTATGAGCATTAACGACATTGAAAAACTTTCAGACTACGGCGTTAAAACTATTATAATTGCAATACTGGCAACAATCGTTTACCTAGCGTGCGATAAGTTCTTGAAAGAAAAACTTAAAACCTTCAAAAACTACGTTGCACTTGTAGTAGCGGTGGCGTTAGAAGTCGCTTTTGACGTGATTTTTATTACTAAAGAATTCGTAATAAATACTGATTGTATTTATTCGGGCGTAATTACCGGCTCGCTTGCGACGGCGCTTGGCGTTTTTATAAAGAAAATAAAAAATAAAAAGCCCGTTACCTTTAGCGCAACTAGGCTTACTATTGAAGGGCTTTTGGACGGAATTGTACCTTGTGAAAATAAGGAAGGCGTTGCTATGCTTATTGAAAACGTTTATACCGAAAATAAAGATAAACTTTCGGGGGCGGAACTTTCACTAGAAATTAACAACCGAATAAATAAAACGTTTGGTTTAAGTATTAGCGAACAAACCGTTCTAATAATAATTACACAATTATTAAAAATTAAAAACGCAAAAAAATAATAATGGTCGGCAAGAAATTGCCGACTTTTATTTTGCATATTTTTACGCCGATAAAAAATACTATCTCTATGAATATATCCCCTTTATTAAGCGAAAACGTTAATGTTATAAAGGAAAAATTAAAATCTAGCGACGTAGAGTTTTTGCCACTTCAAATATCTAATGCAAACGCCACTTTAATTTATATAACCGACATAGTAAACAAAGAAGCGCTTGGCGAATTTGTTATAAAACCCCTAGCCGAATATAAGGGCGAAGTATCTAAAGAAAATATTAAAAAAGTCTTCTTTTCGCCTGAAAAAAAGGAAGTGGAAAAAATTAGTAACTGCCTAGAAGAAGTAGTTTCAGGTAAATCCGTTCTACTTATTGATGGATTAAATTTAGCGTTTTCTTTTGGTCTTGAAAAGTATGAAAAACGTGCGATTACCGAACCGCCCACGTCAACCGTGCTTAAAGGTCCACGGGAAGGCTTTGTTGAAAGTTTGCCTGTAAACGTTAGTATGATTAGGCGTAGGCTTAAAACCCCTGACCTTACTTTTGAGTATATTACCGCGGGCAAAATTTCTAAAACAACTATTGCACTTTGCTACGTTTCGGGGCTAGCAGATGATAAATTAGTTTCCGATTTGCGCAAAAAAATTAAAAATATAAAAATAAACGCGGTTTTAGATTCTTCGTACGTTTCTAAACTAATAGGCGAACATAGAAGTTCACTTTTTAAGCAACTTGGTAACACTGAAAAGCCCGATATTTTAATATCAAAAATTCTAGAAGGTAGGGTTGCAATTATAGTTGACGGCTCGCCTATCGTACTTACCGCGCCGTACCTTCTAATTGAAGACTTTCATAGTCCAAGCGATTCTTACACGTCGCCATACACCGCAACTCTTGCAAGAATTTTGCGGTTCTTTGCGGTGTTTATTTCAATATTCTTGCCCGCTTTTTTCGTTGCGTCTGAACTTTTTCATCTTCAACTTATTCCATTATCCTTTTTACTTACTATAGTAAATAGCGTTAAAGGAATACCACTTTCTCCAAGTTACGAAATGTTTTTTACTCTTTTAATTTTTGAAACACTTAACGAAGCAAGCGTTAGAATGCCTAAATACGTGGGCATGGTGGTTTCTATCGTAGGCGGTCTAGTTCTTGGCGAAACGGCGGTAAATGCTGGTATTATTTCCGCACCCGCTCTTATGATAATTGCCTTTTCGGGAATTTGCCTTTATACCGTTCCCGAACTTGAACAAGCCTTTTCCGTTTTAAGACTTGCCTTTTTAGTCGTAGGCGGTTCAATAGGCGGGTACGGACTAATTATAGTTAGCGCATTTACTCTTATTTATTTAGTGTCGTTTGAAAGTTTTGGCGCTCCACTTATGGCGCCATTTTCTCCGCTGATAAAAAACGACTTAAAAGATAGTATTTATAAGGGCTTTTTGCCTGAAGAAAGTTCCACGCCTATCTCAATAAACTATAAAAAATTTAAGCGTGAAAATCAACTAAAGGAGCGATTATGAATTACCCCTTAAAAACAAGGCAAATTTGCTTTTTTGCTATTGCCTTTTTGCCTATTACAAAACTTTTTATGATGTCTAGCGTGGTTGCTAGCGTTTCTAAAGAAGATATGTGGATTTCCTTATTACTCAACGTAATTGCTGATTTTTTAACCCTTTTTGCGCTTTTAGCACTCGTTAAAAATGAAGAAGGTACGCTTAAAGATATACTCACTAATGCGATAGGCGAAAAAGCAACTAAAATTTTACTTTTAGTCTACGCTGTTTACTTTATATTTAAAGCAATTATTCCGTTTAACGAGCAAGAAGCGTACGTTATTCAAACTCTTTATTTAACAATGCCTAACGCTTTGGCGTTTTTACCCGTATTTATTATTCCCGTGTATCTGTCTAGCAAAAAACTTCGCGTTTTGGGAAGATGCGCCGATATTGTTTGGATTTTTACCCTTATAGGTTTTATTTTAATAATCGCTTTATCTATAGGAAATATTAACCTTAATTCTTTGCTCCCCGTAGGCGCAAACAACTTAAAAAACATTACTAAAGGTTCAACTAAAGCGCTTGTTTGGTTTGGCGATAGCGCATATTTTTTATTCTTTTTAGGAAATTTTAATAAAGATAAAAATTATAGGCTAAAAATTCTTTTATGTTTTGCACTTTCACTGTTATTTGTTCTTCTATTTGCAGTGATTTTTTGGTGTACTTTTACGTCTATAGCGTTTAGACAAAGGTTTGCTTTAACTGAAATTTCAAAATATATGACGGTTATAAATAATATCGGTAGGTTTGACTATTTTGCGATATTCCTACTCCTTTTTGGCGGAGTTTTTTCTTTATCACTACCTATTTTTTTTGCATCAAGAATTCTTGCGGACGTTTTTAACGTGAAAAATAAATATATTTGCCCAATAATTTTAACCGCAATAGTATGTTTTATTTCTATTTTTCTAAATAAGTTTTTCGTTAGCATTGAAAACTTTTTAATAAACGACGCTTATATTATTTTTCTAATTTTCGGAAACGTAGTGCCTATTTTAATAGGTCTTAGCACTAGACTTCACACAAGGAGAAAAATTTATGAAGCACAATAAAATAAAACTATTACTAGTTTCTCTATTCGTTATAGTAACTTTGTTTTTTTCTAACGATTTTGGACTCATTGATATTGAGCGTACGGCAATTATAACCGCTTTAGCGATTGACTATACGGATAGCGATAGCCTATACGAAGTAACCGCGCAAATAGCCGTACCCGAAGCAACTGATGCCAACACCGAAAGCAAACACGCGCAAATTATAGGAAAAGGCGGAACGATTGCAGGTGCAATAAAAAACGTGGGCGACGTTTCTGGGTGGTACCCTAATATGAGTTTTTGCAACCTTTTGATTATAAGTAGAGATATGGCTAAAACTAACGTTTTAACCGCTTTAGACTTTTTTTCTAAAACGCTTAGGCTTCAGGATTCCGCGTTAGTCGTTATGGCTGACGAAAAAGCAAAAGACTTGCTTTACGACAGCACACCGCTTGACGATATTTCTTCGTTCGCTCTACAAAAAATTATAATAAAAAACGCCGGCTTTAAAAACGACGTTGTGGTAACTGATATTAAAAACTTTTGCACGGGGTATTATTCTTCAAATTCGTCGTCCTATATGCCTATAATTAAAACTATTAAACAAAACAAGGAAAGTGAAAGTGGCGAAAAAAGTTCGCCTTCTAATGCCACTAAAACCCCTTCTAATGGTAATACTTCTAAAGATAATACGCTATTTATTGCGGATACTACCGCACTTTTTAAGGACGGGGTTATGGTTGGCGAACTTGATAAATACCAAAGTTTTGCATTTAACCTTTTAACGAAAAATATGCGAGATTCTATTTATGAACTTAGCGCAAGCGACGACTTAAACTACCTAGTTACCGTAAATAAAAATAAAAGAAAAATTAAAATAAACGCAACTGAAAACGAACTTAACATTATAATAACACTTGACCTTTACTGCAAAGTAGGTGACCATAATGCGCCCGTATCTGAAAGCGCGCCGTCAAGCAACGTGCGGTTGCCACTTGCCGTGCAAAAAACAGCGGAAGAACTATTTACTCAAAAAATCAACGAATTGATAGAAACACAGCGCCAAACGAATTGTGATTTTCTAAATATTAAACAAGAAATTTATAAAAAGAATTTTAAGTTTTATACTACCTATAAAGATAACTATTTATCACAAATGAAAGTGGACGTTAGCGTAAACGTTTACGGACAGGAATAAAAAAGGCTCACTATTTAAGTGAGCCTTTAATTTTTTATTATAATTGTCTAATACTTTCAACGGGTGATTTTTTTGCTTCTTGCGAAACGGGAATTGCCGTTGCAACAAACGAAATTACGGACGATATTAAAAGTATCATAAGTATATTTATAAATCCGTATTTAATTAAAATTAAACCGCATAATCCGTAAATAAAGTTGTTAAGTATTGCACAAACGACAAAACCTAATATGCTTGCTACCGCAAAGCAAATTATTGACAGAACTATTGATTCGGCAAAGAATATTTTGAATACGTCTGCACCCCTTGCACCTACCGCTCTTAAAATACCTATCTCTTTTCGTTTTGCCGTAATTGAAACAGATATAAAGTTTAGTAGCATTAGCGCAGAGAATACGCCGACTACCGCCGCTGCAATAATGAATATTTGCTTAATTTGGTTTATCATACCCATTACGTCGTTACTGAAAAGCGTTTTATATTCGTCATTTACAAGCCCGAAGAATATAGTTCCCCTTGCTTCAAGCATATATGAAAGTTGAGATACTGAATTATTAGTATGCGAAACAGCGTAGTTGTATTTTTCGTTTTCGCTTCTTACGTAGTCGGTAATACGTCTATTAACCGTATGTTCGTTTACTACTGCAAATTCGTATAAGAATTGGTCGTTTAAGACGTAGTTTCTAACGGTTATAGTAGAGAAGTCATAATATCCTTTTATAGCAAATTCAACTACTTCACCGCTATAATTCTTAAAGAATACTTTAGCGTTTGCTATTTCCGCCCTATCCGCGTAGTTTGGCATCAATTCGTTGAACATTGTTTTAGAAATGTAAAGTTCTCTATCACCAAGTTCAAATTTTTGTTCTATTCCGTAAACGTCGTAGAACTTAAACACGTCCTTTCTAGCGTTTACGATTGATGACGTATAGAAGTTCATAGCATCAGTATTTAAGTTTGCGTATTCCTTGGTAGGTTCAGAGCCTATAAGACTTACTATACCCCTTGCCCTTACCGCAGTTGGAACGGGTGGGTTTACGGTAGTTATATAACCTTGGTATGCAGTATAAAAATCGGGAGAAACAAAACCTATAGTTTCAAAACTTCTAGTTAAATTGTTTTTAAGTTCTAAAATCTTTTCTGCACGATATTTATTTTCTTCTTCCGTTTCAAATCTTGACTTAATCGCATAATATTCGCTTAAATCAGACGCCTTAAATACGCCTACGATTTTCACTCTTATTTCAAAAGAGCCTTTAAGTCTTAGATACCTTTCCGCATTAACTAAATCACTAGGTGAAGAATACCCTGAGTTAGGTTGGTCCTTAATCATATTGTAAACGTATTCGCTTACCGCTATTTCCTTAATGGTTTCGGGATATCTACCTGCAAGCATTTCAATAGCGTTATCTTCCATATATTCTTCGCCCGCATCAGAGAAACCAAAAAGCGAACGAACGGAATAGAATTCAGAATAGTCCTTATTTACGCCGTATGTAACTTCCATATTGAAAGGTTTAATGTTACTTTGCGCTTCCGCACTAGCAAAACTAAATACACCCGCAAAATTAAGACCTTTATTATTGTCGTTAAGCGTGGTAATATCATCCGGCGTGAAAAGCGCTTTAAGACTACCCGTTTCACTTTTTTCAAGTTGCTCTTCACCATCTTCGTTTACAAATATTTGTTGGTCTTCATAGTTGTAGTTTCTATCTAAAACTACACTTCTATATTTGTCTTCAGATAGAGCCTTGCTCATAGTATATGCAGGATTATACAACATAAACGTTGACATAACGCCAAACATACAGAACGCTAAAACTGAAAGGAAAATTGTAAACACAAGTCTTACAGGTTTTGCTTTAAGACCGCTTACACCCATTTTAATTGCGTTTTCAAGCGGTAGTTTTGACTTAATAAAGGTAGTGTCGCTTGGCTCGTATGATTTAATGTTTAAACCACCCGTTCTCTTAAAGTTGCGTTTTTCACCACCTTCGGAAATACCACAAGCCTGTTTAACGTCTTTAAGTTCGTCAACACCCGCTGTTAAAACGGCTTCCTTGCCATTTTGTTTTACGGCGTTTAAAATTTTCTTGATTTCATCTTCGGTAACGTTATTTACGTCCTTAATAATTGCGGTTTTTCCGTCTATAATACTTACGTTTTCACTTACGGTTTCCGCCTTGCTATTATATTTAGAAATATCAGATATTACTTTGCCGTCAGAAAGTTCTATAATACGGTCGGCATAGCGTTCAGCAAAATCACGGTCGTGCGATACTACTATTACAAGTTTATTTTTTGAAAGTTCTTTCAAAAGTTCAAAAACTTGTTCGCCGGTATTAGAGTCAAGCGCGCCAGTAGGTTCGTCCGCCATAATAATTTCGGGGTCTTTAATAAGCGCCCTTGCGATTGCTATTCTTTGCTTTTGACCACCTGAAAGTGTATTAGGCTTTCTATCACCTAATTCTTCAAGGTCAACTTTTCTTAAAATTTCTTTAACCTTTTCCGCATCGCCTTCTTTTCCTTGAAGTTTAAGCGCGAGCGAAATGTTTTCTTCTAAAGTAAATTCGTCTAAAAGGTTATAGTCTTGGAATATAAACCCAACGAAAGTATTTCTATAACTATCAAAGTCCGCAGGGGTAAAATCTTTGCTGTTCCTACCTTTGATAATTATTTCGCCACTATCAGGTACGTCAAGACCACCTATAAGGTTAAGCATTGTTGACTTACCAGAGCCACTTTTACCAAGCAAGAAAACCATACCCTTATCTTCAAACTGAATGGATATATCGTCAACTGCTCTTACGGTTAAGCCGTTTTTTGAATTGTATATTTTTTCAATATTTCTAAGTTCTAGCATTTAAGTATGTCCTTTGTTAAAATCTTCTCGTTTGTAAAACTTTTCCGTCCAAATCTTTAAGCACAATTTCATCTTCGTCTATCACAATATAACTTGCGCTAGTGTTATTTTTAGGAAGTGATATTGAACCTGCATTTGCTACTATCGTACCATCTTTTTCTTCAATAAATCCGGTATGAAAGTGTCCGTAAATAACAGCGTCATACCTGGTTTTTGGCATAGCGTCTTTATTATAAACGTGACCGTGCGTTAAAAAAACCGTTTTGCCGTTTATAACTAAACACGCGTTTTCAATAAAATCAAATTCAGAAATCATAGAATCAACAGCGCTATCGCAATTGCCTTTTATTACTATTAAATTTTCCTTAATAGAATTTAGCGCGCTTGCTACTTCCATAGGTGCGTATTCTTCTGGGAACGGATTCCTTGGGCCGTGATTAAAAACGTCGCCAAGAAGTATTAACTTTTGTGTGTTTTCCGCTTTAACCCTTTCCAAAACTTTTTTAAGTCTAGCGTAAGAGCCGTGAACGTCTGATGCAATTAAAATTTTCATAGTATTTTCCTTAATACACAACTTTTTTATTATACGATATTTTAGGTGTAAATATAAATTGCAAAAAAAACAATTATTTTATTGCAATTCATATAATTTATTTATTAATTAAATCAATTACAACTTGTTTAGCAATTAGTAGCCCTGCTGATGCAGGAACAAAAATCATTGAAGGTTGTTTTTGCTTTTTGCCGTTTTCAAAGCAAGAAGTGGTTGGCTTTATAGGTTCTTCTAGCGAATATAACGCTAAAACGCCCGTTATTCCCCTATCTTTAAGTTCCTTTCTCATAACCCTAGCAAGCGGACAAACGCTTGTTTTAGAAATATCGGCTATCCTTAAACTTAAAGGGTCAAGTTTTCCGCCCGTACCCATACAAGTAATTACGGGAACGCTTTTTTCTTTTGCCTTTCTTATAATTTCTATTTTAGCGGTTACCGTATCAACGGCGTCCACTACGTAGTCGTAATTTTCAAAGGCAATTTCGTTTGAATTTTCGGGCATAAAGAATATCTTTTTTGCTTTTACCTTTATATCGGGATTTATTTGTTTAAGCCTTTCTTCAAAAACTTTAACTTTATCTTGCCCTACGCTACTATTTAGTGCGATTATTTGGCGATTTATATTGCTTTCGTCAATAGTGTCACCGTCAAAAATATGTATTTCACCAACACCACTTCTAGCAAGCGCTTCTACCGTGAAACCACCCACGCCACCTACGCCGAATACCGCTACGCGTTTATTTATTAACGAATTTATTTTTTCTTTGCCAATTAAAAGTTCGGCTCTTTCAAAAAAAACCATTTTATAGTAAATATATTCCCTTTTCAGCGTTTTCTTTTATGCTTTCTTCAGACCATACCGACGCTTGAACTTCACCGATATGTGCTTTTTTAAGGAAGAACATGCAAAGCCTTGATTGCCCTATGCCACCGCCCATAGTAAGCGGAAGTTCGCCGTTTATTACTGCTTTGCAGTAAGGGTTTGAAAGTTTTTCGTATTCTTTACGCTTTTTAAGTTGTTTAACTATACTAACTTCGTCAACCCTTATACCCATTGAAGAAATTTCTAAAGCGCTATCAATGGTATCAAACCACAATAAAATATCGCCGTTAAGTTTCCAGTCATCATAATCAGCCGCTCTGCCGTCGTGCGGTTTGCCGTCAGATAAATTCCACCCGATTTGGTAAATGAATACCGCGCCGTACTTTTTAGTGATAGCATTTTCGCGTTCTTTTCTTGAAAGATTTGGGTACTCTTTTTCTAATTCCTTCGTAGAAATAAAGGTAATTTCTTTGGGAAGTTCTAAAGGAAGTTCGGGGTATTTTTTCTCTACTAATTTACCAACCTTAAGTAGCACGTTGTAAATTTTTCTTACAGTTGCTTTTAAGTGCGAAAGTCTTCTTTCACTGCGCTTTATAATCTTTTCCCAGTCCCATTGGTCAACGTAAACGGAGTGAATACGGTCTAAATCCTCGTCGCGCCTAATGGCGTTCATATCCGTATAAAGCCCCGTACCTATTGGGAATTCATATTTAGCAAGTGCCATTCTTTTCCACTTTGCAAGCGATTGAACGATTTCAACGTCCTTTTTAAGCGACAAAATGTCAAACCTAACCGCCCTTTCGTAGCCGTTTAGGTTGTCGTTAAGCCCCGTTTCGGGTTGCACGAATAGTGGCGCTGAAACTCTAGTTAGTTTTAGCGCTTTTGCTAGTTCTTTCTCAAAGTTGTCCTTAATGAACTTTATTGCTATTTCAGTTTCTAATAAACTTAAAACCGATTTATACTTCATTTTTTCTCCTTAGTATATAGGGTGAGCGTCCGTAAGTTTTTTAACTTCTGCCTTTACGTAGTCGTAAGCGTCTTGTTTCTTTTCAATAATCATTGCAATAAGTTCGGCAATATGTGCACATTCGCTTTCGTTAAAGCCCCTAGTGGTAATGCTTGGCGTACCAAGTCTTATACCACTAGTGATTGCGGGTTTTTTTGTATCAAACGGAATTGCGTTCTTGTTTACCGTAATATTTACTTCGTCAAGCATTGTTTCAAGTTCTTTGCCCGTTACGTCTTTATCACTTAAGTCTAAAAGCATTAAGTGGTTGTCCGTACCGCCTGATACAAGTTTAACGCCAAGTTCGGTAAACTTATCAGCCATTGCTTTTGCATTTTTAATAATTTGTTCTTGATATGTTTTGAATTCAGGTTTAAGCGCTTCGCCGAAAGCAACTGCCTTACCTGCTATAACGTGCATTAAAGGACCGCCTTGAGTTCCGGGGAATACCGCTTTATCAATAATTTTAGCGAATTGTTCTTTGCATAAAATCATACCGCCCCTTGGACCGCGTAAAGTCTTGTGAGTGGTGGTGGTTACAAAGTCAGCGTAAGGTACTGGGTTAGGATGAAGACCGGTTGCTACTAAACCTGCAATGTGCGCCATATCTACCATCATATATGCGCCAACTTTGTCACAAATTTCTCTAATTCTCTTAAAATCAATAATTCTTGGGTATGCAGATGCACCGCAAACTAAAATTTTGGGTTTGTTTTCTACTGCAATTTTTTCCATTTCGTCGTAGTCAATAACACACGCACCTTCAGAAACGCCGTAACTTACTACGTTAAAATACTTACCAGAAACTGCTACGGGGCTACCATGTGTTAAGTGCCCGCCGTGAGCAAGGCTCATGCCCATAATGGTATCACCGGGGTTAAGTACTGCAAAATATACCGCAAAGTTAGCGTTTGCGCCAGAGTGTGGTTGAACGTTAGCGTGTTCTGCACCGAATAATTTTTTTGCTCTTTCTATTGCAAGTGTTTCAGCAATATCAACGAATTCACAACCGCCGTAGTATCTTTTAGCGGGATAGCCTTCGGCATATTTATTAGTAAGCACACTACCCATTGCTTGCATAACCGCTTCAGAAACGAAGTTTTCGCTTGCAATAAGTTCAATGTTATTTCTTTGCCTATTAAGTTCAAGGCTCATAGCCTCGTAAAGTTCAGGGTCTGCGTTTTTCATAAGTGTTAAGTCAACCATTTTTATATCTCCTAAATGTTTTTTACAAAAGTTAATTAAAATTTTTGGCAATCGCCTTTTTATATTTGCTCTTCGCTTTTTATAATGGCAGTAATAACCGAATAATAAGTTACGCTCTTTTTTAATTTCTTATCAATTATAGCCAAAATAGCGTACCACGAAACAAATGATATTGCGCTTAAAATAAATATCCAATTTTCTTTTTGAATGATAAAATAACCGATTAGCGCACTAATTAGTATCAAAATTAGTGGCATACCGAATACTAGAAAAATGCCTAGCGTTTTTGCTTTAGGGTTTGTTTCTATAGTAACTACGTCCCCTTGTTTTGCGCCTATATCGTTTTTAGCGTTAAGTACCGCGTAGCCAGCGTTTTTTGGAAACATACACATTCCGCATTTAGCGCATTCTTCCCTTTTATTTATCTTTACCTTGGCAAAACTTCCTTTTGCTTCGGTTACAAGTGCTTTTTCTATCATATTATCTAGTTAAAACTTTAGAAAGTTCGTTTAGCGGAATTTCTAGTTCTAATCCGTCTTCCATTTTCTTTACTTTGATAACGCCTTTTTCAAGTTCGCTATCCCCTATAACGCCAACAAGTTCCGCACCTATTTTATCAGCGTACTTAAATTGCGCCTTAATACTTCTATTTAAATGGTCGCATTCTGCTTTTACGCCTTTAAGTCTTAATTCGTTAGTAAGTGCAAACGCTTTTTTAGACGCGTTTTCGCCCATTGATGCTATAAAGATTTTAACGGGTTTTTCGTTTGGAATTTCTACGCCCGTGTTTTCCATTAAAAGAAGTAATCTTTCAATACCGATAGCAAAACCTATGCCTTGCGTGTCGCCACCGCCGATACTCTTAATAAGCCCGTCGTATCTTCCGCCACCGCATACCGTACCTTGCGCGCCGATATTATCTGAAACGAATTCAAATACCGTTTTGGTATAATAGTCAAGCCCGCGAACGATACCCGCGTCAACGCCGTATTCTACGCCCGCATCTTTAAGTAGTGCTTTTACGCTTTCAAAGTGAGTAGAACAATCTTCACAAATATAGTCTAAAATCTTTGGCGCATTTTTAGTAATTTCCTTACAATCTTCGTTCTTACAGTCTAAAATTCTTAAAGGATTTTTAGAAAATCTATCTTGACATAGCGGACAAAGTTTTTCTAAATTTTCTTGCAAGTATTCTTTTAAGGCTTGTTCGTATTTCGCCCTACAAGTCTTACAACCTATGCTGTTTAAGTAAAGCGAAATATTTATAACGCCAAGTTTATCTAAAAAGGTTTTTGCAAGAAGTATTACTTCAGCGTCGGTAACGGCACTGCTTGAGCCTAATACTTCAATACCGAATTGGTGGAACTGACGAAGTCTTCCCGCTTGTGGGCGTTCATATCTAAAGCAAGGCGTAATGTAGTATAGTTTTACGGGCATTGCAAGTGATTGCATACCGTTTTCTACGAACGACCTTGCAACGCCTGCCGTACCTTCGGGTTTAAGCGTTATACTTCTGTCGCCCTTATCTAAAAATGTGTACATTTCCTTGTTTACTATATCCGTAGTTTCGCCTACGCCCCTTAAAAATACTTCTGTATGTTCAAAGATAGGCGTTCTAATTTCGCCCGCGTTAAATAGTGATGCAATTTCCCTTGCCGTGCTTTCTATATATTGCCATTTATACGCGTCTTTAGGTAATAAGTCTTTTGTGCCTTTTGGTATGTTTATCATAGTTAATCCTTAAAGTATATATTTTTTTAGGTCTTTGCTCTTTTTGTCTGCGCCAAGTTTTTCGGTAACGAATTTTTTGTCAATGATAACTTGTTTTGCCGTTACGCCGTCCGCTTCAAAAGAAACGTCTTCAATAAGGTTTTCCATAACCGTATGAAGTCTTCTTGCGCCGATATCTTCGCTAGTAGCGTTCATATCTTCCGCTACGCTTGCTATTTGTTCAATAGCGTCTTCGGTAAATTGAAGTTCTACGCCGTCAACTTTAAGTAGAGTTGCGTATTGAACGGTTATAGCGTTTTGCGGTGTGGTTAAAATTTCAATAAAATCTTTTTTGGTTAGCGAAGAAAGTTCAACAAGTATCGGAAATCTACCTTGAAGTTCGGGGATTAAATCCGCAACCTTTGAAACGTGGAACGCACCCGCCGCTATAAATAAAATATAGTCCGTTTTAATCGCGCCGTACTTGGTCATAACGGTTGAGCCTTCAACTATAGGAAGAATATCTCTTTGAACGCCTTCCCTAGAAACGTCTTGTCCACCGCCAGAGCGGTTGGCCTTTGCTGCGATTTTGTCAATTTCGTCAATGAAGATTATGCCTTCTTGTTCAGCCCTTTTAATTGCTTCTTCGTTAACCGAATCGTTATCAATAAGTTTATCCGCTTCTTCGTCCATAAAGATGTTTTTTGCTTCACTTACCGTAAGTTTACGTTTTTTACGGCGTTTGGGGAGCATGTCGCCGAATATATTGCCGATACTTATTTCCGCACCACCCGGAACAAGTTCCATAGGCTTTGGATTATCTACGACTTCTACTTCAATAAGTTCATTGTCGTAATAGCCTTTCTTTAGACCTTCTAAAATGTTGGCTTCAAAAATTTCAACGGGGGTTTCGCCACGTTCAATTTTTCTTGCTTCGGCTATGATTTTTACTAATTTAGCGTAAACTACTGCTTCCGCTTTTTCGGTAACTTTTTTAAATCTTTCTTCTTTTACTAATCTAACCGAACATTCAACTAAATCTCTTATCATTGATTCAACGTCTCTACCAACGTAGCCTACTTCGGTGTATTTAGTTGCTTCTACTTTAATGAAAGGCGCTCCAACAAGTTTTGCAAGTCTTCTTGCAATTTCCGTTTTACCTACGCCCGTAGGTCCTTTCATTATGATGTTTTTGGGTGTAATTTCTTCCATTTCGGCTTTAGTTAGCCTACTTCTTCTATAGCGGTTACGAAGCGCGATAGCCACAGCCTTTTTTGCTTCGTTTTGACCGATTATATATTTATCAAGTTCAGTTACTATTTGTTTAGGACTTAAATTCATAATTCCCCCTTATAAAACTTCGCAAGTAATGTTGTCGTTAGTGAATACGCAAATTTCGCTTGCAATTTTAAGCGATTTTTTTGCAATTTCTTCAGCGGTATAGTTAGTTTCTTGAACAAGCGCTCTTGCCGCCGCTAAAGCGTAATTTCCACCGCTACCGATAGCGCAAACGCCATCTTCGGGTTCAATAACTTCGCCCGTACCTGAAACGATTAAAAGACAATCTTTATCAGCGGTAATCATCATTGCTTCAAGTTTTCTAATTTTATCACTTCTCCAAAGTTCCGCTAGTTCAACCGCACTTCTCATAAGATTGCCTGAATACTTGTTTAGCATTTCTTCAAATCTTTCTGAAAGTGAAAACGCGTCTGAAACAGAACCTGCAAAGCCAAAAATAACTTTGCCGTTATAAATACGCCTTACTTTTACGGCGTTATTCTTGAAAATAATTGATTGCGACATTGTAACTTGTCCGTCGCCGGCAATAGCCGTTTTGCCGTCCTTTTTAACAGCACAAATGGTAGTACCTTTAAATTCACTCATTATCTAATTTCTCCTTAAACTTTTTAACGCTTTCTAAACTGCGCTCTGAATAATATACTTTTCTTTCTTTTTTGTCCCTAATAATTTTTTGTGGCGGGGGCAAAATACCAAAGTTTGCGTTCATAGGTTGAAAATCTTTATTTTCGGTAGTTATATACTTTGCAAGCGCGCCAGATACCGTTTCTTCGGGTATAAGTATAGCATCTAAACCTTTAAGTTTTCTTAAAAGATATATCGCCGACATTAGCCCAGACATTGCGCTTTCAACGTACCCTTCAACGCCCGTTACTTGACCTGCAAAATACGTTTTAGGGTGGTTTTTAAGCGAATAATCTTCATTTAGCACGGTTGGGGAATTTATAAAAGTGTTTCTATGCATTACCCCGTATCTTAAATATTCGGCGTTCTTTAGCGCGGGTATTATTGAAAACACCCTTTTTTGTTCTCCCCATTTAAGATTAGTTTGAAAACCTATTAGGTTATACATACTGCCTTCGCTATTTTCACGGCGAAGTTGTAAGCATGCGTAAGCCCATCTGCCTGTTTTTGGGTCAGTTAGCCCCACGGGTTTAAGCGGACCAAAGCGAAGTGTGTCTTCACCCCTACTTGCCATAATTTCAATAGGCATACAACCTTCAAAAACTTTCACGTTTTCAAAGTCGTGCCCTTCTATTCTTTCGGCTTTAGTAAGTTCACTTATAAACTGCGTGTATTCTTCTTTATTCATAGGGCAGTTTATATGGTCGCCGTCCCCTTTATCGTATCTATCGCCGTAAAAAGCGTGTTCAAAATCAATACTATCTTTTTCTACGATAGGTGCGGACGCGTCAAAAAATGAAAGCCCGTCCCCCGTAATTTCTTTTATAACGCTAGAAAGTCCGTCAGTCGTAAGCGGTCCAGTTGCTATTATCGTGTATTCATCAAAGTCAATATCCGTTACTTCTGCGCTGACGAATTCTATATTTTCGTGATTTTTTACCCTTTCGGTTAAAATATGAGCAAAATCTTCTCTATTAACGGCTAAAGCATTACCCGCGGGAACTTTAGTTAAATCAGCAACTTCTATTATTTGAGAGCCTAAAAGGCGCATTTCTTCTTTTAGAAGTCCCGCCGCGTTTCCGTAAATATCGTTTGACTTGAGCGAATTTGAGCACACAAGTTCAGCAAAATTATTTGATTTATGCGCGGGCGTTTTTTTAGTTGGCTTAATATCGCAAAGCGTTACTTTTACGCCGTGGTCGGCTAGATACAGACTTGCTTCAACACCTGCGAGCCCCGCGCCTATTACTTTTACTTTTTCCATTATTTAGTATAATCGCATTTCTTTGCCGAACAAACAACTTTGCCTTCGGCTTCAATAAGGTAAGCACCGCACTTGGGACATTTTTCGCCCGTTGGTAAATCCCAACTCATAAACTTACAATTTGGGTAATTTGAACAACCGTAGAAGGTTTTACCGCTTCTACTTGTCATTTTTTTGGTGGGTTTACCGCATTCGGGACATACGCCAGCGTTTTCAGTTAAACTTACCGTGTTTTTACATTTTGGATAGTTTGAACAAGCAAGGAATTTACCAAACTTGCCTTCGCGTTCAACCATAATTCCGCCACACTTTTGGCAAATGTTTTCGGTAGGAATTGCCACCTTTTCATTTACCGCTTTAATATTTTGGCAGGTTGGATAGTTTGAACAAGCATAATAATTGCCGTATCTACCCGTATTTATAATCATAGGCGCACCGCATTTTTCGCAAATAACGTCAGTAATCTTTGAATTTGCAAGTTGCTTTTCAAACGGAGCGTAGAAGTCCGCAATTAGTTTATGCCAGTCTTTTCCGCCCGTGCCTATATCGTCAAGTTTATCTTCCATATCCGCAGTAAAACCAACGTTCATAATGTCGGGGAAGTATTTTACTAAAAAGTCAATGAGTGCATAACTTACTTCGTTTGGAACAAGGTATTTTTTGTCTTTATAAACGTATTCCCTTTTCTTGTCCGAAAGTTTTGCCATAATGGTAGCGTAGGTAGAAGGTCTGCCTATGCCCTTATCTTCCATATTCTTAATGAGCGTGGCTTCGGTAAATCTTACGGGCGGTTTGGTGAATTTTTGTTCTTTAGTAAGCCCGATAAGAGTAAGCGGTTCGCCGTTTACTACGTTTGGTAAAAGCGAAAGCGCATTTTCTTCGTCTTCTTCTTTCTTTGTGTCGTCGTAAACTGCGGTGTAACCCTTAAATACTAGCGTTTTGCCGTTAGTTTTAAGAATAAATTCCCCTGCTGAAACGTCCACGTTCATACTATCGTAAACGGCTTCAGCCATTTGCGACGCGATAAATCTATCAAAAATAAGTTTATATAATCTTAATTGATTTTTGTCTAAAATTCCGCTTACGCTTTCGGGGGTTTTAGATAAATCAATTGGTCTTATTGCTTCGTGCGCGTCTTGCGCATCTTTTTTAGATTTATAAAAATTGGGTTTTGCGGGCAAATATTCTTTGCCGTAGTTATTTTCAATAAATGAAAGCGCGCTCTTTTGTGCTTCGCTTGAAATTCTTACAGAGTCCGTTCTCATATAAGTAATAAGCGCAACGTTGCCGTTTTGAGTGGGAACGCCTTCGTAAAGTCTTTGCGCGATTTGCATAACTTGGGGTGCGCTAATACCTAGTTTATTAGAGCCTTCTTGTTGAAGGGTACTAGTGATAAACGGAGCGGGCGCGTGTGATTTCATTACCGCCCTTTTTACGTTTTTAACGCTAAACGGAAGCGACTTTAGTAAACTTTCTACTTCGCTTGCTTCTTCAGCGCTAGAAGGCTTATACTTTTTGCCGTTCTTTTCAACAAGTAAAACTTTAAATGCCGACTTATTATCAGGTTTAACGTCCGCTTTTAAGTTCCAGTATTCTTTTGGAATAAACGCTTTAATTTCGCGTTCTCTATCAACTACCATTTTTAAGGCAACTGATTGCACCCTACCAGCAGAAAGATTATCGCTTAATCTACAACTTGCCGCGGGCGAAATGCTGTAACCAACTATACGGTCTAAAACGCGCCTTGCTTGTTGCGCGTTAACTAAATTCATATCAATTTTTCTAGGACTTGCAAGCGCCTTTTTAACTGCGTTTTCGGAAATTTCGTTAAACTCAATACGAAGTGCTTCGTCACCAAGTTCTAAAACTTCTTTTAAGTGCCAAGATATTGCTTCACCTTCTCTATCCGGGTCGGTTGCGAGATATACTTTTTCTGCTTTTTGAGCGTCGTCTTTAAGCCTTTTAATATCCGCTTTTTTATCAGCCGAAATTTCGTAGAAAGGTTCAAAATCTTTATCAAGTCTTATACCCATTCTATTTACGGGTAAATCCCTAACGTGCCCTTTAGACGCGTCAACCTTAAAATTACCCTTTAAGAATTTTTCTATGGTTTTGGCTTTGTGTGGTGATTCTACTATAATTAAGTCCATTTAGTCCTCCAAGTCCGTGTTCATAAGCCCGTAAACGTTGCTTCCCGTTTTTGAAAGCACACCTTTTATTTCTAGTATTGAAATTATAGGGCTAATTTCGTATATTTGCTTTCCTAATTTTTCGCAAATATATTCAATATGTTTTTCCCCGTCAAGAAGCAAAGTGCATATCTCTTTTTCGTTAGGGGTTAAGTTTATTTTTTCTTTTCTATCTTCGCCGTAGAAGGATAAAATATCGTCAGGGGTGTCGGTAAGCATTGCGCCCATTTTGATAAGTTCATTACAGCCCGCGCCACTTGCTACGCCCACGCTATACGGAACGGCAAATAAGTCTTTCCCAAATTCTTCAGCGTAATGCGCGGTATGTATAGCCCCACTCTTTTTGCCAGCGCTAACAACTAAAGTTCCGCGTGATAGCCCTGCAATTATTCTATTCCTTACGGGAAAGAAATACGGCATTGCTTTAACTTCGGGTGGGTATTCGCTTATCACTAGACCGCTATCGCTTATTTTATCAACTAAACTGCTATGTGTTGCGGGATAAATATTATCGTGCCCGCCAGCAAGAACGCTTATAACTTTGCCGTTATTATTTAGCGTTTCTTCAATTACTGCACTATCAACGCCTTCGGCAATTCCCGTAACAAGCGTAAAACCTGCATTTGCTAGCGCTTTCGTATAAGATTTTGTAATGCCTATTGAAAGGGGTAAACTTTTTCTAGCACCAACTATTGAGAATAGTTTTCCCATTAGCAATTTTTCGTTACCTTTAGCGTAAATAACGGTTGGCGGAAAAGGTAGGTTTTTTAAACTTTCGGGATAACTTTTAGAGTTAATCGTAATCGCTTTTATACCTTTTCTTTCATAGCCGTCAAGCATATACTTTAGGTACGTATCGTTTGCCGAAGAAACTAACGTATTAAAAACGTTTTCGTCCGCATCTTTAACAATACTTTCGCGGTTTTTAATTAAAAAATCTTTTATTGACGTTTCGCCTAGTGCTTTTTCGTAGAGTTCGGCTTTTAGTTTTGGGTTAAGCCCAGTAAAACTATCAAGCCAAATTAGTAAAAGTTCTTCTTTAGAATATTTCATAATTAGTTATGCCTATAACTTATTGCTTCTAAAATATGTTCTACCCTAATATCGTCACAAAGGGACATATCTGCAATAGTTCTTGCAACTTTTATAATACGGCTACGTGCCCTTGGTGAAAGGCTTAAACTTTCGTAAGCGGATTTTAGCACCGCTTCGCATTCGCTTGAAAGTTTGCAATATTTTGCTATATGTTTTTCACCCATATCGCTATTAGTCTTTATTTTATCGTTTTTGAAACGATTTTGTTGAATAAGCCTTGTGCGATTTACCCTTTTTCTAACTTCTTCGCTAGTTTCGTTTTTTGCGGTGTCAGTTAGTTCAGTATATTTAACTTCGTCAACCGTTACTTGAATATCTATTCTATCAAGTAGTGGTCCTGAAATTTTTGATTTATATTTAGTAATTTGTGCGGGAGTGCAGTTACACACCTTTGTTTCCGAACCATAGTTTCCACAGGGGCACGGGTTCATACTACCGCATAAAATAAAGTTTGCGGGATATTGTGCACTACCAGACGCTCTTGAAATTGTTATAACACCGTCTTCAAGCGGTTGGCGTAGCGCTTCTAAAGTGCTTCTATTATATTCAGGCATTTCGTCTAAAAATAACACGCCGTTATGTGCTAAACTTATTTCGCCCGGTTTTACGTCCTTACCACCGCCCGTAAGCGAAACGGTTGTTGACGTGTGGTGCGGACTTCTAAACGGACGAACGCGAACTATTCCGTCTTCACTAGAAAGCGTGCCTGCAACCGAATGAATTTTAGTGGTTTCAAGCGCTTCAGTAAAAGTCATATTCGGCATAATGGTTGGAATACATTTAGCAAGCATTGATTTGCCCGTCCCCGGTGCGCCTACGAATAACAAGTTGTGTCCACCAGAAACTGCAACTTCTAGGGCGCGTTTTGCTACTTTTTGACCTTTAACAAAACTTAAATCTACTTCATAAGCGTTATTTTGGCTTTCAATAGAGTATTCCGTTTGCGCTAACTTTTCAATAGGTTTAAGACCTGAAAGGTGGTCTATTACTTCAGTTAAACTATTTGCGGGGTATATTTCTACGCCCGAAACAAAAGATGCTTCTTTGGCGTTACCAGCAGGCAAAATAAACTTTTTGAATTTTTCACTTGCCGAAATGATTATAGGAAGAACGCCGTTAATTTTTCTTAAACCGCCATCTAAAGAAAGTTCGCCTAAAAATACTATTCCGTCCGTTTCAGCGGTAAGTTGATTTGACGCTTTCAAAACGCCTATCGCCAAAGCAAGGTCAAAAACTGAACCTTCTTTTTTAACGTCTGCAGGGGCTAGGTTTGCCGTAAGTTTTCTAGTTGGAACTTGTCTACCACTATTTTTAATTGCCGAACGTACGCGTTCTTTAGATTCTTTTACAGCAGTATCAGGAAGCCCTACCATATCAAAAGAAGGTAAGCCGTTATTAACGTCTACTTCAATACTAATTTCTATTCCGTTTAATCCGCTTAATGCAAAACTTGAAACTTTTGAAATCATTTTTTCCCCGTAAGACTATTTTTATCTTTAACTTTTTTAGCCGAAATTCTTCAAGCAAAAATGACTAAAATATCCTATTCTAAAACATTATATAATACTTGAGAAAAAAAGTAAAGTAAAAGGTAATAAAAAAAGGACTTACTTTTCATAAGTAAGTCCTTTAATTTTTTGTTATTTTCTAACTTCTTTAACTTTAGCAGCCTTGCCAGTTCTTTCTCTCAAGTAATAAAGTTTCGCACGGCGAACTTTACCTTTTCTAACTACTTGAATGTCAGCAACTTTTGGTGAGTGGATTGGGAAAGTTTTTTCAACGCCTACGCCGAAAGATAAACGACGTACGGTGAAGGTTTCAGAAATACCACCGTGTTTTCTAGCAATACAAATGCCTTCAAACGCTTGTAATCTTTCTCTATCGCCTTCAATAACCTTTACCATAACTTTAACCGTATCACCAACGGCAAATTCAGGAATTGATTGCTTTAAGTTTTCTTGATTGATTGCTTCAATAATTTTGCTCATTACTTTTTACCTCCGTTTTACTAAGCGTTCATTGATAAAAATTATAAGAGGAACGCCCGCAAGCCTATATAATATATCATAATTTTTGCATCTTGGCAAGCGTTTTCACGCATAAAATGCATTATCTATATGATTTATTTTTCCATCAATTATTTCTATTACGTCAAACCTACAAGGACTATCTACTAGCCCCTTGCGAATTAAATATTCGCTTGCAACTTTTACGTATTTTGATTGTTTTACGTAGTTTACCGCTTCGCTAGGCTCTCCAAAAGCGTTACTAGAACGCGTTTTTACTTCAATAAAAATTATTATGCCGTCTTTTTCGGCTATAACGTCAATTTCGCCTATTCTAGTTTTGAAGTTTTTATCGGCAATTTTATAGCCGTTTTCTTTAAGATAATTTATTGCGCGGTTTTCTCCGGCTCTACCCAGAAATTTTTTATAAAAGTTTTTCTGTGTAATTTGCAAGGCCCTATCTCCTTTATTTTTTCTATGTGAATTTTCGTGCCGTAACCTTTATGTTTTTCAAAGCCGTACTCTGGATAAAGTGGAGCAAGTTTTTCCATAAGTTTATCTCTATAAACCTTTGCTAGTATTGACGCGCACCCTACCGTATAACTATTTAAGTCGCCTTTTATAACATACTCTGCATTTATTGGTAAATGCGTATCTACGCCGTCAACTATAGTAATATCAGGCTTAACTTCTAGCCCTAAAACCGCTTCCGTCATACACTTTTTTACGGCGTTTAGAATATTTATTTCATCAATTTCTTCGGGGCTAATTTCTTTTATTGAATAACTTATCGCTTTCTCTTTTATAATTTTTTCTAAAGCGTCGCGCTTTTTTTCGGTTAGTTTTTTGCTATCTGTAACACCTTCAATTAAATCATCTAAAGGCATTATACACGCACAGCACACAACGGGACCTGCAAGCGGACCTCTACCCACTTCGTCAACCCCCGCTATAACCATATAACCTTTATCTAAAAGGTCTTTTTCGTAACGTAAATTATCCATATTAGTCTAAAATAATTTTGCCTATTCTGCCTTTCCTAAAATCGTCAATAACCGCGGTTGCACACCTTTCGTAATCATATTCACCGCCACGCATTAAAAATCCGCGACGAACGCAAATATCGTTAAAAATTTCAATATCTTCTTTGTCTAAATTGTCAATAGAATACTTGCTTTTTAAGGCTTCAGGACACAAAACTTTTAACTCTTTTATAAGTTCGTACGCTAGGTCCGAAAAGTCAATATTAACGTCGTTCATACTACCTATATAAGCAAGGTGTTTTGCCAAGGTTTGGTTTTCAAAAGCGGGTGGCATAGTACCGGGGGTATCTAGAAGTTCAAGTTCTTTTAGCCTTACCCATTGCTTGCCTTTGGTAACCCCTGCTTTGTTGCCCGTTACTGCTTTTTTGCCACCGCAAAGTGCGTTTATAATCGTTGATTTTCCCGTGTTTGGAATACCTGCAACTAAAAATCTAATAGGCTTAAAAACGCCTTTTAGTTTGTTTCTTTCAAGTTTTTCGCTTAACAACTTAAACATTTCCGAATAAAGCAAATCAACCGCACGTTTATCCATAGCGCTTATGGCAACGGCGGTTTTACCTTCGCTTGCAAATTCCTTTATTACCCTTTTAGCGTCGCTTGGCTCTATAAGGTCGCACTTATTTAGCACGTAAAGAATTTTTTTATTCGCAAAAAGTTTATTGAGTTTTTCATTTATTGAGGCCCTTGGCGCTCTAGCATCTAGCACCATCATTACCCCGTCAACAAGTTTAACGGAGTCTTCCATCATTCTCATTGCCGCGGTCATATGCCCCGGAAACCATTGTAAATGTTGCATTTTATTTATTAAGCAAATCAGGACGACGCTCCGCCGTGATTTTTTCCGCTTGCTCACGTCTCCATTTGTCAATAAGCGCGTGATTACCGCTAATCAAAACGTCAGGAACTTTTAGCCCCATAAACTCTTGTGGTTTTGTGTATTGTGGGTATTCTAAAAGTCCGCTAGAGAAACTTTCTTCGCTTAAAGACTGCTCGTTTATAACCCCTGAAACGTATCTAGAAACCGCGTCGCTAACCGCCATAGCGGGTATTTCGCCACCCGTTAAAACAAAGTCCCCAAGCGACAATTCTTCGTCAATATAAAGGTCAATAACCCTTTGGTCAACGCCTTCGTAATGTCCGCAAAGAAGTAAAATTCTATCGCATTTAGAGTACTCTAAAACTATTTTTTGGTCAAAAACTCTGCCTTTTGGAGACATAAAAATACGTTTCGCTTCGTGATTTGGGTCAACCGCTTCTATTGCGGATGCGATAGGCTGAGCCATCATAACCATACCCGCGCCACCGCCAAACGGCGTGTCGTCGCATTTTTTATGTTTATCTAAAGTATAATCTCTTATATCTGTAATTTCAATTTCAAGTTTACCGCTTTTCGTAGCGCGACCTATAATGCTAGTTTTTAGCGGAGCAAACATTTCTGGAAACAAGGTTAAAATGTCAATCTTCATAAACCGTAATCTCCTTATAACGCTTTTCACTAACCGTTATGTTTTTACTAGCAATATCTACGCTTACTAATAGGTCTTTTAGGAAAGGAAATCTTGCGATTTTACCGCTTACCGTTTTGATAGTAAAAACGTCCGTTTTGGCTTCGGTAACGTCTATAACTTCGCCGACTTTTTTTCCATTTTCAAAAAAGACTTCACACCCTAAAATATCTACTATAAAATAGGTGTTTTCGGGCAATGTAACCGCATCGCTTCTTTTAATATGCAAAAATTTACCGCGGAAAGTTTCCGCCGTATTTCTATCGCCAATGCCCGAAATCCACATATAAACTTCTCTAGCGCCAAGACGCACCGAAAGTACTTTATACGTGCTATCGTCAATAATAACTTGTTTTAATTTGTTAAATCTTTCTATATCGTCAGTAAGGGGCTGAACTTTTAGTTCTCCCCTTACTCCTTGCGGTTTAACGATAATACCAACTTTTAATAAATCTTCCATAAAAGCGCGCGAAAAAGTTATGCTTGTTCGCGTATTTCTATATTGTATTTTTTATTTTCTTTTTGCGACCCTGCACGAACAAGAGTACGGAGCGCCTTTGCAATTTTGCCCTGACGACCGATTACTTTGCCCATATCTTCTGGGTCAAGAATTACCGTAACGTTTATAGTATTGCCTTCTTCCTTAATATCGTAAACGATTTTTTCGGGATTGTCGGCAAAACTTTCAACGACGTATTTAATTAATTCAACCATTTTTTCGCCCTAACCTAATTATTTAGATTTACGAACTTTAGTTTTTGCGGGTGAAAGTTTGGTGGGCTTAGGTAAAATACCTGCGTTTACTAATAAGTTTTTAACGGTGTCGGTAGGTTGAACGCCTTTTGCGAGCCAGTCTTTAGCCTTTGCTTCGTCAAAAACTACTTCTGCAGGAACGGTGGTAGGATTGTAGTGACCTACTTTGTCAATGTATGCGCCGTCTCTTGCATTTCTGCTGTCCGTGATAACTACACGGTAGAAAGGTGATTTCTTGTCGCCCATTCTGGTTAATCTCATTTTTACTGCCATTTTTGTTTTCTCCTATATATTAAAATTTAAACATTTTATTGTTTTTCATTTGTTTCATCATTTGCTTGCTTTGCTCAAACTGGCGAAGAAGCGTATTTACGTCTTGAACTGACGTTCCACTGCCTTTTGCAATTCTTTGCTTTCTTGAAGAATTGATTACGTTCGGGTTTTCACGTTCATACATTGTCATTGATTGAATTATCGCTTTTGTTTTTGCAATCTTTTTCTCATCAATGTTTTCTTCCGCAAGTTTAAGTTTTCCGCCAAGCCCCGGCATCATACTCAAAATATTTCTGATACCGCCCATTTTTTTCATTGTTTCAAATTGCGATAGATAATCGTCTAAAGTAAAAGAATTTTCCCTAAACTTTTTCTCCATTTTTTTGGCTTCTTCTTCGGTAACCGCGTCTTGCGCCTTTTCTATTAGCGTTAAAACGTCGCCCATACCTAGAATTCTATTCGCCATACGATCGGGGTGGAAAGGCTCTAAATCGCCTAACTTTTCGCCTACCGAACAATATTTAATAGGCTTACCCGTTACCGCCTTCATTGAAAGCGTAGCACCGCCCCTAGTATCGCCGTCTAGTTTAGTTAAAACAAGCCCCGTAACTTCTAGCCTTTTGTTAAAGGTGTCGGCAACTTCTACGGCAACTTGCCCAGTCATTGCGTCAACTACTAATAAAATTTCCGCTGGATTTACTTTTTCCTTAATGTCTTCAAGTTCTTGCATTAAGTCTTCGTCAATTTGAAGTCTTCCCGCGGTGTCAATAATAACTGTATCAAAGCCGTATGATTTAGCGTATTCAACGCCTTCTTTTGCTATTTTAACAGGGTTGCCTTGACCTTTTTCAAAAACGGTACAACCCGCCTTTTCGCCAACTACTTTAAGTTGATTTATCGCTGCGGGACGATATACGTCACACGCAACTAGCAAGGGTTTTTTACCTTGCTTTTTAAGTAGCATACCAAGTTTACCAACGAGCGTAGTTTTACCCGCACCTTGAAGCCCCGCCATCATTATAACCGTAGGCGGATTACTGCTTACCGCAAGTTTACTATTCGTTGAACCCATTAAGGCAATAAGTTCTTCGTTTACTATTTTAATAACTTGTTGGGTTGGGCTTAAACTTTTAAGTATTTCTTGCCCTACCGCGCGTTCGCTTACTTTGTTTACGAATTCCTTAACAACGGCAATATTTACGTCCGCTTCTAAAAGCGCGATACGCACTTCACGCATAGCGGTTTTAATTTCAAGTTCAGTAAGTCTTCCGCGTTTGGTTAGTTTACTGAATATATGATTAAGTTTTTCAGATAATCCTTGAAATAATGCCATTACTTACCTATAATTTCGTTAATTTTTACTGCAACGTCTTCGCCTAATTCTTTTGAAAGCGCTAATAATTTTTGATTTTTTTCATAAATCTTAAGCGTTTTTTCATACTGAACTAATTTATCGCATACAGACTTAATCGCTTCGTGAACGCTTTGGCGAGTTTTTCCGTCAGGCTCTGCTATTTCAGATAAACTTAAGTCGTATATGTAATAGGCCGAAAATATCTTCTTTTGCTTTTCAGTCAAAAGTTCGCCGTATATATCAAATAATTCTATGTATAAAAAATTCTTTTCCATAAAAAACTAAAGGTGTAAAGTTTTTTTCCTTTACACCTTGATATTATAATTACTTATTACGTGTTTGTCAAGATTTTTTTAAGACTTTTTATAAAACTTTTGACAAGAAGTCTTTAAGTCTTTCGTTTTTAGGATTACTAAAGAATTCTTTAGGTTCATTTTCTTCCATAATTACGCCTTCATCCATAAACATAATTCTAGATGCAACTTCTTTAGCAAAGCCCATTTCGTGAGTTACAACTACCATCGTCATACCTGCTTTTGCAAGGTCTGTCATAACGTTTAATACTTCGCCAACCATTTCGGGGTCAAGTGCTGAAGTAGGTTCGTCAAAAAGCATAACGTCTGGTTCCATAGCGAGTGCGCGAACGATTGCAACACGTTGTTTTTGACCGCCAGAAAGCGCCGAAGGATAGTCGTTTGCCCTATCTGCAAGACCTACTTTTTCAAGAAGGGCAATCGCTTTAGCGTTTGCTTCTTCTTCGGTAAGTTTTTTAAGTTTAATAGGCGCAAGAGTAATGTTTTTTAGTATAGTTAAGTGCGGGAACAAATTGAATTGTTGGAAAACCATACCTATTTTTTGCCTATGAGTGTTGATAGAACTATCAAGTTCCTTCTTTATGCTTTTTTCTTCCGCTTTTTCGGTAGCAAGTTGCGCTTTTAGTTCATTGAGCGTAGCGTTAAGTTCGTTAAGTTTAGCACTTGCATCTTCTGGTAAGTTTTTAAGGCTTTTCTTAAGTAGTTTTATTTCAGTATTTATTTCCGCAATTGCTTCTTCAGTATAAACGCTGTATTTCTTAAAAATTAGTTCGCCTTGAAAGTCTATTTCGCCAGCGGTTGGATTTTCAAGCATATTAAGGCATCTTAAAAAGGTTGATTTACCGCAACCAGAAGGTCCTATAATAGCAACTACGTCGCCTTTTTGAATTTCAGTATTTATACCTTTCAAAACCTTGTTATCGCCAAAGTTTTTGCAAAGATTATTGATTTTTAATATAACGTTATTTTCCATAATTATTTCCTATCACTTTTAGCGAGTTTTTTCTCAAGAATTTTAAGTATTTGTGTAAGCGCTACAACTATTACCAAATAGATTATAGCGGATACTATGTAAGGTCCAAAAGGTTCGTAAGTTCTTGCCGTAATACGCGCTGCAACTTTGGTAATATCTATTACCCCGATAGTTCCTACGATTGACGTTTCTTTTACTAGCGCGATAAATTCGTTAAACAACGCTGGTAGCGCCCTTCTTAAACCTTGTGGAAGAACTATTGTAACCATTACTTGTGTTCTGCTTAAGCCAAGCGAACAGCCGGCTTCTACTTGACCATCATCAACGCTTTCTAACCCACCACGAATAATTTCCGCAACGTATGCGCCAGAGTTTATACCGAAAGTTATAATTGCAATCGGCATGGTCGGTAAAGCGACAAGTACTATTAGGTACATAATTAAAAGTTGAACGTAAACTGGCGTTCCACGGAATATTGTTAGATAAAAATCACATATTTTGTTGGCTACAACCAATTTGCCGAATTTTTTGTTTACGTACTTAATGAGTGCAACGATAATACCAAGCACTACACCCACCGCAATAGCGCCAAGTGAAATAAGTAAGGTTTTACCAACGCCTTCTAAATACCATAACCAACGACTGTCTTTTATAAGTGTACTATAAAACATAATTTTTCCTTTAATTACTGCTAAAAGGTAGGTACTTTATACCTACCTTTTTTGCATTATTTATTTTTATAACATTGATTATTTTTCGTTAGCAACGAGTTTTTGTGCAGGAAGTTCGTCAATAACGATAAAGTCAATTTTGTCTGCTTTTAATGCAACGAATGCAACTGAACCAGTATCGTATTCAACCATAGTAGCACCGGTACCTTTAAGAACGCCGTTTTCAATTGCATCTTCTACCATTTGAGCACCGGTAGTACCTTTTTGAACGCCGATTTTCTTACCAGCAAGACAAGCAAGTGAAACGTGTGCTTGGTCTTCGGTAGAAATGATGTATTGAACTGAAGAATAGTATGCGTTAGAGAAAGCGATAGTTTCTGCTCTTTCTTCGGTAATGGTGATACCAGCAGCGCCTACTGCGTCATCTTCAGTAGCAACTTTACCACAAATGCCGTCAAAGTCCATATCAACAACGTTTATTTTCATGTTAAGTTTTTCACAAACGAGTTCCATAAGATAGATATCTGCACCGATAACTTTGTTGCTATCGTCAATGAATTCGTAAGGTTCAAAACCAGAACAGGTATAAACGTTAAGCGTACCTGCAGTGTTATCTGAAAGGTCAGCGAAATTTAACGTAACGGTAGGAGTTTGGTCATTAGAAAGTGCAGTGTAGTATGCGATAATGTCGTCCATAGCAACTTCAGCGATAACTTCGTTCATAGCAGCAAGGATTGCAGTTTTGTTAGGAGAATTTTTACCAACTGCTAAACCGTATTCTTCAACTTCTACGCCGTAGATGGGTTTAGCAACGTATTTTGCTTCGCCTTCACCACAAGCGGTTAAACCAAAGATGCAACCGATACTTAAAATTAAAGTAGCGATAAGTGTAATAAGTTTTTTCATAAATGTTTCCTCTCTTTTGCGAAGCATTGCTCGCGTTTGTTTTTTATACCGATATTATATTACTGCAATTTTCATTTGTCAAACATTTTTTGCATATTTTTTGAAAATTTTTTATTTTTTTTGTATATTTTTATGTTTTATGAATAATATAGTGAATATCTATTTATTATTATTCATTTTTGACCATTTTTTGAATAATTCAATATAATAATTGTATGAAAGTTCAGTTATATAATAGGGAAAATGTATATTCTTATGCAAAAAAATGGGCGCTAAAACGAAATCCAAAGTATTATAATTTTGATTCTCTTGGTGGAGATTGTACTAATTTTGTTTCTCAATGCGTTTACACGGGTAGCGGTATTATGAATTTTACAAAAGAGTTGGGGTGGTATTATCGTTCGCTATCTGATAGAGCACCCGCCTTTACAGGTGTAGAGTATTTTTATAATTTTATTACTCAAAAAAAAGAGCGCATAGGTCCTTTTGGCTCACTCACCTTAAAAGAAAACCTAAAAGTTGGCGATATTATTCAACTTGGACGCGGAAACGGTGATTTTTTTCACACCCTACTTGTAACGGAAAATAGTAATGGTAATATTTTTGTATCTTCGCATACTAGAGATTTTTTTAACGTTCCGCTTGAAGTTTATAATTTTGACCTTGCTAGATTTATTAGCATTGACGGCGTATATAAGCCGTAAAAAAAGACCTTGCATTTTAGCAAAGTCTTTTTTTATATATAATGTATTATATTAATACTATTCTTTTTCAATAAATATATAACCGAACGCATTTGGTCCCCAGTGGCAAGCAATTGCAGGGTCAAGATTATCTTTTTCAATCATAGCGTTTCTATAAATCTCGTCCGTTTTAGAAATCATATCGTCAAGATTAGTATCGTCATACGTATAAGAAGGAACTATAGGATAATTTACATCACAATTCTCTAGCGCGTTTATCATATATTTAATTGCCGGTTTTAAGCCTATAGTTTTACTTGCAACCTTTACCCCACCGCGAAGTTCTATAATCGGCTTAATTTTAAGAAGTGAGCCAACGATATAACCCGCCCTACTTAATCTACCGCCTTTATGCAAATATTCAAGCGTTTCGGGAACTGCTAAAACTTTTATTCTAGGAATTAGTGCGTTAATTTTTTCTACAACAAAGTCTAACGGCTTATCTAAATATTTATTCGCTTCCTGAACTAAAATTCTAACACCACCAACCGCCGATAAAGAATCTATTACGCGAACCTTATCATTTCCATTAAAAAGCATTTTTATCGCGTTAAAAGTTCCTGATATTCCTGAAGAAATAGTTATGATAATAACTTCGTTACCATCTTGTACGCATTTATTAACCTTTCCTTCAATGTATTCAAGCGACGGAAGTGACGTTTTTGGAAAACAACCTTCGTTAATAAGTCTATCATAAAAAACGTCCATAGGTAAATCTATACCATCTTGATACTCAGTATCACCTATTAAAATTTTTAAAGGCAAAATTTCAACGCCGTATTTTTCTTTTTCTTCTTGTTTTATGCTACTGCCAGAGTCAACGAAAATTTTAATCATTTTTAATTCCTTTTTGCTTTTTCGTTTTACGTTTCTATTATACGCAAACACTAAAAAAATTAAATATTTTTTCTCTACACAAAATAGAATTTAACTAAACTATTATTTTTACAACTCTACCCGCAGTAGATTTTGCTAAAAAATGCCATTCTTTATTTGATTTTTTGCGTTTTTTGTGGTAGAATAAATTTATGGACATAAAAGAAAATATTGCACTAAATATAATTAAATATAGAAAAGAACTTAAAATTACCCAAGCGGAACTTGCTGAAAAGTTAAATTATTCGGACAAAGCCGTATCAAAATGGGAACGTGCGGAGTCTGTTCCAGACGTTTACGTTCTTCACCAAATCTCTTCAATTTTCGGCATAACGATAGACACGCTAATTTCCCCACCAAAAGAAGAAAAACCGTCAGTACTTAAACAAATTGGTAAAATCCGTTTTACTAAAGGTGTTATAAGCACCGCTATCGTGTGGTTTATTGCCATAGTCGGTTTCTTTTTTCTTGATGCAATTATCCCCGTTTCTTTTGAATCTTGGCTACTTTTTATTTATGCAATAGCAATTACTTTTTTAATACTTTTTATTATGACTTCCGTTTGGGGCAAAACGTTTTGGAATATGATATTCGTATCCATATTTTGTTGGATGCTGATAGTTTCAATTTATTTAACGCTTAAAATTTATTTGCCAAGCCCCCCCGAAAAACTTTGGGAAGTGCTCCTTATAGGCGTTCCCTTACAAATAGTTTTAGTTACAATATTCTATTACACAGATATTAAATCAAGACTTGAAAAACTTAAACATCACAATAAATAAAAACAAAAAACACCGAAAATATTCGGTGTTTTTCTTTTAGTTAAGAGTTATATCTTTTAATTTCTCGTACTTGCTTATTGCTACCTTTTTAATTTGTTCAAGATTTTCGCCCGTTTCAAAACATTCGTCGCACAACTTTTTCGCAAGGAATATCGCATTAGGACCGTAACTTAAATGGCCTAAATCTGTTATGGTTTTACCACTTTGACGGCTACCCATAAAGTCGCCACCGCCACGAAGTTTATAATCACACTCCGAAATCTTAAACCCGTCGTTACTTTCTATCAATATTTTTACCCTTTGTTCACTTTCAGGGGTGTGGAATTCGCCAGTCAAAAAGCAATAACTTTTTTTGTTTGAACGCCCTACCCTACCACGTAGTTGGTGTAATTGCGCTAGCCCAAATCTTTCAGCGTTTCTTATTACAATTACCGTCGCATCAGGAACGTCAACGCCAACTTCTATAACGACCGTTGACACTAAAATATCGTATTTTTTATCCCTAAAATCTTGCATAATTTGGGCTTTTTCTTTATCTTTTATTTTGCCATGAAGTAGTGCAATTTTTCTAAAGGGAAGTTTTTCTTTTATTTCTTCATAAAGAGCGGTTGCGCTCATTATCGTTCCTTCGTCGTCCCCGTCAATTTTGGGGCAAACAAAGTACGTTTGATTGCCTTTTTCGGCTTCGGCAGAAATAAATGAAAGCATACCTTCGTATTTTTCTTTAGGCACAAAGTTAGTTTGAACGGGCGTTCTACCTACAGGTTTGTCTGTAATAGTAGTTATATCAAGGTCGCCGTAGAAAATAAGTGAAACAGTTCTAGGAATAGGCGTAGCGCTCATTACTAAAACGTCAGGCATTACACCTTTATTTGATAGCGAACTTCTTTGCGCAACGCCAAAGCGTTGTTGTTCGTCACAAATACAGAGTGATAAATTTTCAAACGAAACGTCTTCGGTTAAAAGCGCGTGCGTACCTACTGCAAGGCGAATATTTCCGTCTTTTAGCCCTTCTTTTATAGCCTTTTTTTCTTTTAATGGGGTTGAGCCCGTTAAAAGCGCGATATTATATTCTGGGAAAACTTTTCTTAAAACGTTATAGTTTTGAACTGCAAGCATTTCGGTAGGTGCAAGCATTGACACTTGATACCCACTTTTTAGCGCAATAAACACCGCACAGTTAGAAACCGCTGTTTTTCCGCTACCAACGTCCCCTTGCATAAGCCTATTCATAACCTTATCGCCAAGCATATCTTGGTATATTTCATTTACAGCGTTTTTTTGCCCCGCCGTAAACTCAAACGGAAATCTATTTTTTATAAAAGCGTTAAGTTCTTCAGTTGAAACGCTATATTTATTTTGTCTAAAGTTTTCTCTATCCCCTTTAATAATCTTAAAGGCGGAAATAAGCGCAAAATATTCTTCAACAGCAATTCTGTCGCTAGCATTATCTAAACTATTAAAACTGCTTGGATTATGCACTTCCCTATACGCGCTATAAAGGTCTGAAAGCGCATATTTTTTAAGAAGTCTATCGGGAATTACACTTTTAGGTTTTTCTATATCTACCGAAAGTCTTACCGCGTCCCTTAAAACTTTTTGGGTTAAATTACCCTTTAATTGATATTGCGGAACTATTCCTTTAAGTCTAAACGCCTTTTCGCAAGGTTCGTAAGACGGATTTATTAAAGTTACTCCGCCGAAAGAGTCTTTCTTTACGCGCCCGTAAAAAAGATATTCTTCGCCAACTTTAAGTTTTGATGCAACGTATGGCTGATTAAACCAAATAACCTTAAACGTTAAATCTTCCTGCTCGCAAATGGCATTTGCCGTACCACCGCGCCTAAAATATCTTACGGTCGGCTCTAAAATAACCTTACCCACCGTCAAAACCATATCGTTATCGTAAGCGTATTTTAAAAGTTGCTTGCTCCTAAGGTCAACGTATCTACGCGGAAAAAACCGCATTAGGCTTGCGGTGTCGTAAATTTCCATTTTATTAAGGTCTAATTCCCTTTTTTCGTTAATTCCACGTATTTTTGTTAGTTCCATAATCTTATAAAAAAGGGAAAGAGCAAACTCTTTCCCGAAATTTTATTCTAGTGCTATATAGTAATAATAAATTGGTTGACCGCCGTAATGAAGTTCTACGTCGCAATCGGGATATTTTTCTTGAATAACCGCTTGCAATGCTTCGGCTTCTTCTTCCTTAACGTCTTGACCATAGTAAAGAGTGATAATTTCTTCACCACTGCGAAGTTTTTCAATAAGTTCTATTGTAACTTCACTAACGTTTTTGCCTTTAGCAAGAATTTTTTTGTTATCAAGACCCATAATATCGCCAATCTTTAGGTCAAAGCCGTAAAGTTTGGTATTTCTTACCGCGTAAGTTACTTGACCAACGGTAACCGCGTCAAGCGCGTGAATCATATTAGTCTTATTTTCGTCAACCGGAAGTTCGGGATTGAACGCTAGCGCAGCCGAAAAACCTTGCGGTATATTCTTAGTAGGTATAACGTGAATTTTCTTGTTAGAAACTAACGCTTTTGCTTGTTCCGCTGCAAGAATTATGTTCTTGTTATTGGGGAATACGAAAACGTTTTCAGCATTGATTCTTTGAACGGCATCAGCAATATCGCTTGCAGACGGGTTCATTGATTGACCGCCTTCAATAACTTGGTCAACCATAAGGTCTTTGAATATGCTGGTAATGCCGTCGCCTGCAGAAACGGACATCATACCCATTTCTTTCTTTTCTTCTTCGTATTTCTTCATTAGAGCGCGGTTTTGCTCTAACATATTTTCAATTTTAAGTTTATCAAGTTCGCCAAGTTCAAGCGCTTTTGAAAGAGCAACGCCCGGTTGGTTGGTGTGAACGTGAACTTTAACGAATTCAAGGTCGCCTATTACTATTACGCAATCACCTATCGTCATTAAGAATTCTTTAAGTCTTTCAATATCGGCAAGTGTCGTTTTGGGATTGATATTTATAATAAAGAATTCCGTGCAGTATGCAAATTCAATTTCGCCAAGGCTCATTATATCAGCGTGTTCCATAGCGGTTTCGGTAGAAATCGCATCGGGAATTACTTCGTCAGCGCTAACGGTTTCGCCCATAAGCGCCTTTAGCATACCTTCAAAAATAACCATTAAACCTTTACCGCCCGCATCAACTACGCCCGCTTTTTTAAGAACTGGTAAAAGTTCGGGGGTAAGTGCAACTGCATCGTTACCCGCTTTTATAATATCAGGGAAAAATTCTTCAAAGTCAGTATGTTTTTTTCTTGCAGTTTGCGCGTGTTCAGCAAGCATTCTAATAACGGTAAGAATTGTGCCTTCCTTGGGTTTACTAACCGCGCCGTAAGCAATTTCCGCACCGTTCATAAGGGCATTAGCAAATGCTTTAGTATCCGCTTCTTCACACTTTTTAAGCGAAGAGCAAATACCCCTTAAAATTTGCGAAACGATAACACCAGAGTTACCCCTTGCACCGCGCAAAGCACCACGAAGAACGGCTTCAGCAACGTCTTCCATTTTATTGCTTTTGCAGTTCATAAGTTCCTTAACTGCTGATTGAACGGTAAGCGACATATTTGTACCCGTGTCGCCATCAGGTACTGGGAATACGTTAAGCGAGTCAACGTTTACCCTATTTATTTCTAAACATTTAGATGCGGTCAAAATCATTGTTTTGAGCATTGCACCGTTAATGGTCTTTTGCATAAACACTCCTAAGAGAAAAATTCTAATTTTATTTTTTTACGCCCATTACCCTAACGTTAATAGAGTCGCAAATCATACCGGTAAATCTTTCTACCCTGTATTTAATTTGTTCGTTCAAGGCTTCAATAACCGCTTTAATTGAAACGCCGTATTTTACGATAACGCAAACGTCAACGAAAATTCTTGCGCCAGAAGTTTTAACCTTAACGCCTTTAACGCCAAAGCCAAACTTAAAGAAACTTAAAATTTTGTCAGTTATATTCTTTGGAACGAATTCTACGATTCCATAGCAATCAGAAGCGGCGCGATAGATAAAACGTTCTATCGTGCTGTCAGAAATTACTATTTTTCCGTAAATATTATTCGTCTTAACAGACATTTCGTTATAAGCCTCCATTAAAGCATAGTTAAATTTTACAATATTTTACGCCATTTTGCAACACTTTACAATGATTTTAGTAAAAGTTTTTACCTAGCATAAAATATTTTAATTTATTTTTACTAAATTCGTCAAAAAAACTTGCTTTTTATTCAAGTTTATGTTAGAGTATTTGGTGTTAAAAAGTAAAATACCTAATCGGAGGATTAAAATATGAGCAGAATTTGTAGCGTATGTGGTAAAGGTAAACTTTCTGGCAACACCGTTAGCCACTCTAACCGTAAGGCTCCTAAATCTTATGCAGCAAACCTTCAAAAAATTTCTATCAAAAATGAAAACGGTACCGTTTCAAAAGAATACGTTTGCGCTAGATGCATCAAAAGCGGTAAAGTAGAAAGAGCGTAATTTTATTAAACAAAAAAATTAAAGGGTAACTTAAAGTTACCCTTTTTTATTTTAAATTTTATTGTTTTATTTGTCAAATAGGTCGGTTGACAAATATCTCATACCAGTATCTGGAAGAAGAACTACCACGCTTTTTTCGTGGTTTTCGCTAGCAATTTTTACCCCAACAAATAGCGATGCGCCAGAAGATATTCCCGCTAAAATCCCTTCTAGTTTTGCAAGTTTATTAGCGTATTCTTTAGCATCTTCGTCGCTAACTGCACCCACTGTATCAACAACGTTTTTGTCAAAATTATCGGGAATAAAATTAGCGCCTATACCTTGAATTTTATGCGCACCCGAAACGCCTTTAGTAATTAGCGGTGATGAAAGTGGCTCAACGCCTACTATTTTAACGCCGTCAATTTTTTCTTTTAGGTATTTGCCAACGCCCGAAACGGTTGCACCCGTTCCTATACCCGCAACGAAAAAGTCAATATTTCCGTCTAAATCGTCGTATATTTCTTTGCCTGTAACTACGTAATGTGCATCTAAATTAGCGGGGTTAGAAAACTGCGACGGAATAAAACTATTAGGCGTATTTTTATGAATTTCATTTGCCTTATCTATTGCGCCTTTCATGCCTAGAGCGCCGTCAGTTAAAACAACTTCCGCGCCGTATGCTTTTAGAAGTTTTATCCTTTCTTCGCTCATAGTATCTGGCATTGTAAACACCGCCCTATACCCGCGAATTGCGGATATAAACGCTATACCTATACCCGTATTCCCAGAAGTAGGCTCAATAATAGTTGCACCTTTAGAGATAACGCCTTTATTTTCAGCGTCGTTTATCATAAATAAACTTGCCCTATCTTTAACGCTACCAGCAGGGTTAAACATTTCAAGTTTTGCGTATAATTTAGCGCTTAAACCTAACTCTTTTTCAATTTTATGTAGCCTTACAATCGGCGTGTTTCCTATTAAATTTTCAAGGCTAGAATAAACTTTCATTATAAACTTTCCTTTAATATTTTAAGTGCCCTACTTCTATGCGATATTGAATTTTTTTCTTCATCAGTCGCTTCTCCAAGGCTTTTATTTAGGTCGTAACTATAAAAAAGCGGGTCGTAGCCAAAGCCGTTAGTTCCGCGCCTTTCGGTTAAAATTTCGCCGTAAGTTTTGCCTTCGGCAGTAATTATGCTTCCATCTGGCGAATACAGTACCATTACGCAAATAAAGTAAGCCTTTCTATCCGTAACGCCACTTAAATTCCTTAAAAGAAGGTCGTTATTATGCTCGTCAATTCCGTCGCCAGCGTATCTTGCGCTATAAATTCCCGGCGCACCTTTAAGGTAATCAACACAAAGTCCGCTATCGTCGGCGAGAGCGGGAACGCCAAGCCTTTCGGCAATATTTTTTGCTTTAATTAGCGCGTTTTCGTAAAAAGAATTTCCGTCTTCTTCTATATCGTAATCAATGCCTAAATCTTTGTAGCCAACCACTTCGTAGCCCTTAAGCATTTCGCTAATTTCTTTAATTTTTCCTTTGTTGGCGCTAGCCAAAACTATTCTTTTTTTCATTTAATTTCTCTTAAAGCGTTAGTAAGTTTTATAAATTCGTCGCTTGATAATTCTTCCGCCCTTGCAGTGAGCGAAACGCCAGCGCTAGTAAGCACGCTTTCAGCAACGTTTCTAGGCATTTTGTAAAAATTCATAAGGTTATTAACTAGCATTTTTCTTCTGCTTGAAAACGCCACTTTTACAACTTCGCGAACCTTTTCTAAATCTACGCCTTTATTTTTAGAGTGGTCAATATCAATTTTAACTACAGCAGAATCAACGTTCGGTGCGGGAGTAAACTTTTCCCTACCAACCCTTATAATTTTTTGCGCGCTTCCGCGAAGATTTATCGCAACCGTAATCGCGCCGTAATCAGTATTTTTGGGCGGTGCGGAAAACCTAGTAGCGACTTCTTCTTGCACCATTATCACCATTGCTTTTATCTTTTTAGAATTTTCCAAAAAGCGCATAACGATAGGCGTTGTAATGTAATACGGAAGATTTGCTACCATTATATATTCATTTCCAAGTTTTGTTTCAATATCTTCAAGGCTTTCTTTCATTACGTCCTTGAAAACTACTTCAGTATTATCAAAATCTTCTAGCACGTCTTCTAAAACAGGCTTTAAGGAAGTATCAATTTCGTAGCAAATAACCTTTTTAGCCTTTGACGCTAAAAAGTAAGTAAGCGCGCCCGCACCTGGGCCTATTTCTAGCACCGTGTCAGCACTGGTAACGCCTGCTTTTTCCACTATCTCATTTAAAAGAGAAGCGTCGGTTAAGAAATTTTGCCCGTACGCTTTTTTTAGTTTTACACCGTGTTTTAAAAGTTTTACTTTTAAATTATTTTCCATTTTTTTCCTTGAATTTACTTGCATATTACTTTGTTGCAAGCACATTATAATAACGTAAAGAGAACTTCTTTACGACAAACAATCATTTTTTACCAATGATTATCACACGAAATAAAGCCGAAGTTTTTTGGCTTTATTTTGTTTTAAAGTTTAGTAAATAACGTTTTTGCGTTATTCATTACTTTGCGTGCAAGTTCTTCAACGTCTTCACCGCGAAGTGTGGCAAGTTTACCTAAAATTATAGGAATGTTTTTAGGCGTGTTA
The DNA here is from genome assembly GCA_045657285.1 of Christensenellaceae bacterium. GTDB lineage: Bacteria > Bacillota > Clostridia > Christensenellales > Borkfalkiaceae > UBA1259. Next base: position 68,563 of record JAZOST010000007.1, read on the forward strand.
AGTTTGCCCCTAAACGGCTCTGGCGACAAAAACGGGCTATCCGTTTCGGTTAAAATTCTATCACTAGGCACAAGCGTAGCAATTTCAAGCAAATTCCTTGCGTTCTTAAAAGTAACCGTTCCGCCAAACCCCACGTACATACCTAAATCAAGAACTTCTTTTAAGGTTTCCTTACTACCCGCATAGCAGTGAATTACACCGCCGTATTTAAGGTTTGATTTATGCTCTCTAAGTAGCGTAAGCGTATCTAACGTCGCATCACGCATATGAATACTTACGGGAAGTTTTTTCTCTTCTGCCATTTCTAATAGGCGAATTAAAACTTCTTTTTGAATATCTTTATAATTTTTATCCCAATAGTAGTCAAGCCCTATTTCGCCAACGGCAACACATTTCGGGTGGTCTAAAAGATTATAAACTATATCAAAATCCTTGTCGCTAATTTTATGCGCATCTATCGGGTGAATACCCGCACCAAAATAGACGCTATCAATCTTTTCCGAAAGGTCACGGCAAAGAACGCTAGTTTCGCCGTTGCAACCCATAGTTATTGCTTTTACAACGCGTTCTTTTTCGTATTCTTTAGCAAATTCCTCGGCACTTTCTAAAAGTTTAGGGTCGTCTAAATGACAATGCGTATCAATAAACATTAGAAAATTTCACTGCCGTCTTCTATATCTTTTTCGGGCGTTAAGAAAGCAAGTTTGCCTTCTTTGTTTTCCGCACAAATAATCATACCTTCGCTAGTAATACCGCAAAGTTTTACGGGTTTAAGGTTAGTTATCATTGCAAGTTTTTTGCCAACCATTTCTTCGGGCGAATACGCTAGCGCAATACCGCTTACTACCGTTCTTTCTTCTTCGCCAAGTTTTACTGTGAGTTTAAGTAGTTTTTTGCTCTTTTCAACCTTTTCGCAAGCAATAACTTTTGCAATTTTAAGCTCTATTTTACCAAAATCATCAATAGAAATTTCTGGTTTTTTATTTTCTTCAACAACTAGTTCTTCAATTTTTTCTTTTCTTTCTTCAATCATCTTGTTTACCTCAACCATTACTTTTGCGCCGTCAAGCCTTGCAAATAGCATTTCGGGCGCGCTTGTTACGGTAACTTTATCAAACGAATTAAACTTATCTAATTTTTCAAAAGGAATGAGCGGAAGATTAAGCGTTTTAGAAACTTTTTCCGCCGTTTCGGGCATAAATGGTGCTAAAAGCGAAGTACCTATAATAATAGTTTGGGTTAGGTTATAAAGCACGGTTTTAAGCCTATCCGCCTTAGTTTCGTCTTTTGCAAGTGCCCAAGGCATAGTTTCGTCAATGTACTTGTTCGCCCTACGGAAAAGCGTCATTATTTCAAAGAGTGCGTCGCTAACCTTAAAGTCTTCCATTTTGGCTTTAACTTTAGCGTAAAGCGAAGTCGCAAGCGAAATAAGTTCACCATCAAGTTCTTCGGAACAATTAGTATTTTCTACTACGCCACCAAAGTATTTATTGCTCATGGCAACCGTTCTACTTACTAAATTTCCGTAAACGTTTGCTAGGTCGCTATTTATAGTTTCAATAACAGATTCCCACGAAATAAGACCATCGTTATCTTGTGGCATTGCGCTTAAAACGTAATATCTAACCGCATCAACACCGAAGAAATTAACTAAATCGTCAGCGTACATAACGTTGCCTTTAGACTTACTCATTTTACCGCCGTCTTGAAGTAACCAGCCGTGTCCATATACTCTTTCGGGAAGCGATACGCCTAGTGCTAACAAGAAAATAGGCCAGTAAATAGTATGGAAACGAATTATATCTTTGCCGATAACGTGAACACTAGCGGGCCAGTATTTTTTGTAATCTTCGCAATGGTTACCATCAACGTCATAACCAGGGAAAGTTATATAGTTAGTTAAAGCATCAAGCCAAACGTAAACTACGTGTTTATCGTCAAAATCAACGGGAATACCCCACTTAAAACTACTTCTTGATACGCAAAGGTCTTGAAGACCGGGCTTTAAGAAGTTATTTACCATTTCGTTCTTTCTTGATACGGGCGTAATAAAGTTAGGGTGGGTTTCGTAATGGTTCATTAAAGCGTCAGCATACTTACTCATCTTAAAGAAATACGCTTCTTCTTTGGCTTTTTTAACTTCCCTACCGCAGTCAGGACATTTGCCGTCTACAAGTTGGCTTTCCGTCCAGAAAGATTCACAAGGCGTGCAATACCAACCTTCGTAGGAGCCTTTATAAATATCGCCTTGTTCGTAAAGTTTTTTAAATATCTTTTGAACTTGTTTTACGTGTTTTTCATCAGTAGTTCTAATAAAACTATCGTAAGAAACGTTCATTAAGTCCCAAATATCTTTAATTTGACCTGCCACGCCGTCAACGTATTCTTGCGGGGTTTTGTTCGCAAGTTTAGCCTTTTCTTCAATCTTTTGACCGTGTTCGTCAGTTCCCGTTTGGAATAAAACGTCAAACCCGTCAAGGCGCTTAAACCTTGCAATACTATCCGTTAAAACCGCTTCGTAGGTGTTGCCGATATGTGGCTTGCTTGACGTGTATGCTATAGCCGTCGTAATGAAAAATTTCTTGTCCATTTCGTTTCGTCCTTTTAATCAATTATTTATATATTTTACCACATTTTTTCTTCATATTCAACAATAATTTAGCATAAAGTTAGACTATGAATATAATTTTCGGTGTAGTTTTAATTCTTTCTACTATTGTGCTAATTTTTATAAACCCTGAACTGCTTCTTTCAAGTATGCTTTCGGGCGGAGAAAAAGCCTTTTCTTTAACGTTAAAAATGGTGGTCATTTACGCCGTATGGATGGCGGTTTTTGAACTTTTAGAAAAAAGCGGTTTGTCAACTAAAATCGCTAGACTTTTTAAGCCCGTAAATAAGGCTTTGTTTGGAAAACTTCCTGAAAAAGCAAGCGATTATATGTCCTTAAATATTTCCGCAAACTTACTTGGTATGAGCGGTGCAACTACCCCTATGGGCATTAACTCTATACGCGAACTTGACAAGCATAAAAACACCGATTACGCCGTTAGCATGTTCTTTGTTATAAACGCAACAAGCGTTCAAATTATTCCGTCTTCGGTTTTGGCGCTTAGAACTCAACTTGGTTCTACCGCCCCGTCAGATATAATTCTTCCAACAATTTTAGCCACCCTTTTGTCAAGCATTGTCGGTATTTTATTAGTCAAAATTTTCGTAAAAAAGGATAAAAATGTTTAAGTATTTTATACCAGTTTTCTTTTTATTTATTTTCGTTTATTCGGCTATTAAAAAGGTCAAGCCTTACGACGCGTTTACTAAAGGCGCAAGTTCGGCTATTCCTTTTGCCGTAAAAATTTTCCCGTATTTAGTTGCAATTTTCGTTCTCACTGAACTTTTTGAAGTTAGCGGAATTTCTAACGCCGTTTCTACCTTTTTAGCGCCCTTATTTAAGATTTTAGGAATACCTAAAGAACTTACTAAATTAGTTTTAATTAAGCCGTTTTCTGGCAACGGTTCACTAGCAGTTTTAACTGAAATTTTTAACACGTACGGCGTAGATAGTTATCTTTCCCGTTCGGCGTGTGTAATTTACGGCAGTAGCGAAACGGTGTTTTATATCGCTGCGGTATACTTTGCAGGTGCAAAAAAACGAAACCTTACCCTGCCGATTATAATTTCACTGATAGCATCTTTTGCCTCTTGCATTTTTGCTTGTTTCATCTGCCATATTTTATAAATTATATTCCCTTTGGAAGCGTTTTAAGGGGTGTTGCGATTCTCCCCACGTTTTTTGTTTCTTTTTTAGCATAAAAAAGAAAGATATACTTTTTGCTTCTTTTTAAGAATGAAAAAGAAAAAAGCACCCACGGCGTATGAGTGCTTTAATATCTTATTCTAATCCTTTTGCTTTTCTTTTAAGCCTTGTTTCAGTATCTAAAGTCTTTTTTCTAATTCTAACGTGCTCGGGGGTAATTTCTAGAAGTTCGTCGTCGTTGATAAATTCCATTGCTTCTTCTAAAGACATAATTTTTGGAGTTTCTAGACGGAGCGCGTCGTCAGAACCCGCCGCCCTAGTGTTAGTTAAATGTTTTTTCTTACAAACGTTTACGCTTATATCGTCGCTCTTTGGCGAAACGCCAACTACCATACCTTCGTAAACTTTCGTGCCTGCACCAATAAATAGTTCGCCACGACCTTGAGCGTTAAATAGTCCGTAAGTTACGGCTTCGCCCGTTTCAAACGCTACAAGTGAACCTGTGGTTCTTCTTTCAATTTCGCCCTTAAATTCTTCGTAGCCGTAGAATAGCGTATTAAATACGCCTTCGCCACGAGTTTCAGTTAAAAACTGACTTTTGTACCCGAATAATCCCCTTGCGGGAACTTTGAATTCTAGCCTAATTCTGCTACCGATATTTTCCATTTGTATAAGTTCACCCTTTCTAACGCCCATACTTGAAAATACCGAGCCCGTTTTATCTTCGGGAACGTCAACCACAAGCCTTTCAATAGGCTCTAAAATCTTGCCGTTTTCTTCCTTGTATAAAACCTTGGGCGCGCCAACTTGGAATTCGTAACCAGAACGGCGCATAGTTTCTATCAATATTGAAAGGTGCATTTCACCACGACCGCACACCCTATAAGAGTCCGCAGAGTCCGTTTCTTCAACGCGGAGCGAAACGTCTTTTAGCATTTCCTTAAATAATCTATCTCTTAAATGCCTTGTGGTAACGAACTTACCTTCTTTACCAGCAAACGGGCTGTCGTTTACTGAAAAGGTCATTTCTACCGTAGGTTCTGAAATCTTAACAAAAGGTACGGCTTCGGGACAGCCTTTTTCGCAAATGGTATCGCCTATTGATAAATTTTCTAGACCGCTTACGCAAACTATATCGCCTGCTTTAGCGCTTTCAACGGCTACCCTATTAAGCCCTTCTATTTGATAAATACTTATTAACTTACCTTTAGATTCTTTGCCACTTATATTAAAGTTGCAAGTTTCTACTTCTTGATTAATTTGCGCCTTTCCGCGTTCAATTCTACCTATACCTATCCTACCAACGTATTCGTTGTAATCTACTGATGAAACGAGCATTTGAAGTGGGCCGTCTTCGTCAACTTCTTGCGGTTCAAAATAGTTGATTATCGCATCAAAAAGCGGTGTTAGGTCACTACCCGGTTTATTAAAATCAGTGGTCGCCGTACCCGCCCTACCAGAGCAATAAATGATAGGACTATCTATTTGCTCATCACTAGCGTTAAGGTCAAATAAAAGTTCTAAAATTTCGTCTTGAACTTCTGTTAAGCGCGCGTCGGGACGGTCTATTTTATTAACAACAATAATTAGTTTATGGTTAAGTTCTAACGCTTTTTGCATTACGAAACGCGTTTGTGGCATAGGACCTTCGCACGCGTCAACAAGCACTAAAACGCCGTTTACCATTTTAAGTACACGTTCTACTTCACCACCGAAGTCGGCGTGACCTGGGGTGTCAACTATATTGATTTTGGTGTCTTTATAAAATACGGAAGTGTTTTTTGCAAGTATGGTTATACCCCTTTCGCGTTCTAAATCGCCAGAGTCCATAACCCTATCAGACACCACTTGATTATCACGGAAAATACCGCCTTGTTTTAGTAGTTCGTTTACAAGCGTGGTCTTGCCGTGGTCAACGTGGGCAATAATTGCAACGTTTCTAATGTCAGTTCTTTTCATTTTAGTCTATCCTTTTATAAGTCCGTAATTGTAGATAATGCTAGAAGTGTTTTAGCGTCGTTTATTTCGCCGTTTTCAAGCATTTTTTTAACCGTTTTTTTATCAATCCAAACGCAGTCCAAAAATTCGTCTTCGTCTAGTTGAGAATTCGTTTTACTGCAGTTTTCCGCCTTGTATATGTAAATAATTTCTTGGGTGTACCCTGGGGAAGGATACGCCTTAAATAAAAGCCTCATTTTTTCCGCCTGTAAACCACATTCTTCTTTTAGTTCGCGAAAAGCAGTCTCTAAAGGTGTTTCGCCTTTATCAATTTTGCCCGCGGGGATTTCGTATATCTCTTCATTAAAGGCGTAACGGTATTGTTTTACGAATAAAATTTTGCCGTCCTTTTCATATAAAACGCCCGCACCGCCATTATGCTCTACTATTTCACGCTTACACTCTTTTCCGTCGCAAAGAACAACGTCGTCAGAGCGAAGGGACAAAATTTTACCTTTATAGATATAGTTTTTATTTAAAGTTTCTTCCTTAAATTTCACGGAGAATATCACCTAAATATTTTCTAATTTTTCTAACCTTTCTAAAGAAAATAATCTTATGCGCTTTTGCAACGTATTTATAAGAAACGAAAGCGTAATAAATTGCATCTTTATCTTCACTATCAATAACGTTAGCAAGCATATCAACGATTAGGGTAAGTTCTTCTTTTTGTTTATCTTTAAGGTTACTTTCTTTAATTTTAGTTTTATTCTTAAGAAGCAAATCTTTTATCGCTTTAACGCTTTTGCCGTAAGATTTTTTAAGAAGTTCTTCTTCGGCTTTAATGCGATTTTCTTCGTTAAGTTTTTCTTCAGCCCGTCTTTTTTCTTCCTGAACTAATGCTTCAACGGGGTCTTGAACGCTACCAGTAAGAACGGACTCCATTAACACTTTCATAGAGTTTACGAAAGGTTTAATCATAGAATTGATAAATGCAGAATAAGATGCTGAATAACTTCCGTCTTCATAGAAGTATTTGTTTAAGAATTCACCAAAGTCAATGCGTTTTGCATCAATTTCAACTAAAACACTAAAAACAAACGCCAAAAGTTCCCTAGAATTATCTGGCAAAATAAATTCGCCTTTATTTTCTTGAAGATACTTACTTGGCGCTAAATATTTTTTCTTTGCACTTACAATATCAAAGTCCGTAAGGCAGTTCTTAAAGATTGCAAGTATAGTTTCCGAAACAGAAATTGCTTTAAGCAAGTTTACAATTTTAATTTCAGCAATAATGTATTTACTTGAAATTAGTTCGTCTGCTTTTTCTAAAAATAGCGAAAGTTCTTCTTGTTTTGTCATTTTATCCCCTACGATTTAGCAAAAATAAATTTTGCCGTATTTTTTTACATTATAACATATTTTTGACCACTGTATAAAGTTTTTTGCCGAAAATTATCAAAATATTTGCAATTTTCTTTACAAAAAATAAATTTATGGTAAAATAGATACACGCGCTTTTTATAAGCCGATACAAAAATAACAAAAAAGGGGGTCATTATGCAGGTCAAAGGCGATTCGTCGCTCAATAAACTTATCCTTTTATTCGTTTTTGATAAAATGGAAGTTCCACTGTCCGAAAACACTATTCTTGATATGTGTTGTTCTTCAAACAACTGGCTTGCTTATATGGACTGTCAACCTATACTCAATCAACTTTTAGACTGCGGTTGGATTTACGATATCGGCGGTTCTGGCGAACCCCTTTATACAATCACAACCGACGGTAGAATTTGCCTTGCAAACTTCTTTATTAAAATACCCGCGTCTACGCGTGAAGAAATTTCGCTTTTCGTTAAAAACAACAAGCAACGCTATCGCAGAAAGCAAGAATGCGTTGCGGACTATTTTATGAATAAGGACGGCACTTACACGGTTTTTCTTAAAATTGTTGAACCCGCTCAACCTATTCTTGAACTTAAACTTGTAGTCCCCAACCGCCAAACCGCTAAAGACATTTATAAAAAGTGGGACGAAAAAGCAACTGATACTTATAGAACTATTTACGAAAATTTAGTTGACTAAAAAAGGAATTCATTATGGTATATAACACAAGGGGCACTTGCTCAACACAAATATTTTTTGACGTAACCGAAGATAAAAAACTTACCGGCGTTAAATACGTTGGCGGTTGCCGTGGCAACTTGCAAGCAGTAGCAAGGCTTGTTGAAGGCAAAGATATTGACGAAGTTATTTCCCTACTTAAAGGCGTAAATTGTAGGGCGGGTACTTCTTGTGCTGACCAACTTGCAACCGCGCTTATTAAGTATAAAGAACAAAACAATCTATAAAAACAAAAAAGAGTGAATTTTATAATACAATCAAAAAGGATAGCAAAAATTTTGCTATCCTTTTATTTAATGACTTATTATTTATTCATTTAGATTAATTACTTTTTTCTTCTTTCTTACTGCATATTCGTAAGCAAGTTTAGTTCCACTATTAGTTTTCTTTAACGGAACGTAATTTTTATCATAATAAAATATACAAAAATCGCTGTCGTTTATCATTGCTTGATTTCTTTCTACGTAACTTGCTCTACCTGCTTCATACTTTGTTTTGTGTTCAAACTCTTTTTCAAAACCAAGTAGGTGAACTTCTTTGTTAAGTACAAGCGAAAAAATCCTTTCGCGTTCTTTTCTTTCACTTTCTAACGTACAACTTTCACTTTTGCAAGTATAACAAATTCTTTCTACGAATGAATATTCTTCTTTTAGTTCACTAACTACTAGATGACAAAGGTCGTTAAAGTCGCTTCTGCTACCAAATAAAAACATGCACACGTTGTATCTATTAATTAAATCTTCTATACAAACTCTAATTTTTTGCTTTAGTTCATTGCTTTCATAAATTTTCCTATGCCCAAAAAATGAACAGATTTTATGTTTTTCCACAATAAAATTCTCCAAATATATTCATTTTGAATACTACCACTACTCATTATAACATATTTTTATGTCTGTGTGTATTCAAAACATAAATTTTGGGTAAAATTTATGTATGTGGCTTTGTTGTTAATAATAAAAATTGACCTATAATCAAGATATAAGAACTTATTGAGGAATTTTATGGAAATAAAAGAAATTTTATCAAGAATAGGTTACGTAAGGAATAAAGCAAACTTATCTGCAAGAGAAGTTAGTTTAAGAATGGGAATGAGCCCACAATACGTTGCACAATTAGAAAGCGGAAGAATTGTTTTAACTATTGAAAAGTTATTACAAATTTTAGAAATATGTGATTTCCCTATTGAAAGATTTTTTAGTTCTAATATTGCAGACTATAACGTTGACAACGAATTAAAACAATTAATTGAATCGTTACCATTAGATAAAAAGAAAAATATTATTGAATTTATTAAAAAGTAAATTTTTAACACTTGCATTTTGCAAGTGTTTTTTATTATTTTTATTTGACTAAAAATAAAAAACCCACTACACTTCTAACAACGTGAAATATAGTGGGTATATGCATTTATCAATAATTAAATTCTTTTTTATTTTTCAAGTATTACCGTAAAAGGTCCGTCGTTTATTTGTTCAATTTTCATATCCGCACCGAACACGCCTTTTTTAACAGGTATGCCTTGCGAACTAATACCGCTAACAACGTATTCGTAAAGTTCGTTAGCAGGCTCTGGAAGTTCCGCTTCAATAAAAGACGGGCGGTTGCCGTGTGAAGTATCGCCGTACAAAGTAAACTGCGAAACTAATAGAATTTCGCCTTTAGTATCCATTATTGATAAATTAGTTTTTCCATTTTCGTCTTCACAAACGCGAAGGGTTGGTATTTTTTTAATAAAATAATCAGCGTTTTCCTTCGTGTCCCCTTTTTTTACACCTAAAAAAACCACGTAGCCAAAACCTATTTCACTGATAAGTTTTCCGTCAACTTTTAGATTAGCACTTTTTACCCTTTGAACTACTGCTTTCATAATTACTCCTTTTATATAAAACATTATAACATTTTTTTGCCGTTAGTTCAACGCTTTTTTTAATTAAGTACTAGCGAAAATTACTTTTATATGTTATAATTGCATTATGGAAATTTTGGGATTAGAAAAATTATCGCTTGTTGACTTTGACGGCTACGTTAGTGCAACCGTGTTTACTGGCGCATGTAATTTTAGATGTGGTTTTTGCCATAACGGTAGCCTTGTTTTAGACTATCAAAATATTCCCGTAATTCCTACTGAAGAAGTTCTTTCATACCTAAAAAAAAGGAGCGGTATTATTGAAGGTTTATGCATCTCTGGCGGAGAGCCTACCCTTCAAAAAGACTTACCCGACTTTATAGAAAAAGTTAAATCAATCGGCTTAAAAGTTAAAGTTGACACTAACGGCACTAACCCTGAAATGATTAAACTTTTGGTAGATAACGGATTAGTAGATTATTTCGCAATGGACATAAAAAACGATTTAGCGTCTTACGGCGAAATTATCGGCATTGAAAATTTTGACACTAAAAACATAGAAAAAAGCGTAGAATATTTTCTTTCGGGACGTATCCCCTACGAATTTAGAACTACACTTATTAAAGAATACCACACCGCCGAAAATATTATAAATATCGGTAAGTGGATTAAAGGAGCAAACAAGTATTTTTTACAGAAGTTCAAGGACTGCGAAGGTTGTATCCAGTCACATCTTTCCGCCGTGGAAGATAAAATCGCTTTAGAATTTATGGAATTACTTAAAGAGTATATTCCATTTGTCCGTTTACGCGGATACGATATTTAACAAACGATTTTATTTTTCACTAAAGGAGAATTTTTTAATTTATGATGTACTTTGCATTTGCAATAGTCGCTCTACTTTGCTGGAGCGGTTCTGACCTTTTTTCTAAAAAAGGCACGGACGAAAAAGACAAAAATAGCCACTGGAAAGTTGCCTTTGCAGTCGGCTTAATTATGGGTATTCACCTTCTCATTACCATTATCGGCGGAAAAATTATTGATAACGCCGGTGGCCCAGATGAAGTTCCTAAATTCGTAGCAAGTTTATTCTATACTGACTTTGCTTTTATGGACTTTGTTAGGTACTTACCCGTTGCTTTCCTTTACATACTTGCAATGGTTTTAGGCTATATAGGTTTAAGATACATAGAACTTTCTATATCTTCGCCTATTTGTAATTGCTCTGGCTCACTAGCATTGCTTTTATGTGTTATCATCTTCCCACTTATCGGCGCTGACGCAATCAGCCTTGACGTTTGGTCAATAATAGGCGTAGTTGCTATCACGCTTGGTATTATAGGTATGGGCGTAGTTGATAATAAAGAAAACGACGAACTAAAAGAACTTAGAAGAAAGGCTTCTAACCGCAAATATACAAAAAGTTTTCTTGCTTTCCTTCTCCCTATTGCATACTTAATTATTGATGCTTTAGGAACGGTTGGCGACGAAGTATTCTTCCACTACGTAGACATTTCAGATTACGCTGCAAACTCTAGTTTTGAACTTACCTTCTTCTTCCTTGCTGTTTTCTGTTTTATTTGGGTAAAATTCGTAAAGAAAGATAAGTTGTTCGCTAAAAAAGGTAGCGCCGTTTACCTTGGCGGTCTTTGCGAAACAATAGGTCAAGTGTTCTATATGGCGGTTATGTTTGCCGATTACGAAATAGGTATGCCGATAATTTCTGCTTACTGCGTTGTATCTGTACTATGGAGCAGAATTTTCTTAAAAGAAAAACTATCTTTCCTTCACTACGCGTTTATTGCACTAACCTTTGCGGGAATAATTCTACTTGGTATTTTCTCCCCCGTATAAAGCATTTAAAAATCAAAACCCTTTGCTAAAACTGCAATAGCCATAGGGATATTAATTCAAAATAAAAGTGTAGCCCACCATACTTCGTAAAAAGCGAAATATTGTGGGCTTTTCTTATACACAAAAATTAAAGATTTAAGTTATATTTTTAGCCTTGTGGCTAAAAGT
>JAZOST010000008.1:0-23333 GCA_045657285.1 Christensenellaceae bacterium
TCTCCCAAATTTTACTATTATATAGTAAAAATAAAGTGCCTAAAAAAAGTTGCTTTAATGTTTAAAACATTGTATAATAGCAAAGTGAGTAAAGTTGTGGTAGGTAAGTAGATTATTATGAGCCAAACGACAAAAGTTAAAAAGAAATTTTTAAGCAGTGAGCGTATAGGTAGAATATTGCCTATAATTTTAGTAGCGTTAGGGGTTTCCCTAATGCTTTTTATCGTTGCTCCTTACGAAATCTATAGCACTAATAAAGAAGAATTTAAGTTCGTATTTTCAGACTTCGTTTTATTTTCGGCACTATACGCTTTAGCGCTTTTTACGCTTATAAGTTTAGTGCTCTTTTTATTGCCGAGAAAAGCATATTTGGTAGTTTACGCTATAAATTGTGCATTTTTCTTATTACTTTTCTTGCAAACGAACTTCTTAAATGCAGGCGTTAATTCACTTGCAGCAGACGGCACTGGCGAACTTGGTATAAGCGTATTTATGAAAGTGCTTAACACCGTTATTTGGATAGGTTTATTAGTAGGCTTTGGTATATTTGCGGGGTTATTCAAAAAAGTAGAAATAACTAAAACTATATGCCTAATACTTTCAGTGGCATTGCTTTCAACCCAAGTTATAAACTTTGCGTCAGTAGCGCTAACGTCGGCTGACGGATTGAGTTATATGGAACAAATGCTTAAAGAAGACCCTAACTACGTTCCTACTTTCTTGACGGATAAAAACCTTACTACCATTTCCGAAAACAAAAACGTAATAGTATTTTGCGTAGATAGATTTGATGCCTTAGAATACGCAGAACCCGCGCTAAATAGTAATAGACAAATGTTTAGTGAATTAGAAGGCTTTACGTATTTTGAAGACCACGTATCAATGTACGGACATACTTTCCCAGCGGTAGCGTATATGCTTACGGCAAAAGAATACGGCGCGGAAACTAGAAAGGACTATTTTTCAAGCGCGTTTAGCAATAACGAAACCCTTTCGGTGTTAGATAGCGAAGGATATTCGGTAAACGTTTATACTGATTCATATTACGGCTATTACAACGCGTTCTATTTCCCTGAATACGTAGATAATACGGAAACTGTATCTCCCGAAACGGTTGGAAGAAAAGTTCGTACTCCGTATCAACTTGCGCTATATATGTCGCAAATATCTTTCTTTAGAAGTTTTCCGTTTTTACTAAAAACTAAACTTGGCGACGTAGCGACAGCAACTCTTAATGGTCAAGTAGAAAGTTATAGCGAAGAACTTCAAAACAAAGAATACACCACGGATATGCGAAATATCTACGAAAAGGTCAGTGGTGAAGATTTTACAACTACTACTGAAAATGTATTCTCATTTATACATATGTCAGGTTGTCACGCGGTTGAATACGACGACGATTTTAAGCCAACAAGGTCTAAAAACGTTCAAATAGCACTACGTAATAGTTTCAAAATTATCAATAGATACCTAAAGGAAATGAAAAGGTTAGGCGTTTATGACGACGCAACCATAATTATAACGGGCGACCACGCAAGTCCGCAAAGTGACTATGCAAAACTTCGCAAGAGTGCAATGACTGCATTATTCGTAAAACCTGCAGGCGTAGGTAGTGGTGAACTTAAGACGTCAAAATCACAAGTTTCGCACGAAAACTTATGGGGTACGATATTTACTTCGGAAGGAATAGTTTCGGGTATGAATTCAAGGTCGGTATTTGACGTTTCCGAAACGGAAAACGTTAATAGAAAACATATTTGGCAATCGTTTAACCGCACGTATTCGGAATATACCGATTGGATTTACGAAGTAAACGGCAAAGGTTCAAACTTTAATAGTTGGAAAATAAAGGAAGAGAAAGTACACTTCAAAAACTTATACGAATAAAGGACGTTAAAAAATGGATACGATAATTTATTATTTATGTATTCCGCTTGGATATTTAATAAAGTGGAGTTATATGCTTATCGGTAATTACGGACTAGCGATTATCGCTTTTACGTTGCTTACCAAGTTTGTGCTTTTACCCCTTTCAGTATGGATACAAAAGAATTCAATACTAATGGTAAAAATACAACCCGAAGTAAACTTTATTAAAGCAAGATTGCACGGAAATTTAGACGCTATTGCGGACGAACAATCAAAACTTTTCAAGCGTGAAAAATATCATCCTATGGTATCAATCGTACCGCTTGTAATACAAATCGTACTTTTGATGGCGGTAGTTTACATAATTTATCATCCGCTAAACTATTTAGGCAATTTTTCAAGCGAACTTATAAATGGTTGTGCTAGTTTTATAGGTGCTGACGTTAATACTTCGCACTATCAATTACAAATTATTGACGCCGTTAAGAACGGAACAATAAATATAGATAGCAATATTGTGGGCGCAACTAGCGAACAACTTGGTGAATTTATTTCGGCAGTAAAAGGCTATAACCTAAGTTTATTAGGCTTAAATCTTTCGGCAGTTCCTACCGAGGCGCAAGGCGTTTACTATTTAGTTCCCGTTATTGCAGGCATATCTTCGTGGTTTATGTGTTGGACGCAAAATATGGCAAACGTAATTCAACACGAACAAAGCAAATGGAATAAATACGGAATAATGGCATTAAGCGTAGGTATTTCGCTATATCTAGGCTTATTCGTACCCGCAGGCATAGCGCTTTACTGGACTGCAAGTAACTTATTCTCAATTGCTCAAATGTACATATTAAACGTTGTAATCAATCCTAAAAAATATGTTGATTACGACGCTTTAGAAGAAAGTAGAAAAGCCCTTGCCGAAGCCCAAGCGTTCGGAGCGGAAGATAAGAAAGACGAAAAGTATAGAGAAAATAAACGCCGTGAAAAAGAAGACTATAAAAAGTTCAAAAAAGTGGCTAATAAGCACATAGTTTTTTATTCGGAAAGAAGCGGTTTTTATAAGTATTATCAAGGGATTATTGAAGAATTACTAAAAAATTCAAACGTAAATATTCACTACGTAACAAACGACCCTGACGACAAGATTTTTGAACTTGCAAAAGAACAACCGAGAATAAGACCTTACTACATAAGCCTTAAAAAATTAGTAGTTCTTATGATGCTAGTTCAAACGGATATATTCGTAATGACCACGCCCGATTTAGATAAGTATTATCTAAAGCGTTCAATGATGCAAAAGGACATAGAATACGTTTACGTTCCGCACGATATGATGAGCGTGCATATGGGCTTTAGTGAAGGTGCGCTTGACGCGTTTGACACTATTTTCTGTACAGGTAATCACGTAGTTAATGAAATTCGCGAAACGGAAAAGGTATACAAAGTAAAAACCAAAAAACTAGTAGAGTTTGGTTATCCTTTAGCCGACCTTTTAGGTGAAGCGGGTAAAAACGCTGAAAAAGATAGGAAAGACGATGGCAAAAAGCAAATTCTTATTGCTCCGTCTTGGCAAGAAGATAATATTTTAGATAGTTGTATTGACAAACTTATAGAAAAATTGTATTCTAATGAATATAGAATAATAATTCGTCCGCACCCAGAGTATGCAAAACGTTTCGGTATGCAACTTAAAAAGTTGACAGAAAAGTATGCGGATAGGGATAAGGAACTACTTTCATTTGAGTTAGATTTCTCAACTAATAAGTCCCTTTACACGTCCGATTTAATTATTACCGACTGGTCTGGTGTAGCGCCTGAATTTTGTTTCGCTACGGGAAGACCTGCATTATTCGTAAACACGAAAATGAAGGTTGTAAACCAAAACTATAAAAAGATAGGTTTAGACCCTGTTGAAATTTCACTCAGAAACGAACTTGGTATGGCGGTGGAAAAAGAAGAATTAGAAAACGCCGACCTAATTGTTGCTAAACTTTTAGCAGAAACGGAAAGTTATTCTAAAAAGATAGCCGAAAGGTTTGATAGTTTAATATTTAACCACGGCACTTCGGCAAAAGTAGGTGCTAAATACCTACTAACTTCACTAGTAAACAAAAAGAAAAAATAAAACTTAAGTGTTTTAATTAAGGAGAAATAAAATGTTTAATTTACTTTACGTGGACCCCGCAACAGTATCAGTGCTTTTGACGTCAATAACAGGCGTAGCAGTGGCAATAGGCGCAACTTTCCTAATTTTATGGAGAAAGTTTAAGAAAAAAGCCAGCAAAATTCTTCACATTGACGAAAATGCAGGTAAAGAAGTTGAAGAAGACGTAGTAGTAACTACCGAAGAATTCACTCAAGAAGAAAAATCCGAAAAATAATCCTTAGAATAATCTTTAAAAATAAAAACGCATTGCAGTAGCAATGCGTTTTTTTATTGAATTTACTTATCGTTTTCGGGTGAAACGCCAAAGTGGCTTTTGTATAGTCTATAAAAAGTTGAATAGTTTTCAAAAGAACAAATTTTACTTGCTTTAACTGGGTTGGTCCCTGACTTAATAAGTTTTTGAGCATAAAGCATTTTTTGTTTGTTAATATATTGTTTAACACCCATTTTGAAACAAGCCTTAAACACGTGTGAAAGATAAGACTTACTTATAAAAAATTTACTAGCAAGTGTTTCAAGGGTAATTTCATCCATAATGTTTGTGTTGATGTAATCAATGCATTGAGAAAGTATTTTGTTAGTAGGCGTTTTTTTGATGATTTTATCGCTAGCGGAATTTTCTATTTCTAAAAGAACTAATTTGAGTAACAAACTAACGTAATCAAGAAAAGTATTGGAGTCTAAATTCTTTTTTTCTACCGCTTGCATTGTCAAAAACATTAGGTTTATTGCAGAGTTGTATGAAAAAGAATAAATTTTATCGCTTTTTGCCTTTAGGTCAAAGTTGTCGCCCACCAAAGATTCGTCAAAAGAAATAAGAAAAGTTTTAAGCGGTTTATCTTTTGATACGTTTATGGTTCTAGTAGTGCCAGGGGCAATTATTGCAACAGAGTGTTTTGAAGGAAAGTAAGTAACTCCGTTTAATGATAGTTCGGTGTCTGCACCGGCAAAGTAAATTAGTTCGTAAAACTCTTTATGGCACTTGATAAATTGCTTGTTATTAAGGTCGCTTTTTTGGAGATGAAGGTATCTCAATTTAGTGTTAAAATATATCATAATTGTATATTATCACAAAAAAACACGAAATGCAATAACAAAAGAGCATTTTTCGTTATTTATTTTAAATAAGTTTTGTGATAAAATTTACAAAGAATAGGGGTGTACTACGCCCTATTGCGCCCAAAACCCTTTTTGGGAAACATTATATATAGTAATAAGAAGGGTAGAAGGAAAGCGCGATTAGGCGTATTGCACAAAAAAGATAAAAAGATAGTTTTTACAAATTTTTAGGTAAAGACAAAAATCAGGAGGTTAGTATGAAAAAACTTTTATCTTTAGTTTTAAGCGCATTGATGCTCTTATGTACGGCCATTTCTCTTGTTGGTTGCGGTGGCGGTAGCGACAGCACTATAAGTGAAATGTACATTGCTATTTCTGACGGTGGTTTCGGCAGAATTTGGCTTGACAACTGTATTTCTCGTTTTGAAGCTGCAGTTGTTGATAAGAGTTATGCAGACGGCAAAACCGGTGCAAATATTGAAATATTCCAAGAAAGAGACGCACTTAAAACCATTGAAACCGGTGGTTATGCGATTATTGAAGCCGGTGCACACAAAAAACACGTTTCAGACCCCGTTGGTAGTGGTGTTTACTACAATATTGACGAATGGTTGACTGAAGAAAATCCCTGGAACGAAGACAAAGCACCTATTGATAGTTATATTCAAAGTGGTACCAAAAACATGGTACAAGTAGAAGGCGAATACTGGGCTGCACCTGCTTGGGAATGGTTCGGTGGTCTTTGCTACGACGTTGAACTTTTTGACACGAAAGGTTGGTACATTGCAGACCCTGACGCTGGTCAAGGTCACTATGTGACTCCCGAATACAACGGAACTCCTATGGGTAGAATATATCTAATCAACGACGGAAATTCTAAAAAGTCTTGCGGTCGTGACGGTGTATATGGAACTAGTGACGACGGTCTTCCTACCACTTTAAAAGAATTTGCAACCCTTTGCTTCTTAATTTTACAAGAAGGTGTTGACGTATTTACCCTTCCTGGTAAATGGTTATATCACGACCAATACTTTGTTTCTGGTTTATGGGGCGCTCTTTCTAACTTTGAAGAATTAAACGCTTCTAACGACTTCCAAGGCAAAGTTACTGCAATTAAACTTGAAAATGGTGAACCCATTAAAACTGGCAACTCATTATTTGAAGGTGTTCCTGCAGAATTAACTCCTGAATTAGTAACTGAAGAAGTTACGATTGTTCGTACTCCTAACAGTCCTTACTATAATGGTACTGAAAGCGTTAACTACTTAGAAAAAGGTAACGCTATCTACGGCTCTGCTGCTAGATACTATGCAACTGCTTTCTTCCACATTATGGAAGAATACGACATGTACGTTGATGCTGACTCTGGTTCAATTACTCACACTGACTCTCAATTAAACTTCGTATTCAGCAAAAAACAACCTAATGGTAGTAAGAGACGTGCATTCCTTATTGACGGTACTTACTGGTATTGTGAAGCAGTAGAAATTGAAACTTTCTCTTCTTACGAAGCGCAAAACGACGATACCAAACGTGCGCAAGAAGAAATTCAATGGTTCTCATTACCTGCATCATTAGATACGCCGGTGGAACCCAATGAAGACCAAACCAAGTTTAACGAACAAGCGCTTATTAACGGTGGTGAAACTTACTGGGCTGTAAGTGCATTGTTTGAAGATGATCCTGAAACCTTAGCGCTTGCTAAAGACTTCTTACAATTTATGGTATCTAAGAAAGAACTTGCTAACCACACTGCATATTCTTCTAACTGTATGATGTATGAATACGAACTCAGTGATGAACAATATGAATCACTTACTGCGTTTGGTAAATCTAACTTTGATATGCACAAGACTGCAAAAGTTGTAAGCGTTGCTCCTTCAGCAGATAACTCTGCTTACTTACAACACACGTCTGACTTCTCTCTCAACTGTCACGGTACCAATAATCTTTATTTCTATAACGTAAGTGGATACAACAGTTTCTACGAAGCAGTTCAAGTATTTGGTAACCCTGTTGACCATTTTATGAAAGGTTATTTTGACGTTTCTACTTGGAGAGGATTAGCATTATTTGACCCCACTCTTCAATAAACATTATATATAATATATAACTGATACAGAATTTAACAAAAAAGAGGAAAGACTTATGACGGATACACCTGTACTTGAAGTCAAGAAGAAGAAATATTCTTCAAGGCTCAAAAAAAGAGCGCTATTCTATACGTGTATTGTTGCGCCGTTTATGATTCAGTTTGCAATATTTTACTTCTACGTAAATATTGAAACTTTCGTTTTGGCGTTCCAAAAATACGTAATGGTAGCACCCGGTAAACCTTATAAAATAATTTTTGCCGGCATGGAAAACTTTGCTGCTGCATTTGATTGGCTTATATCAAATTCACACTATTACCTTAATACCTTGAAATTCTATTTCTTTGAATTAGTTATAGGGTTTACGCTTGCGCTACTCTTTTCGTACTATATGTACAAAAGATTACCAGGCCACTCAATTTTCAAGTATTTCTTGTTTGTACCACACATTTTATCAAGTTTACTACTTGTAATTCTTTATACGTTTATCGTTGAAGACGCCTACAAGGCTGTTTGTCAAGATTGGTTCGGTATGGAAGAAGTATATGGCTTGCTAAGCGGTCAGCAACCAAAATCAACTCGTTTTGCAACCATTGTTGTATTTGTAATTTGGTTAAGTTTTGGTACAAAGGTATTAGTTTACACGGGTACTATGGAAAGTATTGACCCGTCTATGGTAGAATCAGCAAACCTTGACGGCGTAAATATTCTTCAAGAATTCTGGTTTATTACTATGCCTATGATATGGACCACTTTCATGACGTTCTTTATCACAATGCTTGCAGGTGTATTTACTAATCAGATGTCGCTGTTCACGTTCTACGCGTCAAGCGCGCCTGACGATATATCTAACATAGGGTATAAGTTATACATTTCAACGCTTAACGCAAACCTTGCAGAATCTTCAAATCCTAACTTCTTGAACTACCCTGCACTTTCAGCCGTTGGTTTAATTATCACGGCAGTGCTAACGCCTATTACCCTTGGTATTAGGAAAATAATGGTTAAATTCGGCCCGAGTGCTGACTAAGGAGGGGAATATAATGACTAAGAAAGAAAAGATGTTTAAACCCCAGGCAAAAGGTCCGGTATTTAAGATATTTACAGGTGTTTTCTTTGCGTTACTTCTTTTTTACGTATTCACTGTATTGCTTTTAATTGCTTTCGGTTTACTTACGTCACTCAAAAGTAACATTGACTTCCGTGTATATAACAACATTTTAGGTCTTCCTAACCTAGAACTTGCCGGCGCTAGAGACTATTTGTTGCTTAAAAACTACGGCGATATACTTACGGGCTTTGAAAGACCTTATCATACCCCTGCATATTTCGTAGGTACAAGACTTATTGGCGTTAAAACCATGAGTATTGGATTTATGGGTATGCTTTGGAACTCGTTAATCTATTGTATCGGTGGTGCGTTCTTTATGACGCTACCTAAACTTATCGTAGGTTACGCTTGTTCAATGTATAGGAACCCGTTCAGTAAGTTTATCTATATGTTAGTAGTTATTACTATGATTATTCCTATCGTTGGTACCACTCCTGCAATGCTTACTTTGATGAGAAACACTGGTTTATATGATACCTTTATTGGTAACTTTATACAAAAATCTCACATTTCGGGTATGTATTTCTTAATTTTCTACGAATACTATCGTACGATACCTGATACCTATAGGGAAGCGGCTGAAATTGACGGCGCATCGCAACTACGCGTTATGGTGCGTATATATTTCCCACTTTGCGGAAAAATATTCTTTACCGTATTCCTTATTCATGCTATTGAACTTTGGAATGACTATGGTACTGTTCTATTGTACTTGCCGTCACATCCTACGCTTACTTATGGTGTATACCTTGCAACCTTCGGAAACGATGCGGATAGATATCCCGTAACGCGTCGTATTGCTGCAACTATGCTTCTTGCAGTTCCGACTATGACCGTATTCTTTATCTTTAAGGATAGGATTATGGGTAACTTAACAATGGGAGGATTAAAAGGATAATGAACAAAATTTTGAATAACAAAATTTTGCGTTACGTCCTAATAGCAGTATTTACTGGTTTAATATTCGCTAGCGTTATTATAGGAATCAATAAATTTGATTCCTTTAATGCGTTTGCAGAACAACCCGAAATTGTAAATGCTGATATTGATGACGTTTATGCAAGATACAGTTCGGAAACTTTCCCAACTGAAACTACTATTGCATATGGCTCGCAATCAAACCTTAAAGGTATTTTTGCAGGCGTACGTTTGCCTAATGGTTCAGTTTTCAAACAAACCAGTTTAGACTTAAACGATAATGGTAATTATGCAGTAGTTTATAACTTTAACTACAATGGTAAAGTTTTAACTGCAGAAAAACCATTTACCGTTCAACCTAAACTTTATGAAGATTTTGCCGGTGCTTCAACCGTATCTTATGGTGCGCTAGAATCCACCAATGCAAATGGTCTTATTTTAGACCTTAGCGACGGCGACGTATTTAAGTTTAACCACGCCATCAACGTTCATGAAGTTGACCTTGCGAATATTATTACGTTCTCGCCAAGACAACTTGATAGGCACTATAAAGTACAAAGTGGTATTTATGACCAAGGCTCTATTGATTGTAAGTACATTTATGTTACCTTAACTGACGTTTATGACTCATCTAAAACGGTAGAAATGCAACTTCGTTTCTCACCTGCGCACAACATGAGCCGTAACTTTACCGCTGCGGTAAAATCTGCTCACGGTCACCTTGCGTTTGACGAATACGTGCCTACTCTTACTACCAGTTGGGTTACCTACGACCAAGTTAACGTAAATGGTCAAGATTATTTTATTTGGGATAATATCGACCTTAACGACTCTCCACACCGTGGTTCTTCAGTTCAAGACTTAACGGGTGGTAGATTCGGCACCAGCAGTACTAACAGAATTCTTTCTTGGAAGTATAGAGGTGCTGGTATGGAAGTTTACTGCTCAAGCCCTACAAGAGATTATCTCATTGACGATATTGACAATGCAGACGTATCTCCTGCTACGGGTGTTTTTGACGGCTTTACTACTGGTGAAGTTTACGTTTCAATCCAAGGCAACGACTACCTAGCGCCTTCAACCATCATTGAAATTGCTTCAATCGGCAATTATTCTGGCGATGAACTTGCAAAGGCTTACGCTTTAGATACCGTTGCTCCTAACGTTACTATTGACGTAGATATGCAAGGTGCTGATTCACTTATCGGCGTAGTTTATGAACCTTTCAAAGTTTTTGATGCAATTGCTTTTGACCCCAACATGGTTGGTAAGGTTGACCCCGTAGTTTACTATAACTATGGCACTCCTTCACAAACTGTTGTTAGCACTCAAAACGGTGTATTCAATCCTATTTATGCTGGTAGATACTCTATCGTTTATACCGCTAGCGATGCTTTCGGTAACGTTGTCAACAAAGTAGTTCCAGTAAGTATTATCACCCCACCTGCTACTGCTTTGGGTAATGGTATTGATGCTAGTTACGAAAAACTTGCTAATTTCGTTGTTGGTAATGAATTAACTGTTGAAACTCCTGATTTCGTAAGTTATAACGGCGAAGTTATTTGCAAAAAATACGTAATTACTCCTAACGGCACTGAATTAGACGTTTCTAAAGACGGCAAATTCGTTGCTAATATGGTTGGTGAATACACTGTTAAATACGTATATAGCGACAACGTTTACTCATATGAAAGTTCTTATAAGGTAATGTCAAGCGAATCAACTGAAGTGTTCTTTGACGGTGAACCTTATTTCATTAAATACTATATTAAACACGCAACCTACAAACTTGATGATTTCTTTGTTTACTTTATGCAAAATGGCAAACTCAAATCTCAAGTTGCAACCCTTATGGTTAAATTTGACGACGGTGATTTCGTTGAAACCGATATCAACAACGTTGTAATTACCGGTGACGAAACCGTAACCTTTAAGTTTGTTAGTGGCTCGCTTGAAACTGCTGAATATACTAGAAAAATAATTGACGTTAAGTTCAAACAAACCCACGAAAGCAGTGGCGTTTCATTATACGACGTAAGTAAATATTTCGTTGGTAATTTTGACGCAGTACTTAAGGGACAAGGTCAACGCTTTACGTCTAACGTAGAAAGTGGCGACAATGCTGTTGAATTTATTAATCCTATTACATCATCTGCGTTTAATATTAAACTTTACGTTCCACAAGAACTTAAGAATTTTAGCAACTTAAAAGTTGTTTTAACCGACGCAACTGATGAAAATAATCAAACTGAACTTAGCATCTTTAAGAGTGCTTATCACACCTTCTTTAGAGTTGCTGATTACGGTGCTAAAGACGTAACTTCTATCACAAGTAGGGTTATCAATGATGACGTTACCTACAACATTTCGTTTAACGCTTCAAAGAGTATGTTTATATTAAACAACCAACTTGGTGATACGAACGTTAACTTCAAGGGAAAATTACCTGATAAAATTTACGTTAAAGTAGTTCTTGAAGGTATCACTGGTCCTGCCGGTGTTGATATCTACACGATTAACGGCCAATTATTTAACGTTACCCGTGACAATATGAACCCTGTTTATGACTTTGTTTCTGCAGCAGGTTACTATAGTCACGGCTCAATCGTTACCATTTCTAAAGCGTTTGTTACTGACGTATTATCGCCCGTATCACTTAAAGACGTTGGTATTACCGTTAAAGAAGGTAGTTCATACGTAACGTCAGAAGACGGCGTTGTATTAAATAACGCACCCGCTGATAGAGATTATGACATTTGCGTAACTAGTGATATCTATAACGTTAACTACAACGGTCTAGTAGATGGTTATGGCAATAAAATGTCACAATCATACGTTATAAGGGTGTCTGACTTCCAAAAACCGACTATTACCTTTAACGATGGTTCTAATGAAGATACTGTTATTAAAGTTGGTGTTGGTACTGAAATTGAAGTTAAACAATTTATCGTAACCGATAACAAGACTGATAGTGAAAAAATTGAAGTATTCGTATTCGTAGAAAATAGTTACGTTAACGATGAAGCAAATATCACTGACACCTTAAAATACAAATTTAATAGAGCAGGCAAGTTCAAAATTAAGGTTCTTGCTAAAGACGAAGCAGGCAATATAGGTGTTGCTTATTACACCTACATTGTTAGTTAAAGGAGTCTGATATGAAAAAGTTTAAGAAATTATTAATCTCAATCATGTCATTAGCACTTGCTTTTTGCATCACCCTAAGCGTTGGTTTCGCTTGCGGTGATAGCGAAGGCGGGGAAGATGAAGGCGGTGTTAATTTTGAAGGAACCCACATTTATACCGCTACTGATATGGATGTTGACTTTGTTAAAAACGGAAAAACTAACTATACTTTGGTTCTTCCTGCTGCAGCGAAGGAAAACGAAACTATTGCAAAGAGAGAATTTAACAAATTCTATACCGAAGCAACTGGTGGCACTATTCCTGCAACCGTTGATACTGGTTTAACTCACAATGCAAACCAAAAATATATTTCAATAGGTGACACCGCGCTTCTTAGGTCAGTTTCTGACCAAGTTGCTCGTGAATATTCTCAACTTGGTGACGACGGACACCGTATTGTAACCATTGATAACAACGTTTATATTACTGGTGCTGATACGGATATGTTGCCACATAGCCCTTACGGAAATATTTATGGCGTTTACACCTTCCTCAAAATAATGTTTAACTACGAATATATATTTGTAGATACTTGGCAAATTGATAAGAACGTTAAAAACCTTAAAATGAAAGATTTTAACGTTACTGATATCCCTGATATTCCTTATCGTTGTCCTGACGTTGGTTATGCAGGTCATCACAAATCAGTTAATAGCCCTAGCGAAGACTTGAGAATGTGTGGTATTAGATACGCAACCCCCGACGGATACTATAAAGAATACGGTGGCCCACCCAAATACGTTTTAGGTTCTGACGGTAAATATCCTATTGGTACTACTGGTCACTGGGCTGGCAAATACTTGCCTTCAACCAGTACCGTATCAATCCACAACGATATGGACATAATTGACCCGGCTATTTACAAGTCTGAACACCCAAGTTGGTTCTCTACTGGTGGTGACATTTGCTTTACTGCTGGTAATGGTCTAAATAGTGCTAGCAAAATTGCTACTGAATGGGAAGCATTATGCCAAGAAATCGCTTGGAGATGTTTTGAAGGCTTTATCGCTTGTAGACCTGTTCACCACTGGTCAAACAATGCTGTTACTAGAAAATTGCGTTACATCTCTGTAACTATTGAAGACGGTATTAACGGATGTGCTTGTGCAAATTGTAAGGCTGCTAACCAAAAATACGGCGCAGCTGCTGGTGCAATCGTTTTAGTTATGAATAGGGTATGTGATATTTTATTTGACGATATTCTTGCTACTGAAAAAGCGAAATGTGAGGCTGACCCCAACTACTCTTTCTACTATGAACCCGAAGACGTTAACGTTCGTTATGAAGATTACTGGGACGAAGATATTCGTTTAACCTTCTTCGCATATTCGTTCTGTTCTAACGCTCCCGTTGTTAAAGATGAAAGCGGTAACTGGGTAGGTTCTACTCCTGAAATGTATTTACACGAAAAACTAATTCCGTGGGTAGCAATTCAAAACGGCTTAACTCAAGATTTCCATTCTGGTCATGCTGGAAAAGAACAATTCAAAGATAGAATTGCTGGCTGGTCTGAACTTTCACAAAATGGATATCTTTACTATGGATATTCATCAGGTTGGCAAAACGCAATGTTACCATTCGGTTATATTGGTTCTTATACTCCCGAATATCTTGAATACCATGCTGCAATGGGTTCTATTGAACACTTAGAATCATGTGTTTGGTCTGGTAATAGCAACGTAACCGTACCTCAATTTATGACCTTACAATACTATTTAATTAAGAAACTTGCTTGGGACTGTCATAGAGATTATGATGAATTAATTGATTTATTCTTCACTAATATGTACGGCGAAGCAGCAGATACGATGTATCAAATGTTCATTAAAGAACGTGAATATGCATACTATGCTTGGACTAATTCAGGCTTTAGTACTGCGGCTCAAATTAGACCTGCTCACTGGAGTTATCCTGTATGTCTAGACTGGGCGGCACTCGCTGAAAAGGCGTTAACTGAAATTGCTCACTACGAACAAACTGACCCAGTTTTATATGAGAGATATAAAAATCACATCAATACTGAATGGTTAACCCCTGCATATATGATTTTATATATGTATAAGAACAACATGAACTCAGTTGAACAAAATGCAATGAAACAAAAATTCATTTCAGTAGTAGATGATTTGGGATTACACAACGGTAACGTTGCCCAAGGTAATTCTGCAACCTACGCATCGTTCATTGCAACGCTTTAATTGATATAGGAGATTAAATTATGAAAAGACTTATTAAATTTATAGTTTTAATATTAACTATATCAACTTGTTTCGTTTTCGCCGCATTTGGTTGTGGCGAAGATGAAAGCGATGAAAAGGGTGTTGTATTAAACGCAACCGAAGTTAATCTTACCATTGAAAAAACGTTCGCTCTTAAAGCATCTTTCTCTGAAAAGGACTTTCCTGTCTTTGATTGGAGTGTTGACGATTCTAACGTTGTTTCAGTTAGTGATAGAGGTCTTGTTACCGCACTTCGCGTTGGTACTGCTACCGTTACCGCAACTTGCGACGGCCAAAGCGCTTCTTGCGAAGTAACAGTTGGTCTTGGCGATTACATTCCTGCTATTAATCTTGGCGCGCTTGAAACTGTAGATAAAATTAGTGTTGCTGCAGGTACTCCGTTTAACTTCAATCCTTATATCGCATACGCAGGCAAAATTTATAACGACGCAACCTTTAAGTATTCAGTAGATAATAGTGCTTACGGCACTTTCTATGGCAGTACGTTTAACGCTAGTTATACCACTGGTAAAATTAACGTTACCGTATCTGCTGATTGGAGGGGTGCTGACTCTGAATTCTTAACCAAGACTTTTGAAGTTTCAGTTGTTGATAACGTTGCAATTAGCATTAACGAAGGCTCTTTCAGTGGCGACGTTAACCTTTACACCGTTCCCGAATTTAAGGGTGTTAACTATATCACTACTCAAGAATTTAGGGTTTCAGTAAATGAAAACGGCGTAAACGTTCCGCTTAACGTAAATAATATGACAATTGTTATTGCAGATAAAAATATTGCTACGTTTAGTTATGCTACCAACGTTATTACTGCTAAAAACTTCGGTTCTACTACCGTAAAAATTACTTATACGTCTTCTAAAGGCGATACTTATGATGCAGTTTACAACGTAAACGTTACTAGACCTATCTATAGGGTAGAAGATAAAGTTATAACTTTCTCTGCATCACAAGATAAACTTGATATTGCTTACTATGCTGGCGCTGGCGCAAAGGTTACTGAAGCATATCAAAACGGCGTTGCTCTTAAAATTAAAAATAACGTAGTTTCTGGCTACACTGCATTTGCAGACAAGGCAAACGAATCTATCTTCCTTTTCTATACTGAAGACCAAGTTGGATATCAAGTAATTGCTGACGTTTACGGCTACGTAGTTAGAACTGCTGCAGACCTTAACAACATTAAAGAATACAACCTAACTAGTGTTGCTCTTGGAAACGATATTGATGCTACTGATGCGCCTGCTTTTGCAACTATCACTGATTTACAAGGTTCTATTAACGGTTTAGGTCATAGTATTTACAACTTAAAACTTACTGCTTCAGGTATTACTGGTGGATTTACTGGTGGTATTATTAGAGATATTGCGTTTATTAATTTAATTCCTACCGCTGCATCATCTACTAAACAAACCTATCTTTGCAGTAAGAACTCTAACACTGGATCTGGTACTATTGAAAACGTTTACTTAACTACCGATATGGGCGTTGAAAGTAGGGGCTATACCAACTCTGCAATCTTCATGTTCTTTATGAGTGGTCTTAACATTAGAAACGTTGTTGTTGAATTCCCGTCCATGCCTATGACTGAAGAAACAAACTTTGGTTATAAAGCAAGATACGGCTTATTCATGCACAATACTTCAGCAGAAACCGCGGCAAGTGTTGATGCACCAAGATACGCTGGCTTATATGTAATAAGTAAAGCCGTTGATGGTAACGCTGCTCCGCTTGTAACTGATGAAAAGTCAATGGCCTATTCAAGTGGTACTTATAGTCATAATAACGGTGCGTATGGTTACATGATGTTCGCATCTAACGACTATACTAAAATTTTAACTCAAACGTCTGATAGAGGAAACATTAAAACTACTTATAAACAAGTAGAAGAAATTGATAGTGAAACACTTGGTACTACCGCTGGTATAATTGACCAAGAAGCAACTGTTACTACTTATTATATGTATCCGCAATATACGCTTGGCCTTAATGCACAAGGCGAAGTAGTATTCACTAAGTTAAACCAAGAAATTATTCAAGTTAAAGGCCAACCCGTTGTAAACGAAGCATTACTAGATTTTTCACAATCTACTGGTGACTGGATTGCTACTTCTGGAACTGCTGCAAATAGAGATATTGTTAAAGTTTTATACGAAAACAATGGTAGAAGAGTATTAGCATCAGCTGGCGCTTATTCAGAAAAGATTAGTGTAAAGACTTCTGCTCACGCTGACCCCAATTCTGGTGTTATTAGTGGTGTTGGTATGCTCCGTTTTGGTAAAGGCGTTATTCGTCTTGACGATTACTCTAACTTCATTACTGGTAAATACGCAGTTGGTTCGTTCGGCTCTGCTTGGGACGTTTCAATCGGCTATCCGCAATGGAAAGGCACTCCTGAATACACTGTAGAAATTACTGCTAACGGTAATCCCGTAAGCAAGATTGACCTTGTATATGATAAGGTTGACCTTTCAAGAATCTCTGCTGTTCTTGGTGTAACCCACGCTACTGAAACCTTAACTAACGTTTCTTACCAAGTAATTTCTGGCGAAGATATTGTTACTCTTGCCGGCGCAACCATAACTGCAGTTGGTGCAGGTACTGCTTTCGTTGGTGTTAACTTCACCATGAACGGTAAAGAATATACCAAGTACATTGTTGTTAATGCAACTATGGCTCCTGGTGAATACGACTACGCTGACAAGTTAGCGTTCTCTGCTGCTAATGGTAAACTTTATAAAGTTGACGCACAAGGCGAATTTACTGAAGTAGAATTAAGCGAAATCTTCGGTATGGATACTGAACTTACCGCTGCTTATATGGATGGTAGAAAAATTGCGTTGTCTGCTGACAAACAATACGCTATCGGTGCTGCTATTGATAGCAAAGAAATTCTTAGAGATAAGGAATTACAATTAGTTGCTAAAAATACGGCTTATAACATTAATGTTGACGTTTACGGCTTAGTATTAAAGACTGAAGAAGACCTCAAGGTTCTCAATATTCCTAATACTTCTATTAAACTTCAAGGTTATTACGTTTTAGCAAACGATATTCATTGCACTACCATTGGACCTATCAATAAACACTTTAATTACTATGAAAACCTAGCAAACACTCAAAGTGGTGACAAGTCTAAATCAGACTTTGGTTTCCATGGTGTATTTGATGGTT
The DNA here is from genome assembly GCA_045657285.1 of Christensenellaceae bacterium. Taxonomy (GTDB): domain Bacteria; phylum Bacillota; class Clostridia; order Christensenellales; family Borkfalkiaceae; genus UBA1259. The sequence goes on from JAZOST010000008.1 coordinate 17,815, forward strand.
TAGGTCATACTATAAGTGGTCTATACAGTGGTTTATGTCATGATAAAACTTCAGGTTTCTTCGGATTCCTTGGTGACGGCGTAACTATTAAGAACGTAGCGTTTACTGATATTAAACTTACTCCGCCGACCAACTCTATGGACGTTGCTTACTTCTTCGGTTATAGATGTCCTAACGCATCAGTGTTTGAAAACATTTATATTGAATATAGTAGCGATTTTAATGAACTTCCGTATTCAATGTCAGTTGGTTTATTCCAAGGTATTCACAATAGTGCAATGCTTCATAACGTAATCATTAAAACTCCTACTGACCCGAACTTTATTAATGGTGCTACGTTTGGTTGGAACATCTTCGGTGGATTTGCTGATGATAACTATGACTCGTATATTGAAAATTACGATAATAATAAGGACGGAAAGATAACCGAAGCAGATGCTCCAAGAAATCGTATATTCTACGACGTTTATGTAATTGCAGCTCCTGCAGCAAATGGTAGAATTTGTCCTATAAGTTCAACAAATATGTCAGGACCTACACAAAATCGCGAAGCAAATTATCAAATATATGCTGCTAACGATTATGTAAACTTACCCGAAATTCAAAGGTGGGATAGTGAAATAAGAACTGAAGGCGAAAATAACGATAAGGTTGCTTTTGCTAAGAACTTGGTATCATTTGATATTAATAATCCAGGTACTCCTCTTGTTCCTTATTCAACCAGTGATGTTGCTGAATGGTCACAAAGAAACGGCACTCTCGCAATCAGAAGGCTTAAGACAGTATATCGTTATGATAACTTTGCGGGCTTATACAATGCTCTCCAAGCAAAAGATACTCCTACCGACCAAGTAGGTAACTGGAAGATTTCTGCTTCTGGTATCGTTTGGAACGACGTTAACGCGTAAGCATAAAACAAACTTAAAAGACGCTCTAAATTAGAGCGTCTTTTTTATTACCTATAAAAATATTTGCTTTTTTAATTTATTATGTGATAAAATAATAAAAGGACTAGGCCCCATGGTCAAGCGGCTAAGACGCAGCCCTCTCAAGGCTGAATCCGGAGTTCAAGTCTCCGTGGGGCTACCAAAACAAAAGACGAACGTTTAGTTCGTCTTTTGTTTTGCTAGCCTTATAACACACTTGAATTCTCGTTCATCCGTCATATGATGGGCAACCTTGATGGGCGAGGACATCGTAGCGAAGCGGAGATGCGTCTCTCGTGGAAGATAACTAAATAAAGACGGACGTTAAGTCCGTCTTTTGTTTTGGTAGACTTATAACACACTTGTGCTTTCGTTCGCGTCAGGACAGACTACATTGCCCGCAATTTTACAAAGTAAAATTACGTGGCTTTTTCGTAGTCCTTCCTTTTCACAAAAATTTCTACGATAATTTTTGCGATTTATGTTTCAATACTAAATTTTTTGCGCTAAAATAAATAAATTTGTTAAAAACACTTTAATTTGCTAAAGAATTGTAGTAAAATATATATATCTTTTTTTGATAAAAGGAGTTTTATTATGCAACAAGTAAAAAAACAATACGGCATTTGGACTGGTATAGCGATGGTTATCGGTATCGTTATCGGCTCAGGTGTATTCATTAAGGCATCAGGCGTTCTTTCTAAAACTGGTGGCGACCTTAAACTTTCGCTTCTCGCTTGGCTCGTAGGTGGTATTATTATGATTACCTCTGGCTTCTGTTTTGCAGTTTTTGCAACTAAGGTTAGAAGGTTTAACGGCGTTGTTGACTACGTTGAAGCGGCTACCAACAAAAAAGTTGGTTACTTTATCGCGTGGACTATGACTACTCTTTACTATCCTATTATTACTTCTATAGTTGCAATCTTTGCAGGCCACTATTTCTTTAGAATGTTCGGTGTAAGTTACTGGTATGGCGACTGGCAAGTATTATTATTTGCTTTCGTATTTATTACTCTTTCAGTACTTCTTAACTATTATTCACCTAAACTTTCTGCAAAATTCCAAGTTTCTGCTACGGCTATCAAGTTAGTTCCTATAGCAGTTATTGTTGTGGTTGGTTTACTTGCAAGTCTTATCATAGGACCAGACGTTGGTATTATTAACGCTTTTAAGACTAGCGCTGAAAATATGGATGGTGTTTCTAAGAATTTTGGTGCAGCGGTAACTACTACGGCTTTCGCTTATGAAGGTTGGGTTTGTGCTACGTCTATTAATGCTGAACTTAAAGATTCAAAGAAAACATTGCCTAAAGCGTTAGTATTTGGTACGATTGCTATTTTAGTTTTCTATATCTTATATTATGCTGCACTTTCAGCAGTTCTTGGTAACGGCGGTGTTATTGATGCGGGTAGTGATGCTCCTGTAGTAGTATTTGAAAAGATTTTCGGCAGTATTGGCGGTATTTTATTTACCTTATTCATTACCATTTCTTGTATGGGTACTGTAAACGGCCTTGTTATTAGTTCTTGCCGTGGTATGTATACGCTTTCTTGCCGTGGACAAGGCATTTGTCCCAAAAAGTTCTCAAAACTCAGTGCAAACGGCTCAACTTCGTTCTGGTCTTGCGTTTATGGTTACGCTTGCACTATGATTATTTTAGCACTTTGGGCTCTTATATTTAATAACGACTGGTTCCTTGCTCACTTTGGTGCTCTTGACGAACTTGTTTGTGCTATTATCTATGCAGTTTATATAACAATGTACGTTTGCATTATTCGCAAGTTCAAAGACGTAGGTGTATTCAAGCGTTTCGTAATGCCTATTATTGCAATAATCGGCGCATCGTTCTTTACCATTTGTGGTACTGGTTTATTTACTCTTATCACTACTGGTAGCACTACTGGTCTTGTAAACTTTGCGTTCTTCCTTATTTTATTTGCTATATTCGTTGTTCCTTCAATTTTCTTCTATAGAAAAGATGCAGAGCCTTTAACCGCTGATGCAAATTTTGACGAAGACGACGCTATATAATAAAACTAAAAAACCCACGCAAAAGCGTGGGTTTTACTATTGACATATTGCAAAAAAAATTATAAAATAAATACGATAAAATTAAAGGAGATACATTATGGGCTTTTTAACAGGAAAAACTGCTATTATAACTGGTGCGGGCTTTGCAACGCTTAGCGACGGACGTTGTGGTTCTATAGGTTACGGCATTGCAACCGCTTACGCTAAAGAAGGCGCAAACCTTGTTATAACTGGTAGAAACTTAAAAAAATTAGAAGACGCTAAAAACAATTTAGAAAAAGAATACGGCATTAAAGTATTGATCGTTCAAGCAGACGTTAACGCTGGTGCTGACAATAAGACGATTGTTCAAAACGTTATTGATAAAACCATTGAAACTTTTGGTAGAATTGACGTGCTTATAAACAACGCGCAAGCATCGGCTTCTGGTGTTACTATCGCCGACCATACCACCGAACAATTTAATTTAGCGGTATATAGCGGACTTTATGCAACTTTCTATTATATGCAAGCGTGCTATCCATACTTAAAAGAAACTAAAGGTAGCGTTATCAACTTTGCTAGTGGCGCGGGATTATTTGGTAACTATGGTCAATGCGCTTACGCCGCTGCAAAAGAAGGTATTCGTGGTCTTACCCGTGTTGCCGCAACCGAATGGGGCAAAGACGGCATTAACGCCAACGTAATTTGTCCTATCGCTTGGACTGCGCAACTTGAACAATTCCAACTTAACTATCCAGACGCGTTTAAGGCGAACGTAAAAATGCCACCTATGGGACATTATGGTGACCCTGAACTTGAAATTGGTAGGGTATGCGTTCAACTAGCAAACCCCGACTTTAAATACTTAACCGGTGAAACCTTAACACTTGAAGGTGGTATGGGACTTCGCCCGTAATCGCACAAAGTTATATAGCACTATAAAAACTTGAAAAATACTTAAACGTGTGATATAATGTTTAAGTATTTTTTACTTAGGAGAAATTTAATGACTAATCCTGGAATATTCGTAATAATAGTTTTATATATGCTAGCCGTTGTAGGCATTGGCGTATATTTTTACAAACGTTCTAAAAAGAGTTCCGAAAACTACTTTTTAGGCGGACGTTCACTTGGCCCTTGGGTAACGGCAATGAGCGCCGAAGCATCTGATATGAGTGGGTGGCTCTTAATGGGGCTTCCGGGCGTTGCTTACTGGTGTGGCTTAGCGGATGCGTTCTGGACGGCTTTAGGCCTTGCAATCGGCACGTACGTTAACTGGCTAGTAATTGCAAAGCGTTTAAGAAATTATTCGCAAATAGCAGGCAATTCAATAACCGTTCCCGATTTCTTTAGTAATCGTTTCAAAGAAAATAAAAAGGTTATTATGGGCATTGCATCAACCTTTATTTTAGTATTCTTTACCGTTTACGCGGCAAGTTGTTTCGTAACATGCGGAAAACTTTTCTCAACGCTATTTGGTTGGGACTATCACGTAATGCTTATCGTTGGTGCAGTATTCGTAGTCGCATATACGCTAATCGGCGGTTTCCTTGCGGAAAGCGTTTCAGACTTTATGCAAGCAATAGTGATGATAGTTGCTTTAATTATAGTAATTGTTGTTGGCGTAATCAACGCGGGCGGATTCTCTGCCGTATTTGAAAATGCAAAAGCAATCCCCGGCTATTTCTCACTTAGCGAACTTGCAAATCCATTAGTTGATGAAAATGGTCAACAAATCGTTAGTGGTGGGGCATCACTTTTCGGCAACGCTTCACCTTACGGCGTAATAAATATGTTCTCAATGCTAGCGTGGGGCTTAGGATACTTTGGTATGCCACAAGTACTTCTTCGCTTTATGGCAATTAGAAAAACTAGCGAAATCCGCCGTTCACGTACGATTGCTACTAGTTGGTGCGTAATTTCGCTTATAGCGGCAGTTCTAATTGGTATTATAGGTAGAACTCTTCTTCCCGTAAACGAAACCTTAGGCTCAAAAACGGGCGCAGAAAAGATTTTAATTGAATTCTCTACCAAATACTTGCCTTTAGTTATTGCAGGGCTTATAATGGCGGGTATTTTGGCGGCTACAATCAGTTCGTCAGACTCTTATCTATTAATCGCATCTTCGGCGGTTTCGGTAAATCTTTATAAAGGTATTATCAAAAAAGGCAAGGAAGTTAGTGAAAAGAAAGTATTACTTGTTTCAAGAATTGTTCTTATTGCAATAGCAATAATCGGCGTAATTATAGCGTGGGACGAAAACAGCGTAATATTTAATATCGTGTCGTTCGCGTGGTCGGGCTTCGGCGCAACATTTGGTCCTATTATGATATTCTCGTTATTCTGGAAGAGAACGACTAAAGAAGGCGCTATCGCAGGTATGCTTACTGGTGGTGCAATGGTATTCATTTGGAAACTTGTACTTAACAAATTCTTATCGGCAACTATGCCTGTATTTGGAATATACGAATTACTTCCCGCATTTATCTTGTCTTGCGTGGCAATAGTTGTAGTATCACTATTAACTAAAGCGCCTTCACAAGAAATTCAAGAAGAATTTGAAAAGGCAAAAACTTTTAT
>JAZOST010000009.1:0-6224 GCA_045657285.1 Christensenellaceae bacterium
TTAGGATTAAACTTAACAAGGTGCATATCGGGATAACCCGCGCCAAGCCAAATATTGCCGTCTTCATCTTCGTCCGCCGTTGCTACACGTCCGCCAAGCGCTGCTTGACCTATTAACGTAAACGTTTCCGTCTTCCAGTCAAAATGGAAGAAAAGTGAATTTGCAACCGTACCAACGTAAATTTCACCGCTTTTTGTAACAACCCATTGGTCAATACCTTGATTGCCCGCAATCTTATTGCCGACGTCACGAAGAATAGTTGTATCAGTATGATAAAGCATTTTTGTTTCAGGGTCGTATTTCAAAAGTTTAAGCGTTTTATTATAATAGTCCATCCAACCGCCGTAAACGCATCCGTTAGGAGCAACTACCATATTGTGATGCCCGTACTCAGAAATTCTACCATGGTCAACAACTTCGCCCGTGTTATAGTTTACAACTATAAAATGGTTATCGGGAATAGTGTTTACGTAAGCGTATCCCCTTTTTGGGTCCGCAATCATACTTTGTGAATAGCAAAATTTAGGAAGTTCAGCAACGACTTTAACCGTATCCGTTTTAGTATCGTAACGAACGATTTTTCCACCTGGGTCGTCGCGAAGACGATTCCAGTCGTCAAGACGTTCTAGTGCAAAATCAGAATACGTTATATCGGTATAGCCTTGTTCTCTTTTTCTATAAAGCATAACGTCTGGAAGTTCTGCTTTTAAGTATTTATTGTATACAGGAAGCCCGTCCCAAGTAAAGTGACTGCACTCGCCTGCTAAAAGCGTGCCGTCGCCTAACGAACAAAGGCTATTGTGAATTTTAGTACAATAAGGTTTATTTTTCACCCACGGGAAAGTTTCGGCGCAAAGATTAAACTCTAACGTTTTTGCATCTAATTTAGCAATAGCGTGGCTACCGCCAGTCAAACCGCAATATATGGTGTCACCTTCTTTTACCATTGACGTAACCGCAATCGCTTTTCGGTCACGAACAAATACTTCTTTTACGTCCATTTTTTCTCCTATTTTGAAAATTCAATACTTGCCATAGTAGTAAGATTTCTTATTTTAATTTTTACTACGCCGTCTTTTATTGTAACGCTGTCTAGCGCACAATCAGGGTCTATTGAATAAAGTTTTGCGTTTACTTCATTTCCAAATAAGTCACTATTAAACTCAAATTCCGCGGTTTTAAGCGTATCGTCATTATCTATTCTTAAAACGTGGAATACGTAGTTGCCTTTAGCGTTTCTTCTAATTTCTAAAAGCGCGTCACTTACGTCAGTTTTAATTTTAACGTCATCAGGAATTTCGGTTAAAACGTTATCTAAACCTTGTAAATTCCTTATGGGGTTTCTATGGTCACGTTCTTTGCCGTTTTCTGTGCAAAGTCCATACGAACCTATCATTAAAACTCTAACACCACGCTCGGTTGCCGACTTAATTTTTTCGTATTGAGAAGTCGGTGCGTATCTATAGTTGGGTAGTACTATTACTTCGCCTTGTTCTACGTTATCAATTTGGTCTTCGGTAATAATAGAGTACGGAACGCCGTTTTTAGTTAAATCATTTGCGGTTTTTTGGAAATCTACGTAGCCCGTTTTAACGTAGCCGTAGAACGTATCGGTAGCGTATAGTAATTTAACTTTAGTTACCGTTTTTGCATCATAAAGTTCGGCGTTTTGCTTAAAGTAATCAAAAGCGTTTTTGGTAGTATTATAATGATTTTCATCATCAATAGTTACTTTTGAACCCATTTTTTGACTACGAACAAACCAAGGCGCACCCGAAATATTTCCAAAAATCATACCTTGGGTTAGAAAACGGTCAATAATTGATTTTTCATTAGGAATAACTACGTCTTCGTCGTCCGTTGGAGACTTGCTCATATGAAGCCAAGGCGCGTCAAAAAGTTTGAAGTTAAAACGTTCTGCAACCTTATACGCTAAAACTTGATGTTCATTTTTGCCGTTTTTATGAACGATAAAGTTGTTGTTTTCACCAAAAACAAAGTCGCAAGATTTAGGATTTAACTGCGGGTCAATATATCCGCCAAAGTCAGGTCTTAAAAGCCCTGGATTATGTAGAACGTGTTTACCGCCGTTTTCCTTTATGAAATCAAAAAGTTCGCTTTGTGCTTTGTGTAGTTGAAGGTGTCTAAAACGCCCCCTATAAAGCGTAATAACGTCGTGAACTTCGTCAACACCGCCCGTCCAATAAGAAACTTCGGGCGGAAATTCAACGTGGTTAAAGTGATTTAATCCAACAAGTTCCCTTGGATTTTTAATGGTTTCGTTAAGGTATTTTCTAAAAGACGCTAAACACTTATCGCAATAGCATTCTCTTACCCTTGAGCCGTCAAAATGGAAGCCGTCAAGCCCAACGTGTTTTAATCCATAGAGTAAAACTTTTTTATAATATTCAATAAACTCTCTACTTTCTAAACACGGTCTCCAGCGGTAGTAGTGCGAGCCGTAAGTCAAAGGCTTTCCGTTCGTATCAACGGCAATCCATTCTTTAAGGTTAGGAATTTCATCTAAAAGGGTTTCATAGTTGAGTGTTCCTAGTTGAATATAGCCTATAACTTCAACCCCGTACTTATGTGCGATTTCAACAAACTCACGCATTCTTTCCATATCGTCGTGTTCGTGAATAAGACCAAACCCCTTAAAAAAGTGTGTGTAAATAGTGTTTATACCCATTTCTGCACCTTTTTTTATGAGTTCCACGCTGTGAAGGCGGTCGTACCATTCAGGTAGCCATTCGCCAAGCGTGAATATGGAAATTTTGTTCTCACCTAAACGACGCAGATGGTCTATAGGTTCGTGATTCCAGTTTGACCAGATAACTTGTTTCATTTTTCTCCTATTTTGTTAATAACTTAACAAGTAATGGAATATCAAATTCCTTAAGTACTCCCGTAATATTCATTTGGTTAGGTTTAACGAAAAATTTATCCCTAACAATGCTTTCAAAAGAAGGTGGCAATTCGCTTACTTCTGCAGTCGTATCAGTAATACCCGCCGTCATAAGCGCGTAAACGGCGCTTTCGCCACTGCCAGCAAATGTAACTTCTGAATAACTTTGCTTAATAAAGTCATACGCCATAGCGCAGTCATAAACACGGAAAGCAGCGTTAGAAGTGCCAAGCATTTGAGCGTCGCTATTACGTCTAAATTCGGGGCTTACTAGCCTTCCAAATACCGTTGGGTCGCCTATGCCGTCAGCGTCAAGCGTTTCGCTTGCGCCAAATCCCCTTGGATAGAATACGAATACCGCGTTTCCATTAGATAGTTCTCTATCAATAAATTCGTCGTTATCGTCGTAATTAGATACTAACACAACGCATTTTTTTGCGTCTTTAGGTTCTAAAAGTGTACCCGAAACGGCTATACGCCTACCACCTAAAAAGTCTTCTTCACCCACTGTGAAGAACATAAACTTGCGCATTCTAATGCCATCTTCCATTTCGTCAGTGGTTTCCCTTGGGAATTTAACCATAGGACGATTTAGTAAATCTTCAGGTGAATTTAGAACTCTTACTATTCTTTCTTTAAGTTCTTTTCTATCGCAATCAGTATAGCGATTAGCGTCAAAATATTCGTTATAATAATCGTGCACGCTTTTAGCGTCAGCAAACTCAAGTAAAACGTTTCCGCTTTTTGTAGAACGCATTTCGCTTTCTTCGGGGGCGGGTTGTTCAACGTATTCGTCGTTTGCCTTTTCGGGATAGAAAATTTTAGTAAGGAATTCTATTATTCCCTTTCTTCCTGGATAGAAAAGCCCGTGTCTTGTAGGTGTAATATTAAGTTTTAAATTTTCTTCCGCACCGAATAGCGCGTAAACCTTTTTTGCACGTTCGTAAGTAAATATGGTTGACGCTATATCAGAGCCGTCATACGATACGCCAGAAACCAAAAATGGCTTTGGTGCGAACGCGGTTACAAAGTCGTCGTTATTTATCCCTGCGGATACAACTTCAGGGATAACTTGTTCAGAGTCTTGATGCCTACCCGTATCCATAAACGCTATTCTAGAAGTAGTATAGCAGTTAGGCGCAACGGCAACTAAACGTTCGTCGTACATTGCCATATAACTGGTCATAGTACCGCCACCTGAATTACCCGTCATTGAAATTTTATTTTCATCAACGTATGGTAAGCCTTGTAAAAGGTCTATACCACGTTCTAAATCACGAACAAAAAAGGAAGCAACTTGAATACCTGCTAAATTGCAAGGTAGCCCCATATGAAGATGTTCTAGTACGGCGCTAGTTCCAAGTATTGCACTGCCATCTTCTTTTAAATATTGTCTTCTTTCATATTGACCTGGAGGGTCAATACCTAATACCACAAATCCCCTTTTGCAAAGCGTTCTTGCAAAAGTAGCATATTCCGCACAAGCACGGCCGTTAGAAGAATGTCCCATTGCCATTAAAACACCGGGGAATTTTGTTCCGCTGTTATAATTTTCGGGGAGCCATAACGTTGCCGAAACGTATAATTTAGGGAGTGATTCGTAAACAATGTTTTGCAAGGTTATACCATCATCTAATAGTTTTTCGTTGCAAACTTTAACGTTTAATGGAGCATCACGATAAGGAAGAACGCCAAGAATTTCTTTGAATTTTGCACGAATTTTTTCCCTACGCGCATTAAATTCTTCTACCGTCTTAATTTCCGCTTTTTCTTTATCTTCCTTTAGAAAATAATCTTTAGCAAGCGACCTTATGTACGCCGTTTCTTGATAAGACGTATCATAATAACTGTTAAGCCTTGGGTTAAACTTTGCATTAAATTTTTTCATTGTTTTTCCTCTTACTTTATTTAATTATATTCTACCTTTTTCCCTTTGTAAAGGAAAGGTTTTTAGTAAAAATAGGCTTCTTTTTTCCTCTTTACACTTTTAGATTTAAGTGCTATACTATTTTTAGTTTATATCTATATTATAAGGTAAAAAAATGAAAAAATCAATTGATATTTTAATAGAGCCTACTACAAAAAACACCTATTGGCTAAAAAATATTTTATCCGGGATAAATGAGTCCGCACAAAAATTTAACTACCGCATAAAATTCATTTTAGATGCGTGTCTTTGCGACTCTTCTAAATACGTATGCGTTATAGGAAGCGACCTTAACTGGATAGAAGAAACTGTTGAAGACGTTATTAAACTTGGGCTACAACCCATTATTGTAAATTCTTCAGCACTACCTATAAAAAAATATAATAGTAGCGGTGTTTACTTTGAACTATCTAGCGCAATAGAAGTTTGTACTAGTTACCTTGTTTCTTTAGGCAAAAGCAATATTTCGCTAGTTGGCGTAAATAAAGAAAGCGCTTCTGACTTAGAAAAAGTTGATGCTTTTTTAAGCCTAGAAAATAAGTACAAAAACACAAACCTTTCTATTGAATATCGTACGGGTAATTTTTCGGACTGTCTAAACAATTACCTTAAAAACCTTAATAAAGACGGCACGGAAAGCGCTATATGCGTAAACGATACTACCGCAATAAATTTAATTAACGCGTCTTGTAAAAACGGATTTAACTTGCCTAATGATTTATTTGTTATAGGTATGGGCAATTCCTTTTTAGGTAAGGAAATATCTATCCCCCTTACCACAGTTGATTTTAACTACTATGAACTTGGCAAAAGTGCGGTTTTCTTATACCATGCGCTAGAAAAAAATCCTACTGATTGCACACTTAAACTTTCGCTCCCGTGTAGCCTTATAACGAGAGAGTCAACGGCTAAAAATCCCCTAAGTAGCAAATTTATTGCTAATACTATTGCGCTAACTAAAACCCCCTCGCCTGAATATGATGATGAACTTGGCGTTAGAAAAATTGAAAACGTTTTGCAAGAAACGGACGATTTAGGTAGAGATATAATTTTTCTTATTGCTAAAGGCTATAAAGCCACACAAATTGCCGAAAAACTTTTCTTTACCGACCGCGGTTTAAGATATAGAATTAAAGGCATTATGGCAAGGTTAGGTTGTAATACCCGAGAAGAATTATATAACTTATTAAACAAAGTTTTAAATTAAAAAAGTCGCAACGTTTTGTTGCGACTTTTTGTTTTTACGCTTCTATAAAAGTTTTTGCCTTTTCAAATTCTTCTTGAATTTCTTGTGAAGGCGCTTTAGTTAATAGTGATACTACAACTATTGCCACGCAAGACAAGATAAATGCGGGAAGTAATTCGTATATTCCAAATACAGGCATAGTTGCC
>JAZOST010000010.1:0-2669 GCA_045657285.1 Christensenellaceae bacterium
GGATTCGTTTAATTTTTTAGTAATATTAGAATCTATTATAAATCAAATAGAAGAATGCAACAACAAGACGCTCGCTTTATAAAAGCATATAAGTGTAACACACTATACTTTGTAATCAAAGTCGTGTGTTTTTGCAGAGCAAAGAAAGAGTAGCAAAACATTTGCTACTCTTTTAAATTGTCGTAAAAAATCCCTATCACTACGCTACATAAATCGTGGTTTTTTTATTAAAACATTGAAAAATCAACAGGGCTAGTATATAATGAATATACTAAAATAAATGTTTTATAGGCGGATAAAATGACAACGGTATTACTTACGGCGCTTGGAGTTGGTGGGGCGACTATTATAGGTGCGCTAATAGGTTTTTTAATAGGCGAAGTAAATCAAAAATTTACCGACGCTATTTTGGGCTTTGCAGGGGGAGTAATGTTATGCGCTTCGGTAACGGGGCTTATTTTGCCGTCTTTAGAATACGGCAAAATTATCGTTACTTTGCTAGGTATAATTCTTGGCGCGGTAGTTCTAAATCTTATAGATAGATTTGTTCCGCACAAGCACCATTTTGCTAGTGCTATAGAAGAAAAGCATCCTAAGAAAACTCAAAGTTATAACAAGATATTACTTTTCGTTTTGGCAATCGCAATACATAATTTCCCTGAAGGAATAGCGTCAGGGGTAGGTTTTGGAACGGGCAACGATTTAGACGCGTTTACTATTGCAGGTGGTATAGCGCTTCAAAATATTCCGGAAGGTATGGTTATAATTGCACCCATGGTTGCCGTAGGTATAAAAAAGGGCAAAGCGTTGCTGATTGCAAGCCTTACGGGGCTAGTTGAAATCGTTGGAACGTTAATAGGTTATTTTGCGGTAAGTATAGGAACAATAGTTCTTCCCTTTGCACTAGCATTTGCAGGAGGAACTATGCTTTATATTTTAAGCGACGAGATGATACCCGAAACTCACTCTCACGGGCACGAACGTTTAGCAACTTACGCCATAATCGCGGGTTTTTGCTTAATGCTAGTTATAGATTTTTTAATTGGATAAAATAGTAAAAATAGTTGCGCGAGAAGAAGAAATATTGTATAATACGAAAGAAGAAAAATAAATAATAAAAACGTTTGAGCAAAATAAAGTAGGGTTGCCAAGTTTTTTTAGAGAGTTGTCGTTTGGTGCAAGGCAATAAAACCGCAATGCTGAATTACCTTTTGCAAGTTGCTTTTTTGAAGTAGCAGTAGAAAAAGCCGTGTGGGCGCGTTAAGTCTTGTGTGAAAACACTTAAGGCTACCATTTGGTAGTGAATAGAGGTGGTACCGCGATAATTTCGCCCTCTTGCATTTATGCAAGAAGGGCTTTTTTATTACACTAAGGAGTTTATTATGCCTATAACCGACATTTTAACTAAAAATGCTGATTTTTATCCTAACGACGTTAGTTTAGTAGAAATCAACCCAAAACTAGAAAGCAATAAAAATATGACTTGGCGTGAATTTTCGCTTATGCAATCAACCACGGCAGAATCATACCGCCGTGAGATTACTTGGGGCGAATTCCAAAAACGCGCTAATCGTTTTGCTAACTTCCTTCTTTCTAGGGGAATAAAGAAAGGCGAAAAGGTTGCTATTCTTCTTATGAACTGCTTGGAATGGCTACCCATATACTTTGGCATACTTAAAACGGGCGCACTTGCAGTTCCGCTAAACTATAGATACACTGCGGATGAAATTGCATACTGCTTGGATAAAGCAGATGCTGAATATATTGTTTTTGGACCCGAATTCGTTGGTCGTATTGAAAGCATTTGCCATAAAGTTAAAAAGGTTAAAACTTGGCTTTACGTTGGGGAAGATTGCCCCGCATTTGCCGAAAGTTATGATAGGCTTGTAACTTTTTGCAGTTCAAAATCGCCCAAAGTTAAAATTAGCGACGAAGACGACGGCGCAATATATTTTTCTTCGGGAACGACGGGCTTTCCTAAAGCAATACTACACTCTCACAAGAGTTTAATGCACGCTGCAAAAGTTGAACAAAACCACCACGGTCAAACTAAAGACGATACTTTCCTTTGCATACCGCCACTATATCATACAGGCGCAAAAATGCACTGGTTTGGAAGTCTTATGGTTGGCGGAAAAGCCGTTCTTCTTAAAGGTACTGAACCCGAGTGGATTATTAAAGCCGTTTCAGAAGAAAAATGCTCTATCGTTTGGTTATTAGTTCCGTGGGCGCAAGACGTTTTAGATGCGATTGAACGCGGTGATATTGATTTAAGCAAGTATGACTTAGATTCTTGGCGCTTAATGCATATAGGCGCTCAACCTGTTCCGCCAAGTTTAATTAGGCGTTGGCTTAAAGTGTTCCCAAATCATAAATACGACACAAACTACGGCTTAAGCGAATCAATAGGCCCAGGTTGTGTGCATTTAGGTATGGACAATATTGATAAAGTAGGCGCTATAGGTAAGGCGGGCTTTGGCTGGCAAACCAAAATTGTTGACGAAAACAAAAACGAAGTTAAAAAAGGCGAAGTAGGTGAACTTGCGGTCTTTGGCGACGGCGTTATGAAGTGCTATTATAAAGATGAAAAGGCTACTGAAGAAATTTTGGACGGCGGTTGGCTCTACACCGGCGATATGGCAATGGAAGACGAAGACGGATTTATTTAT
>JAZOST010000011.1:0-6853 GCA_045657285.1 Christensenellaceae bacterium
CCGCGTTTTTTAAGCGCACCCGTCCAAGCAAATATAGTTGCTACGGGGTTAGTTGAAGTTTCTTCGCCCTTGATATATTTATAATAATGCCTTGTAACCGTGCCGTGCGCTGCTTCGTATTCGTAAATGCCGTCAGGCGAAACGAGTACGCTAGTCATCATAGCAAGGCTTCCGTATGCGGTTGCAACCATATCACTCATAACGTCGCCGTCGTAATTTTTACAAGCCCAAACCACACCACCTTCGCTACGAACTATTCTTGCAACAACGTCGTCAATTAACGTGTACATATATTCTATACCGGCGCTCTTAAACTTTTCTTCGTATTCTTTTTCGTAAATTTCTGCAAAAATGCGCTTAAAGTTTCCGTCGTAAATCTTGCTTATGGTGTCTTTTGTTGAAAACCAAAGCGGAAGTTTTACGTCTAGCGCATAATTAAAACAAGCGCGGGCAAAACTTTCTATGCTTTTATCGGTGTTATGCATAGCACAAACTACGCCGTCCCCGTTAAAGTCGTGAATAAGTTCCCTTTTTTCGTTTCCACTTGCGTCAGTGTAAACAAGTTCCGCCTTACCTACGCCCGCCTTTCCGTCAACGGCTTTATATATATCGCCGTAAGCGTGACGAGCAATAACGATAGGACTTTTCCAAGTGGGAATATACGGCTTTATTCCGTCAACTAAAATAGGTGCACGGAATACCGTACCATCAAGCATTGCCCTAATAGTTCCGTTAGGACTTTTCCACATTTTCTTTAAGCCATATTCTTCTACCCTTTGGTTGTTTGGGGTAATAGTTGCACACTTAACCGCAACGCCGTATTTAAGGGTTGCTTTTGCACTTTCAACCGTTACGTTATCGTCCGTTAAATCTCTATACTTAAGACCTAAATCATAATATTCCGTTTTTAAGTCCACGTATGGCTCAATAAGAATTTCTTTAATCCATTGCCACAAAATTCTGGTCATTTCGTCGCCGTCCATTTCAACGAGCGGGGTTTTCATAAATATTTTTGCCATAAATTTAATTCCTTTTGTTTTTCTTTTGTATTATTTTAGCACTTTTTTATGTGTTTTACAACTTTTTTGCACTCTTACCGCCTGCCAAAGTTAAAATTCCCGAATTATATTTGCGCACTAGCGTACTTTTAACCGCGTGTTCACGTTCAGCACGCTTAATCATATCAGTCAAAAGGTCGGTAAACTCTCTTAAAGTATCACAAAAAAGATAATACGCAAGTGAACCTGGTACGGAATTTATTTCGTTTAAGAAAATTTTGCCGTCTTTTAGAAAATAGTCAATTCTAACCGTCCCCGAAAACCCAAGTTCGCTATAAACTTTTTCGGTATAAAGTTTTATTTTATCACTATCTTTTTTAAGAATATTTGCAGGGAACTCTCTTTTTCCGTTCTCATATTTATCTTGAAAAGAAAGAACTTCGCTAGCACCTATCGGCCTTTCACACTCGGAAACTACAATCTTACCCGCACTATTTTTATAACCCGCGCAGTTTATTTCTGTAAAATTTTCAAGGCAAGGCTCTACTATTACCCTATCCCCAAAGCGAAGTGAAAAGTTTACAGCGTTTTCAAATTCTTCTAAATTATTCGCCTTTTTTATACCTATGCTTGAACCGCCAGAAACGGGCTTTACAATAACGGGATATTCAAAAGGAAGTTTTAAGTTTTTTAAGCCTAACCCGTTTTTAACTATTACGTAATCAAGACACGGAACGTTTATTCCCTTTAGGGCAAGTTTTGTTATGCCCTTATCCATACTGATTGATGAAGACGTTACGTTTGGCGACAATAATGGAATTTCGTGCATATTAAGTAGCCCCGCTAAACTCCCGTCTTCACCGCGTTCGCCGTGCATACAATTAATTGCAACGGATATTGCACATAAAGGCTTTAATGTCTTGCCTTTAGCCACATACAAAACGTTTCCGCCTGCTAAAAAGGTTACTTTTTTTAATTTTTTATAGTTTAATTTTTTATAATTATCTAAATCTAAAAGTTCGCCCGTGTACCACACGCCGTCGTTATCAACGTAAATAGGTACGGGACTATAAAGTCTTTGGTCTAGGGAGTTTGCCGTAAGCACGCCCGTTATTACCGAAACGTCGTGCTCTAAACTTGCTCCGCCAAAAAATACTGCTACATTTTTCATAAAAAACACCTCCGCTTTATTTACCCGCTTTGGTGTTTCATTTTATTTATCAGTTGTAGTTATCAGGAAGGTCGTTTTCAAATAAAACTACGTCGCCTTCTGTTAAAATCTCGTTAAGCATTTCGTTGCCTTTGTTAAGACTCTTTGCAAACAAGATGTTCTCTCTATTAAAGCCTTCTTCCGTAAGCCCGTTTATTATCATTTCGGCATTGTGTTTGCCGATAACTATAACAATATCTGCGTGTGACGCTAGAAGTTTACCAACTTCGTAGTTTACTACGTTTTCGTCTTTACCAAGTTCTACAAGCCCTGGCGTAAGAACAATTTTTCTTCCCTTAAAGGTGTCTAAAACTTCCATAGCGGCGTGTACGCCGTCAACGTTTGAATTGTAACTATCGTCTATAATTACTATATTCCTATTGTTTGGCACAAGTTCCAAACGATGCTCTACCGTAACTAATCTATTTACGCCTTGGGCAATTTCTTCGGGGCTTAAACCCACCTTATAAGCAACCGCCGCCGCAATACAAATATTTGTAACGTTATGCCTACCCAAAAGCACGGTAGTACATTCTACACTCTTATCCCCCTTAAAGTTAAGGGTGAATTTTGTTCCAGCATAGTCAACCGCAATATTAGATGCGGCAACTAAATTATCTTCGCCGGTTGTGCCAGCATAATATTTTTCGCCGTTAAACCTATCAAAAAGTTTCCTTGTGTTCTCGCTATCAGACGAGAAGAATGCAACGCCGTCATTAGATAAACTTTCTATAAGTTCGTATTTGGTGTTTTTGATATTTTCTAAAGAGCCAAAGGTTTCTAAATGCTGATTATTTATTGCCGTAATTACCGCATAATCGGGTTGAACTATTTTTGCAAGTCTTGAAATATCACCTTTTACACGTGCGCCCATTTCGGCAATAAATATATCGTGCGTGCCGTCAAGACCTTTAACCGCAATTGCTATACCCATAGGCGTATTGTATGATTTTGGCGTTGCAAGCACCCTATACTTTTGCAAAAATAACGTTTTTAATATTTCCTTAACACTAGTTTTGCCGTAACTACCTGTAATTGCAATTTTTATAACGTCAGTTTTTGCTATTTTTTGCATTGCTATTTTTACGTATCTTCTTTTGATAAGTTCTTCAATGGGTTCGTTTATGCCGTAAGCAAGGAAAAGTATATACGG
Organism: Christensenellaceae bacterium; assembly: GCA_045657285.1. Classification (GTDB taxonomy): domain Bacteria; phylum Bacillota; class Clostridia; order Christensenellales; family Borkfalkiaceae; genus UBA1259. The sequence goes on from JAZOST010000011.1 coordinate 3,362, forward strand.
CGATAAGATTGGCATACCGCAAACTAATGAATAGCGAAGTATTGCAACCACTTCATCACCGATTGCGTATGCAACAAGATTTAATAGCACGAAAAGACCGAAAGTAATTAAGAAAAGAAGTATAACGTAGGTTATACAAAGGCGAACTAGCCTTTTAGTTTTTCTTAAAGGCACCTTTGCATTTACGCTTGATTCCGTGTTGATATAGGTTATTGAAAAAAGTAAATACGAAGCAAACCCAACGTAAGAAGCAATTTCCTTCCCAACCATAGGCGTAAAGCAAGTATTAAGCACTAAAAAGAATAAAAAGCCCATTAAACAAAGTAGCATAAGCCTACTTAAATATGGCGTTTCAGGGCTTGCTAGCCACTTAAAATATCTTTTACCGCGATAACCCGATTGTTGCAATGATAGAACGAATTTAAGCGACGCGTAAAAAATAACCACCGCGTTTATCGCGCTTGCTATTAACATAAAATATAAATTTTTCCCAGAGAAAAGTTCACTAAAACTATTCAAATCTAAAATGAACATAAATTTATGAGAGCAAAAACTCCTTAACCTCCGTATTGAACGTTTGTGGTTTATCTAAAAAACAAAAATGCCCAGCATCCTTAAAAGTAATAAGGGTGCTATTTTTTATTCCGCTATTAAATCTTTTAGCCATATAAAGGGGTGTTTCTTTGTCCTTATCGCCAAAAATCAAAAGAGTTTTAGCGTTTATATACGGCAAAGTATAATCTAGCCGTTCGTTTACTATCTTAATAAAACTTTGTTTCATTATAGGCGAAAGACTATTATAGTCGCTTGAATAAAACGCTTTTAATTTTTCTTTTTTTATAAACTTTTTAAGAAAACAAAACGCCGTTTTTTTAAGCCGTTTTTTAAGTGTAACTTTAGGCGTCAGCCCCGCCCCGCCAGTTATAACTATTTTATCAAAAGAAAGTTCTTTTGTATATACGCCTTTAAGAACTATTCGCGCACCAAAACTATGCGCTACGACGTAAGGGCTACCTAGTCCATTTTTATAGCAGTATTCTTTAACTTCACTTACATAGTCGTCTAAAGAATACGGGTAAGGCATTTCAGCATTGCTTCCAAAACCTTTAAGGTCAGGAGCATAAACGTCAAAATCACGCGAAAAATATTTTAACTGATGATAAAATGAATTTCCTTGAGATAAATACCCGTGTAAAAACAAAATTTGCTTTTGATTTATAATTAAATCTCCCTAGTCATTACTAGCGCCGTTTCGCCGTCCGCGTAATATTTTTTTCTTTCGCTAATTATACTAAAACCAAAACCTTGATAAAGACTTATAGCCTTTTCGTTGATTTTTTTTACTTCTAAAAATATTTTATTTATATTTTTTTCATTTGCGTAATCTAAAACGCTATTTATAAGCATTTTTGCAAAGCCTTTTTTTCTATAATCACTAAAGGTATAAACGTCTTCAATATCAAGCGTGTCTATAGAAACGGAAAAGGTAATAAAAGCAATCAATTCGCTTTTTTCGTCTTCCTTTATGGTAAAGCCGTAAAAATTACCCGTCTTTTCTGCAGATACAAGCATATCGTAGTTCCAAGCGTCAGAAAAATCAATATCTTTAACACTCGCAAGGCGAGAAAAATCGCTTTGTTCTAGCGGAAAAATTTTCATCTTCCTTCCTCGGCTTGACTTTTTCTACAATATAATGGAACTAAAGAGTTTATGTTTTCACTAGCGCTTTCTTTTTTGACATCAATAGCATTTATAAGACCTTCTACTATATCCGCCTTTTCATACGGCAAGTCAATTTCCGTATCGCAAAGAAGTAAATATTCCATTGCTAAGGCGTCTAAAGTATCACTCATAACGTAACTTGGCGGATAGGTGATTTCGTCGCCGTCGTAACCACAAACGAAAAATCCGTTATGTTTAGCGTCAATAACTGCTAACCTTTTGCCGTCTTTTTTATTATATGCAAGGCAGTCAAACGAAGTTATGGAAAGTACCTTTTTCCCGTAAGCAAAGGCAAGCGCTTTTGCGGTAGAAACACCTATTCTTATACCCGTAAAAGAACCAGCGCCCACAACGCAAGCGATAAAATCACAATCGCTAACGCTAAATGATGCTTTTTCTAAAATTTTTTCAATTTCAGGAAGTAACGAAACGGAATGCGCCACCCCGCAGTTCGCATCAAAATATTTATGTACTATTCCGTTTTTACACGCTACTAGCGTTAAGTTTTTTCCGCTAGTGTCTATTGCTAGATAATTCACAAAGTTATTTTCCTTTCGTTTTCGCTAATTTTTTCTATAATTACTTCCTTGCAGTTTTCGGGAAGAGCGTCTGAAATATTTTCCGCCCACTCAATTACGCAAATATTATCTTCGCCAAAATAATCGGTAAGACCAAGCATAATAGCGTCTTCCCCAGAAGATAGCCTATAACAATCGTAATGATAAATATAGTCGCCGTAAATATTTAGATAAGCATAGGTTGGGCTTGTAACGCCTTCAAAACCAAAATATTTCGCTAGCCCTTTAGTAAACGCCGTTTTCCCCGCTCCCAAATCCCCGCGGAGCAAAACTACGTCCCCTTTTTTAAGAGTTTTAGCGTATTCAAAGGCAATTTCAGCAGTACACTTTTCGTTGTTTGAGATAAATTCCATAGTTTAATTATACAACCTTTTAAGAGTTTTGCAAGTTAATTTTCTTTTTTTGGTTCCCACTTCAACGCTCTAGATATTGGTTTATACGTAAAATACGTAATGATTGCACAAAGCACGCATCTAATAGCGTTAAACGGCAATACTGCCAAAGGCAAATAGAAAGACAAGAAGTTTTCGCCCGAGACGTTAGGGTAAAGTGATTTAACCATGTTTACTATTACATCCATACCATAAGCCTTTGTATAGAAGGGAATTATTATAAACGCATTTGCAATTAAAGAAACCACAATCGCACAACAAGTACCAATAAGCATAGCAATTATTGCGCCCACTTTACTCTTGTGATATTTATAAAAATAAGTTGCAGGCAGTATGTTTGCTAAACCAATAATAATATCTGCAAGTTCGCCAACGCATGCAGTTGAAGAAAATGGCATTTTAATTAAACATTTTACAACTATAATTATTGCACCTGCAATAGGATGAATTGCAAAGCCACCTAAAAGTGCAGGCAAATCTGAAAACTGCATATCTAAAAAACTTGGAAAAACAAATGGCAACGGAAACTTTACAAACATATAAAGTATTAAAGAAAGTGCAGAAAGCATTGCCATTATTGCAATATTTTTAGTTGTAAAAGTGTTTTTCATAATAAAAGCCCCTTTAAAATATTTAAGGGGCAAAAAAGTGAACGCTGTAAAAAAACAATCCTTTTCCCATCCGGACTATACCGTCGGTTACGGAATTTAACCGTATCAGCCTTTCGGCTCGCAGACTTTACTGCCGATGGGGAATTTCACCCCGCCCCAAAGAATTTATTTTATTATAATTCAGTTTAT
>JAZOST010000012.1:0-15303 GCA_045657285.1 Christensenellaceae bacterium
GCTTCAGACTTAAACTTTACTAAAAGTTCACCATTATCTTCAGAGTAAATAAAGTAACATAACAAATACTTTTTAGGTTCACCAATACCTAAAATTTGTTTTCTATCTCTATATTGAATTTGCGGAAAAAATTTCATAAAAAAATTAAAAATATACTCTATTCTTTCATTTATTAAGTTGTTAGAATTTTTAATAATTTCTTCAAATGTCATATCCATTTTATATTAACATAAAAGGTTCAAAAAATCAATAATCTAAAAACCCCCGCAACTTGCGGGGGCTTTTAATTTTTTTAGCAATGCAAACAATAGTTTTATGGGATATTTTAGTTATCATAACACCGCAAAAAAACTAATTGCAGAAAATAAACTTTTGTTTTGTTATATTACGGAAAATCATAACGGAATTAAACCCGCGTTAGTTTTAATTTTTAGCGATATTACTCACCCCGTAATGCCCATTAGACAGCACCGCTGGGACGAATATTTTAAAATAATCCCTAAGGAAAAATTTCGTAATTTCAATAAATAAACTAAGAATTTAAAAACAAAAAAGGCGTATCAAAAACGATTCGCCTTTTTCTATAAAAATTACTATTTTATTCTATTTATTATCGTTTCATATCCACCAGCGCCGTAGTTAAGATATTTGCTTACCCTAGAAATAGTTGCCGTACTAGCACTAGTTTCTTTATTTATGTCAATATAACTTTCGCCGTTTACAAGCCTTATAGCAACTTCTATCCTTTGCGCCAATGCTTCAAGTTCTTGAATAGTACATACGTCGTTAAAAAATGCAGAACATTCTTCTATCGTATTAAGCGACAATACCGCTTTATAAAAATTATTAAAATCACATGATTTTTTTCTTTTCATTTTTCCCACCATCCACTATTTGTATAAATATTTTAACACACTAAAGTCCTAAAGTCAACTATTTTTACATGTTTTATAAACTTTATTATAAATAGATAAAACGCTACGATTTTTCGTAGCGTTTTTAATTAAAGCTCTAAAAGTTTTACTGCGTTGTCGTGTAATATTTTTTGCTTGTCTTCTTCTGAAATAAGGTATTCTAGCGTTACCCCGCCAACGTACATTGAAGGATTACATATAGGATAGTCTGAACCGAATAAAACTCTATCTGCTCCGCACTCTTTTACTAAATGGCTTAAAACCCCGTGCTTAAAAAGTCCACCGCCAGATAAATCAACGTAGTAGTTAGAATTTTCTTTTAATCTTTTTAAGTGAGAATTAAATAACGAGCCGTCGCAAACGTGCGCCCCTACGAATTTTACGTTTGGGTGATTTTTTACCATTTCGTCCATTTGTTTAACGCTCTTTTCGTCATATTCAGTGCTAGAATGCACGCTAACTACCATATTGTAGTGTTCGGCACATTCAAGAATTTGTGAAAATTCCTTGCAAGAATAATCCGACCAAGCGTGTAAATACGGAACAAGTTCGCCGATAAGTTTTACGCCTAACTTATGCATACGCTCTATTTCGTCAATTGATTCTTTAACGAAACTTGGATGAACGTGAAATCCGGGAACGTAAAAACCATCGTAATATTCGCGTAATTCTAGCGCTTTATCGTTTAAATGTTTTATGTAGGAAAAATCAGGAGTTTCTAGTCTATTGCCTATTATTGAACCGCATACTTTTACTACGCCAAGACTTTCTAAATCGCGCTTTGTGTTTTCTTTAGACATATTGCAATATTCTTTATGATTGCATTTGTTGTACACGTCGGTATCAAAAATATGAGTATGAAAATCTATAATTTTATATTTAGCCATTTATATATCTCCTACTCTTATATTATATTTCCCTTAAAACAAAAAGTCAATACTACAACTCGTCGCATTGTAAATTTAAATAAATATGTCAGCATTAAAATAGTTGATATTTTTTCGCCGTTATGTTAAAATTTAATAGTTAATAACTTTATGCTTCCCTAGTTAAATGGATATGTCGGCAGGCCGACGGCGTTCGCGAACTTTGTTCGCTCGGCAAAACATTGTTACATCCATTACTAGCAAACAACTAAATTTAGTTTCAAAAATAATAACTTAATAACTTTATGCTTCCTTAGTTAAATGGATATAACAAGCCCCTCCTAAGGGCTAGTTGTGGGTTCGATTCCCGCAGGGAGTACCAATAAAAAATGACCATCTTTGTGGTCTTTTTTTATTGTAATTCTTGTGATAGAACGAATTTTTGCGCATGCAAATCGTTAAATTCATTAAGAACAAAAAAAATAAATTTTACCAAAGATAATATGACACATTTTGTCATATAAACAAAAATAAATTTAATTAAAATTTTTATTTAATTATTGACAAAGTTTTAGCGAGATATTATAATTAAAATGTAACTTATACCATACCAAAGACAAATAGGTTACTAAAATAATGGTATTGCGCAAAGCAATCCAGTAAGTAAAACATTCGCTTGCGCAAGCGAATGTTTTTCTTTAAAACTCTATAATAAAAAACATAGGAGAAATAATATGAATAAACCATATACACTAGGTTTAGATATAGGTATAGCAAGCGTAGGTTGGTCTCTTTTAGAAAACGACCCTGTAACTGAAGAACCCATAAAAATTATAAAAATGGGCGTACGAACTTTTAATACGAATGAAGTTCCTAAAACTGGTGAAAGCACGGCAAAAGACAGAAGAGAAAAAAGGGGGCTTAGAAGAAGAACTAGAAGACGTAATTTAAGGATTCAAACAGCACGCACAATATTAGAAAAAACATTTAATATAAATCTTGATATTGCATTAAAGGAAATAATGAATAATGACGTATATGAGATAAGAGCGCGCGCTTTGGACAAAAAAATAAGCGATGCTGAATTATGTAAGGCAATACTTAACCTACTCAAAAGAAGGGGCTTTAAAAGTAATAGAAAAAATATTAAAGATGACACTGATGGAAAATTGCTTTCCGCAATCAGCGCAAACGAAGAATTCTTAAAAGAAAAAGGATATCGCACGTTTGGGGAAGCCATATATAAAGACAAAAAATTTAAAACGGAACTTGCTGGAAAAATGGTTTACAATGTTAGAAACCACGATTCAAGTTACAAAAACTGCATTGGTAGAGATTTACTTCTTAAAGAAATGGAGTTAATCCTCACTGCACAAAAAACATTTGGAAATAACAAATGTACTGAAGAATTAAAAAACAGTATATGTACTTTACTTGAAAGACAAAGAAATTTTGACGATGGTCCTGGTGCGCCAAGTCCATACTCGTCAACTTTTGAAATAGGAAATTGCACGTTTATCAGCGGTGAAAAAAGAGCGTCAAAAGCAACTTTCACTTTTGAATATTTTACAGCACTTTCAAAAATTAATAGTTTAAAAATTGAAGATGAAACGTTAACCACAGAGCAAAAAGAAATCTTATACAAAATGCTATTAACAAAGAAAGAAATATCCTACAAGGACGTTAGAAAAACATTAAATATTTCTAGTGAATTAAGATTTAATCTTTGCTCGTACCTACAAAACAAGAAAAATGAAGAATTATCGGAAAAAGAACTTATAGAAAAAAGCGAAAAGAAAACGTTTGTAAGCATGAAAAATAGTTATGCTATCCGTTCGTGTATAAATGCAAATATAACTGACGAAAGTGTTGCGATAATTGACGAAATAGCAACTATGCTGACTTTATATAAGAGTGACGAGAGAATAGATAAATATATTGAACAAAGCGATTTATTAAAAACCCTTTCTGAAGAAGCCAAAGAAAAAATTAAAGAACTAAGTTTTAAGACTGTAGGTTCATTATCCATAAAAGCAATGCAAGCAATAATCCCCTGCCTTCTTGATGGAAAGAGATATGATGAAGCGTGCAAAAAAGCAGGTTTTAACCATAGCAGTTTTTTTCACACAAAAAATAAATATCTACGCGGTAGTGAATTAGAGGAAAGAATTAAAGACATCACTTCACCAGTAGTTAAAAGAAGCGTAAATCAAACCATACGAATTATAAATGAAATCGTTAAAAAATATGGCTCACCGCAATATGTATCTATAGAGTTAGCCAGAGATTTATCACTAACTAGAAGTAGACGCAAAGAAGTTGAAGCAAAGCAAAAATCCAACTTTGAAACCAACGAAAAAGCAAAGGAATATCTTTCAAACGAATTGGGCGTTCTATCCCCTAATGGACAAGACGTAATTAAATATAAGTTATACACTGAACAAGAAGGCAAGTGTATGTATAGTGGTGCGCGCATTGAGTTTAACCGCCTTATGGAACCAAACTACGTAGAAATTGACCATATATTACCATACAGCAGAAGTATGAACGATAGTTATAACAATAAGGTATTAGTACTTGCAAAAGAAAATCAAAACAAGCGCAATCGCACCCCCTATGAATATTTTGGCAATAACGAAGAACGTTGGAATAATTTCGTAACAAGAGTTAATCTATTAAAAAACATTGAGAAAAAAAGATTATTATTAAAAAAGAACTATGGTCCTGAACAAGAAAAAGAATTTTTGTCACGCAACCTTAACGACACAAGATACATTTCTAAATTTATGCACAACATTATCAAGGACCTTTTAGAAACGACGCCAAGCGTTAAGCGTAAAAACGTTGTGCACGCAGTTAATGGAGCCGTAACTTCATATGCAAGAAAGTTTTGGGGAATAAATAAACTTCGTGAAGATGGCGACGTTCACCACGCAATAGATGCGACCATTATTGCCAGCATAACCGAAGGCACGATAAGGAAAATTACACAATTTAATAAAATGAAGGAATCATTCATATTCACCAAAGACGGAAAATATATAAACAAGGCCACTGGTGAAGTAATGACTAAAGAAGAAAAAATTGCCTACGAAAACGAAGGCATTAACGTATTTTCTAAATACTTGCCAAAACCATACGAACATTTCATTGAAGAATTAGCAATTAGGTCAAAAATAAAATATCTATCTGATAAATTTAGCGAAGAAGATTTGCTTGCCCTATCAAAAATGGGCTATGAAGATGAAGAACTTGCAAAAGTTAAGCCTGTTTTTGTAAGCAAAATGAAAAACGTTAAAACTATGGGTGCAATTCATAAAGAAACCTTTATGAGCACAAGAGAATATGCACAAACTAAAAACCTTATAACAACCGTAACTTTAGACAAACTAAAAATTGAGCAAAAGCCCGAAAAAGTAAACCTATCTGACGATGAATACCCTGAATATTCAATTACAAACTACTATAGGCCACAAGACGATAGACTGCTTTACCTTAAATTAAAAAAACATTTAATAGAAAATGGCACTTACAAAAGTGGTGAATTTGAGATTAAGCCTAGAAAAGACGGCTCTGATGGTCCAATAGTTAAAAAGGTTAAACTTTACGAATACTGCTCAAATTGTGTAATAACGCCAAATGGCGGTACGGCAAACGATAAAATGTTTAGGGTTGACGTATTTAAAAAGGACGATAAATTCTACCTATGCCCCGTTTATATGGCTGACGTGTATGCAAAAAAACTTCCTAACAAGGTTATAGAAATCGGTAAGGAATGGAGCGACATAGACGACACCTTTGAATTTTTATTTAGCGTGCATCAAAACGACTTAATAAAAATTGTTAGCAAAAAAGAAATAATTCTATCTAAAGCTCAAAAAAATACTGACTCTAAAAAGTCTGACACTATCTCTTCAAGGGAAATAGTCGGCTATTATAAAGGAACTGGTATCGCTACTGCTAGTATAAAAGTTCAAACTCACGATAGTTGCTATACAATACAAAATCTCGGTGTGAAAACGCTATTAAATATTGAAAAACTAAACGTAGATATAATGGGCAACGTTTTTAATGCTCCAAAAGAAGAAAGAAAGGGGTTTTAAATGGGATACATAAACGTTTTCGTTTCTAGTGATGCTAAAATTCACGTAAAGAATAATCAATTAATTATAAAAAATAGTGAAAAATCAACAGACTTTCCACTAGAAGACGTTAATAGCGTTATGATTGAGAATTTAACCACTTCAATTTCAACCTATACCCTTTCTTGTTTTTCACAAAGGGGAATTTTATGTTTTATCTGCGACCAGAATCACCTCCCAAGTGGGGTGATTTTGCCTTTTTGCGCTCACTATCAAACGCTATTACAATATGAAAACCAAACAAAACTACCAAAGCCACTTCAAAAACAACTATGGAAGAAAATTATAGAAAATAAAATTAAAAATCAAGATAAAGTCTTATCTTTTATAGACAAAGAAGGAACCTTAAAAAACCTATACGAAACCGTTCTTTCAGGAGATTCTTCAAACAATGAGGCAAAGGCTAGCCTAATTTATTTTAAGAAACTTTTTGGCGATGTCTTTTCCCGCCGAGAAGATTCAAATGAAATTAACGCCTTTCTGAATTACGGCTATTCAATAATAAGGTCATTTGTTGCAAGAAGCATTGTTTCACATGGTCTTATGCCATTTTTAGGAATTTTTCATAGTAACCAATTTAATCAATTCAACCTAGCAGATGACCTTTTAGAAGTTTTTCGCCCAATAGTTGATTTATACGTGTTAAAAAATTTCACAGGACAAAAATTAGATAGCAAAGAAAAATCTAAAATGCTAAATCTAATAAATTATAACGTTATAACTAATGGGCAAAATCAAACAATTTCATACGCGATAGAAATTTTTGTACAAAGCTACCAAAAAAGTCTTAAAGAAAAAACCGACTGTCTAAAAGAAGTATATATAACTGATTTAGCACTACATTCATATGAGTAAGTTTATGCGCGTACTTATTTTTTTTGATTTACCCGTAAAAACTAGGGACGAAAGAAGAAAGGCAACACAATTTAGAAAAGAATTGCTAAACGATGGTTTTTTTATGATTCAGTTTAGCCTTTACGGACGTATTTGCAACACAATAGAATCAGCAAAAATGCACGAAGAAAGAATTGCAAAAAAAGTGCCCAAATATGGTTCCGTACGCTCTTTAATAGTAACTGAAAAACAATATGCTTCAATGAATATTTTAGTTGGAACACCAATCAAAAAAGATAAAAAAATAGAAACCGAACAACTTTCTTTTTTCTAAAACTATTTTTTTATTAAAAATTAGTTATATTTAAAATAGTAAAAACCCTTTTAACTAAAAGGGTTTTTACTATTTTGTTTAGTTTACCTATTATACCATACCAAAAACAATTAGGGAACTAAAACTTTACGGCTTGTTTCAATTAAAACACCCTTATTATACCATACCAAAAACAATTAGGGAACTAAAACATTATGGCGACTTATTCCAAAACGTTTTTGATTATACCATACCAAAAACAATTAGGGAACTAAAACCTTTCAAAACTTTATATGAGGCAATTCATAATTATACCATACCAAAAACAATTAGGGAACTAAAACATCTACAATACTCTGCAAATGCGCCGTTTTATTATACCATACCAAAAACAATTAGGGAACTAAAACTGCACCGACATTATCATTTAGATATTTATTATTATACCATACCAAAAACAATTAGGGAACTAAAACAAATTCAGCGGAATAGAGATAATGCAATAAATTATACCATACCAAAAACAATTAGGGAACTAAAACAATTTTGTGTAGCAAATAAATTATATCATTATTATACCATACCAAAAACAATTAGGGAACTAAAACCACCCCAACACTCCCGCGATTCTTTGAAGCATTATACCATACCAAAAACAATTAGGGAACTAAAACCGCGTTTATTATACCTTCGGGAGCAAGTCAATTATACCATACCAAAAACAATTAGGGAACTAAAACAACTAACTTTATGCCTTCCCACGCTACCGAATTATACCATACCAAAAACAATTAGGGAACTAAAACTTTGCCGATAGAAACGGAAAAACGGTCCTTATTATACCATACCAAAAACAATTAGGGAACTAAAACTGCTGTAAATTATCAACGCGCCTTGCGACGATTATACCATACCAAAAACAATTAGGGAACTAAAACCCAAAATTCAACGTCTTGACGGTCATATTTATTATACCATACCAAAAACAAATATTAAAGTTTTTTTATTAAAAAGCCTATACTCGTATAAAATAATCAAAAAAGGGATAAAATCATAACGAAAGGTTACCTGTTAAAATAAAAAATACATATACTATAACAGGGACTAAAGAGGAATTTGTTATGATTAAACGCGGAGAATTATATTATGCGGATTTAAGCCCCGTTGTGGGAAGTGAACAAGGCGGAATTCGCCCTATTTTAATCGTACAAAACGATACAGGTAATAAATATAGCCCGACGATTATTGCTGCGGCGATAACTAGCAAACTTAACAAGGCGAAATTACCTACCCATATAGAACTATCTGAAGGCGAATACGGGCTAGCAAAAAATTCCGTAATACTTTTAGAGCAGATACGAACGTTAGATAAACGCCGTCTTAAAGAGCGAATAGGCGAACTTCCTATCACCACAATGCAAAAAGTAAATACTGCGCTCTTAATAAGTTTAGGGTTTAACGAAGAAACAAAAAATACAATATAAAACCGACCAAAATTGTGGTCGGTTTTGCTTTATATGATTTTGATTTTTTCTTCTTTAGGTTTTCTTATTTTTTTGCGAAGCGGGTCGTTAGAATACCCTACCGCAACCACAAGTTTGCATTGTTCGTTAGATTCAAGTTCTAAAATTTTTGCTAGGCGTTCTTCTTCCATCCAACCTATAACGCAAGTATCAAGCCCAACTGCCTTTGCTGAAAGTGTAAGATATGCTATTAGTTCGCCAACGTCGTATTTAACAAAGCGATTATTATCAAACTTGTCGTCAACGTCTTTACGAAGTACCGCGTTTTGCTCAATTACCGCGATAAACGTAGAAACGTTATCTAAAAACTTGTTATGTTCTTCAGTTTGCAAGGTTTCCCTTACCGCGTTTACCTTTTCTTCAGTAGAAACTAAACACAATTTCCACGGCTGACTATTGCACGCGGACGGCGAAAAAAGAGCAAGTTCCATAATTTTATCAAGTTTTTCTTGCTCTACCTTTTTGTCTATGTAATTACGGCAAGCCTGCCTTTCATTAACTAGTTTAGAAAAATTTTCAAACATAACAATCTCCTTTGCCCTTTTATTATACTAGAAAAAGCACGCTTTTGCAAGATTTAAAACTGCATAGCCTTTTCTTTTTTATATCTTTCAACGGCTTTAAGATATCTTTCGGAAAGGTTTAAGTTATACCTTTGTTTTTCTTCATACGAAAGGGTATCGTAAACTTCCCTATCGGTAAGCCTACCCAAAGCACCACTCACTTCCCCTTCTTCGTCTAGAAGTTTTTTAACCTTAAAATAAAATTCTTCGTCAGTTTCAGTTTTTCTAATATTTTCGCTAACTTTAGTATTATAATACTCTACGACTTTTGACTCTGAAACGCCCGCATCTTTGGCTTTAGAAATTTCTTCTTCTAGATTTTTATGATAGTTTTCCCAAAACCCACTTTTTAGGCGCATTTTGGCTTCTCTTGCATACTGTTTTACTGATTTTAAGTTTTCCATAAGTTTCTCCTTTAATGTTATCTACAAAATTCTACATTTTTCGCAAAAAAATACCTACCAAGGATTTTCCTTAGTAGGTAAACTTTTTAGCCTTTAATGCTTCTTTTTCTTGCTGCTTCAGATTTTTTCTTTCTCTTGATTGAAGGGCTTTCATAGAACTCTTTTTTACGGAGGTCGCCGATAATTCCGTCACGAGAACATTTTCTTTTGAAACGTCTTAAAGCGCTGTCAAGATTTTCGTTTTCGCCAACTCTTACGATACTCATTTTTCAACCCTCCTTTACCCGATGGTAATTAGTAATTCCTTAAAGGAACGTTTAGATTATACAAAAAAAGCGGTTGTTTGTCAAACAAAAAACTGCAATTATTTTAAACTATTTTTTACGCGGGGGTCCAGCCCATTTTTTGTCCACTTAAAATATGAATATGCAAGTGAAATACCGTTTGACCTGCATCGTCGCCTTGATTGATTACTAGGCGATAGCCGTTTTCTAGCCCTAACTCTTTTTCAAGAGTGGGTATTTTTTTAAGACATTTTTTAACCATTTCACTTTGGCTTTCCGTCATTTCGGCAAGCAACTTAAAGTGGCTTTTGGGTATGCACAAGAAGTGATTTTTCGCCTTGGGGTCAATATCTTTAATGATAATCATATTTTCGTCTTCGTACATTTTCGTTGCGGGAATTTCCCCTGCTATAATTTTGCAAAATAAACAATTTTCCATAATTTTCTCCTTTTATATAAATTCCGCTAAAGCGCCGTCCTTAAAGGGCGAAAGCACTTTAACTTTAGCAATATTTTCCTTGCAATCCCCTAAAACGTAAAGCCTTAAATAATTTTCGCTATACCCTTCGGTGTAACCATCTTTTTGTTCTTCGGGTAGAAATTCTAACGTTTTACCCTGCATCTTTAAGGCAAAGTCAGTTTTTGATTTTTGCTTAATTATCATAAGCCTATCAAGACGCGCTTTCTTTACTTCGTGTGACAAATCTTGCATTTTATATGCAACCGTACCTTTTCTAGGGCTAAAAATAAACGCGTGAATATCCGAAAAATTTACCTTTTCCACAAGCGAAAGCGTTTCTAAAAAATTTTCTTCAGTTTCATTTGGAAAGCCTACGATTATATCAGTAGTGATACCCGCATCAGCATAATACGAACGAATTAGGTTTACCTTTTCAATAAATTCTTTAGCCGTATAGTGCCTATTCATTTTTTTCAAAACGGCATTACTTCCCGACTGCAACGATAAATGAAAATGCGGAGCAAAATTTTTAAGTTTTTTAGTCGCTTGTAAAAATTCTTCCGTAATAACGCCCACTTCTAGTGAACCTAGTCTTATTCTAGTATCAACACCCGTAAGGCTTAAAAGTAAGTCTTTAAGTTTAAGCCCGTTATAATCGTAAGCGGAAAGATTTATTCCCGTTATAATGGCTTCTTTTGGTTTAATGGAAAGTATTTCATTTTTTACGCTTTCGGGGTTTCTAGAGCGAATTCTACCCCTTAAATAAGGAATTAGACAGTACGAACAAAAATTATTGCACCCGTCTTGTACTTTTATATAAGTTCTGGTCTTAAGAGAGTTTACTACGGGAAGTTCTTCATACTCACTTGGCTCTGTGAACACCTTTTCACCTGAACAAGTAAGCATATTTAGAATTTCGCCTTTATTAAAAACGCCCGTAACTAAATAATCGCTAGACTTTTGCGAAAATGACTTAGGGTTATTTTGACACGCGCAACCTGTAAATATAATTTTTGCGCTTTCATTAAGTTTTTTAATTCTGCTTGCCATTTGGCGCGATTTCTTCTCCGCTTCAGCGGTAACCGCGCAAGTGTTTACTATGTAAAGGTCGGCTTTTTCAAGTTTATCGCTTACTTCGTAACCTAAATTTTTAAGCCCTGCTATAAGAGAATCACTTTCACACTCATTAACCTTACAACCAAGCGTAAAAACTACCGCTTTCATACACTTCCCTTTTGAAGAACGCACGCTGACCATTCGCCTTTGGTTTTATCTTCAATAAGCGTAAAGCCTTGCGCAATATACGCGTTTTCAACTTTATCTAATCTATCTTTAAGAATACCGCTTAAAATTACGTAGCCGTTATCTAGCAGGTTATTCTTTAAGTACGGAGCAAAAGCAATTAGTACTTCCGCCATAATATTGCATACTATAACGTCGCCTTTAACGGTGTTGTCGTCTAAAAGGTTTTTAAGAAGCACTTCCGCTCCCGTTACCCCGTTTAGAATAGCGTTGTGTTTTGAAGCGGTTACCGCACATTCGTCAATGTCAGTCATTATAACCTTTTTTGCACCGAGTTTACTTGCCGTAATGCCAAGTATTCCACTGCCAGAGCCTACGTCAAGCACGGTGGTTTGTGGTTTAACGTACTTTTCAAGGTATTCAACGCACATTGAAGTAGTTTCGTGTTCGCCCGTGCCGAAAGCCATATTAGAATCAAGTTTAATAATAATTTCGCCATCCGCCTTTTCGTATTCTATCCATTCGGGAACTATAACTACTCTGCCGATATGAATAGGCTTAAAGCGTTCTTTCCAGTTTTCACGCCAAGCGTCGCCGTCAATTTCAGCGGTAACAATTTCTAACGCGCCTAAATCAAAGGGGCTATACTCCTTCATAAGATTTAGCCTATCTTTAATTTCATTGATAGTGTCTTCTGCCGTTTCTATAGGGTAACTTGCGCGAACGAAGACGGTTTTATCCGCAGAGTAAATAGAATCGTCGGCATAGTCCCAAAACTTGCCGTTTTTTTCTAGCGCAATAACGTCTTCAATATCAAAAACGCTTACGCCCAAATCTGTGTATTCCGAAAGTAAATCCGCAATTAGTTCACTTCCGTCGTGCGTGGTTTTTACCGTTAATTCTATAAACTTACTCATACTACTTTGAATACGGGTTTTTTCCGTAAAGCATCTCCATATTGTCTTTATATTTTTTCATATCCGAATATTGTTTAATTTCGGATTCAGATTCAAATTCTTCCAAAGCCTTCTTTTGTGCCTTGCTAATTTTAGTGGGAATTTCAACTACTATTTCTATATATAAATCCCCCGTTCCGCGAGCAGTTTTAATACCTTTTCCGCGAACGAAGAAAATTTTGCCACTTTGCGTGCCTTCGGGAATATTATATTCAAGAGTATCGTCAATAAGTGGAACGTGAACTTTTCCGCCGTTTACCGCAGTAGTAAAACTTACGGGTACGGTAACGTAAAGGTCAAAATTCTTTCTCTTTAGAACTTTGCTTGGTTCTACCTTTATAACTACGATAAGGTCGCCCGCCGGACCGCCGTTACGGCTTGCTTCGCCATAGCCTGCTTTTCTTATGTAACTGCCGGTATCAGCACCTGCGGGAATATTAAACGCCACTTTAGTAGTTTGTTTTGTGTAGCCTTTCCCTTTGCAATCTGGACAAGATTCTAAAATCTTTTTACCCGTGCCGTTACACTCATCACAAGGGCGGACGGAAACTGAACGGAAAAAGCCGTTTCCCGTAGCGTACTGAACTTGCCCAGTACCACCGCACTTTGAACAAGTTTGATAAGCCTTTCCACCTTTTGCGCCCGTGCCGTTACAAGATGAGCACGGCTCGTTTCTAGTGTAAACTACTTCCCTTTGACAGCCTTTCGCCGCGTCTAAAAATGAAAGTGATATTTCTAAAGTAATATCTTCACCTTTGGTTTTAGTTTGAGCAGTTCTTCTGCCACCGCCAAAGCCACCGAAAATATCGCCGAAAATGTCTTCAAAACCACCAAATCCGCCAAAGCCACCTGCTCCGCCAGCACCCGAAAAGCCACCCATATTTCCGTTAGGGTCGCCAAAAGTATCGTAGTTTTTCCTTTTCTTTTCGTCGGATAAAACTTCGTTTGCTTCGTTTATTTCCTTAAACTTTTCCGCAGCGGCAGCGTCGCCTGGGTGAAGGTCTGGGTGATATTGTTTAACTAACTTGCGATACGCTGATTTAATTTCGTCCGCAGTGGCGTTTTTAGAAACGCCTAAAGTTTCGTAATAATCTTTTTTAGCCATATAAACCTTTTATTATGCCGATAACTTTTCTTCGGCAGTTTGTTTTTCTTCTTTTTTAAAGTTGTATCTAAATATCGCAACGATAATAGAAGTAGTTGCAAAAATATCGTGAATAAGTGCAATGTAGTATGAGAACGCTATGCCGTTACCTATCCAAAGAAGACACACGAAAACGAATAAATAGCGATATAATTTTTCGCTCATAACAAAGTATGCAATAGTGCTTAGCATTCCACCCGTTATAGCAAAAAGCGATAGCGGACTGCGATAAGTAAATATCGCGGTTACTATTTGCACGGATAAAAATACTACAAGCCAAACATAACTGCTTGCCCACTTATATTTTCCGCGCTTGCTAAACACTATTAACTGAATAAAACTTATAACGCTAACTAAAGTACTTGTAAAGTCGCCGTTTAGGAAAAAATAGGTTATCCAACAAACGTAGTTAAGCGTGGCAAAAAGCATAATCTTACCACGTGTTTTGTTTTGAGTTTCTATTATTTTTATAAGAATAGCAATAACGCCCACGAAGTTTATAAGCACTAAATACCAAAGGTCGCCAAAAGCGCCTATTAAACCTGATTTAATGCTATTTCCTAAACTAGTTAGCGAAAATAATAAATTTGACATACGTTCCCCATTTTAGAGCAAAACTGAAAGGCGTTTCGCCTTTCAGTACGCTTTAATTTTTAACCTTGGTGAAATTCGGTATCAGACGGATTTTCGCCGTTTGGCGCTTCCCCGTTTTGACTTGCTTGTTGATAAATTTTTGCAAAAACTTCTTGTGAAGCGCTTGATAATTTTTCAAATGCTGAATCCATTTTTTCTTTATCGTTTGTTTCAAGTTCAGTCTTAGCAAGTTTAATTTCTTCTTCAAGTTTAGCCTTGTCTTCAGCGGTAACCTTATCGCCTAAATCTTTGATAGATTTTTCAACGGTGAATATCATACCGTCAAGTCTGTTGTAGCTATCAACCGTTTCTTTTCTCTTTTTATCTTCTTCTTCAAATTGTTTTGCTTCGTTAACCGCTTTTTCAATATCAGCATCTGAAAGGTTAGTTGAAGAAGTAATGGTAATGTTTTGTGATTTACCAGTTCCAAGGTCTTTTGCCGAAACGTTAACTATGCCGTTTGCGTCAATGTCAAAAGAAACTTCAATTTGCGGAATACCGCGCGGTGCGGGTGCAATTCCTGAAAGTTCAAATCTACCAAGAGTTTTGTTGTCTTTAGCAAATTCTCTTTCACCTTGTAAAATGTGAATATCAACTTGAGTTTGGTTATCCGCCGCCGTTGAGAACACTTGTGATTTCTTTACGGGGATAGTGGTATTTCTTTCAATAAGTTTGGTGCAAACGCCACCTAAAGTTTCAATACCAAGTGAAAGCGGAGTAACGTCTAAAAGTAATACGTCTTTAACTTCGCCAGATAAAACACCGCCTTGAATTGCAGCGCCAACCGCTACGCATTCGTCGGGGTTAATGCCCTTAAAGGGTTCTTTGCCAGTAGTTTTTCTTACTTCGTCAATAACTGCGGGAATTCTAGTAGAACCACCTACTAAAATAACCTTGTCAATTTCGCTATATGAAAGTTTTGCGTCTTCCATCGCTTTTTGCATAGGAGTAATAGTTGCTTCAACCAAATCCTTAGTAAGAGCGTCAAATTTTTGTTTAGTAAGGTCAACGTCAAGGTGTTTAGG
>JAZOST010000013.1:0-7996 GCA_045657285.1 Christensenellaceae bacterium
GTATCAGTGCTAAACGACCCCGTAACCACTACGGATGAACTTATTCCGTCTGGCGAAACGTCGTCTTACCGCTCTAACCCCTTAAAACTAGCGGAATTTGCGCTTTCAAGAAAAGACCCCGAATACGTAAAAAGAGCAAAGGGGGCAATAAGTGAAGGTTTCCCTAAAGATTTAGGATTAAACGAAGAAAACACTTCATATGGCTCTGTTGTATGCTCAATTAAGCCAGGCGACGGCTCTGCAAGGGAACAAGCCGCGTCTTGTCAAAGGGTTCTTGGCGGTGTGGCAAATATCGCTAAAGAATACGCAACCAAGCGTTACAGAAGTAACTTAATCAACTGGGGTATGATACCTTTCCTTGCTGATAAAAACGACTTTAGTGTTGGAGATTACGTTTACGTAGAAAACGTTAAAGAAGGGATTTTAAGTGGCGCTTTAGAATTTAAGGCAAAAGTTTACGGCGAAAAGGTAAAAGATATAACCTTAAAAATTGCTCCGCTTACCGATAGCGAAAAAGAAATCATAATCAAAGGTTGTTTAATAAATTATTATAAGAAATAAATTTTTAAGACAATAAAAAACCACGGATTTAATTCCGTGGTTTTTTCTATTCTTCAAAATCGTTAAAATAATCCTTGTTAAAAAATTCCGAAAGGGTAATGCCCGCTCCTTGACAAAATGCTTTTATCGTAGAAACTTTAGAGCATTTAGTTCTCCCCTTAATTAAGTCGTAAATTGCCGACGGCGATTTTCCGCCGTTTAGCGAAGTTTTGCATATGTTTATATTCTTTTCTTTGCAAATTTCTTCAATTCTTTTAATTATAGCGTCGTTTAAATTCATTTCTACACCTTCGTGGAACTCCTTATAGGTGTTCCACGAAACTATTATAGGTATTATAAAAATATTTATCTCGTGGAGTTCCACGATATTGACTTTTTGTTTGGTGTTTAGTATAATGTTTTGCGGAATTCCACGAAAAGTAGGTTAAAAAATGCAGTCGTGTTTTATAGGACATAGAACAATTGAAAGAACTGAAGAACTAGCGTTAAAGTTAAGGGAAACGGTTTTAACGCTTATAATAAATGGTGTTAATACTTTTGTTTTTGGGAGCAAAAGTCAATTTAATGATTTATCTTGGGAGATAGTAACGGAATTAAAAAAAGATTTTCCATTTATAAAAAGAGTATATTGTAGGTCGGCTTTTCAATATATAAGTAAGGAATATGAGAAATATCTTCTACAATGGTATGAAGAAACGTATTTTTTACCTAAATTAGAAAAAGCGGGTAAATATTCTTACGTAGAGCGCAATTATGATATGATAGATAAATCTTCGTATTGTATTTTTTACTACAATGAGAAATACGCGTTGGCAAAAAGAAGCAGTGGGACAAAAATTGCTTACGAATACGCTAAAAGAAAGAAAAAACAAATTATAAACTTATACAAGCAATACACTTAAAGCCACGCGGGTAAAACGCGTGGCATTTTATTTTCAGCATTACTAAATAAAAAAGAGCATATAATTTGTATTATGAGTTTTTTTGATAGTATAACGGAAAGTCTAAACATAGGCAAAAACACTTTTTTTCGTGCGGTGCTTTTTGATGACGCTCTGCACGTAGAAGGCGTAAAGCAAATACTTAAATACACGGCGGAAGAAATAACTATTCGGTTAAAAAAGGACGGCTTAACGATTAGCGGAAGTGATTTATTTGTAAAAAAATACTGCGCGGGAGATTTAGTAATTTGCGGAAAAATAAAAAGTTTAACGCGGATTTAGACGTTTACGCGTATTTTGATATAACGGGCGTTAATCAAGATAAACTTATAAACGAACTTGCAAAAAACGGAATAAATATATATCAAATTAAAAAGTTTTCCGTAAAGAAAATGCGACTTGGTATAAAATTAAACGAAACGAAAAAATTTTTTGCAATTACTAATAATTTATGTTACAATATAAGAAGAGTAAAAACTTTTGGCAAAATGTACCCACTTTACCGCCTTATAAAACACATAGGGGTTTTGCTTGGCGCACTTTTCTTTGTGATTAGTTCGCATTATCTTGGCGGAATTATTTATTCGGTTGAATACGTTGGCACGGGTGCGGTATTAAAGCGCGAAGTTCAAAATTTTTTAGAAGATAAAGGCGTTAAAAAATATTCTAACTTTAGCGATTTTGATTTAGACGTTTTATCAAGTCAAATTTTAGCAAGTTCAAATAAACTTTCTTTTGCTCGCTTAAAAAAATCGGGGAATAGGCTAATCGTTGAACTTGTTTTAGCACAAACTAACGATAAAGAAAGTTTAGGTAAAGATACCGCCGTATATTCTAGCGCAAGTGGAATAATTGAAGATATAAAAGTCTATCGCGGAACTGCGCTTAAAAAAGCAGGGGATAAAGTAACCGAAAACGAACTTATCGTTGGCGGATATGCTATTATAAAGGAACAAACTATTGAAGTTAATCCTATCGCGTACGTTTCAATAATTTGTACGGAAGTTGAAACGCTTGTTTCCGAAAACGACAATGCTGAAACGCAAGCAACCACATTTGCACTAGGCTTGCACGCCGATAAAGATATAGTTTCAGTATCGGTAGAAAAAAGTGAAAAAGACGACCTTTTTGTTTACACTGTAAACGTTAATTATAGAATTCAAATATATAAATAGGGAAAAACAATGGAAAAAAGAGAATCATTAAAACTATTGCCTTGGGGGAAAAAGGACGTAGCAAGGGTGGCTATAACGTATATAGTAAACGTTTTTGCCATTATGCTACTATTCTTTTTGTTTGAGTACGTTAGGGCTAACGACCCGCAAGAATTTTACGCGCTTTTTGAAAACGGACGCGTAGTTTTAAGTTTGTTTGCGGTTACGCTATTTTCAGCCGTGGCAATGTTTTTATATTTTTACTTTGAAGAACGTGATTTTTTAAGAAAGGCAACTAACTCTGAAATGCTTTTTATAATATTGCAACTCTCCCTTGCACTTTGCTTTGTGACTGAAAGATATATAAATATATACGTTCGTCCGTTAGCGTTCGTTGCAATAATTACTTTGTTCTTAACTAATAGTAAAACGGCTATATTTTTAAGTTTTATATTCACTACACTCCTTTCGGCGTTTGACCGCTTTTCGTCTGCGGTTTCGGTTGATAACTTACAAGCCTTTTTACCTATACTTTCACTTGTTTCTTGTGTAACTGCGGTATATTTGCTTAAAGAAGTTTACTCAAGATTTAAGATGATTGTTTTAAGTTTAATATTCTCGTTGCCATGTGTTGTTACCGTTTTGTTCTCTCTTATTGAAAATAGTATCGGCGCGGTTTACAAAAACTTAATTGCAAGTATTTGTTCAGGTCCGTTTGCAGTTGCTTCAGTTGTGGTACTACTTCCCGTTTTAGAATTTATTTTCAATAAGTTAACTCGCTTTAAATTAGCGGAACTTACAGACCACAAGGTAAAATATATTAAAAAAATGATAGTTCAATCGCCAGGCACGTTTAACCACGCGATAGTAGTTTCTAACCTTGCTGAAGCGTGCGCTACTGCAATCGGCGAAGACGCGTTGCTTGCAAGAACTTGCGCTTATTATCACGATATAGGTAAACTCCGTCGCCCCGAATTCTTTAAGGAAAACCAAGCGGACGGCGCAAATCCACACGACGATATTACGCCTGAACTTTCGGCAAATATCATTAAATCTCACACGGTTGACGGTTATCAATTCGCAATTAAAAACCGCTTGCCTAAAGAAGTGGCTGATGTTGCTAGGGAACACCACGGCACTATGCCTATACTTTACTTTTACGATAAGGCTAAAAAGTTTACGGACGGCGAAGTTTCACTTGCACAATTTAGTTATTCAGGGCCAAAACCACAAACTAAAATAGCATCAATAATAATGATAGTTGACAGTTGCGAAGCGCTTGCAAGAACTATGTCTGACCGTTCGCGTGCAAACGTAGAAAAAGCGGTTAAAAAAATAGTAAGCGATAGAATGCAACTAGGTCAATTTGATGAATGCGAAATAACTATAAAAGAATTAAACATTATAATTCATACGGTTATAAATAGTTTATCGGGCGTATATCACAGCAGAATTGAATACCCCAAAGTAAGTTTAGAAGGGATTGACCCCGATTCATTAGAAGCGCCTGACAAGCAAACGGAGTAGTTTATGGGAAGATTAGTCGTTGAATGTTTACAAAAAAAAGTTAACGTTAGAAAAATAGCCAAGGCAGTTTATAAGACTTTGGGACAAGTTTCGCGCATAAAAGTAGAACTAATTTTTGAAAGCGGGGAAGGAATACAAACGCTTAATTCAAGGGAGCGTGGCGTTGATAAGGTAACCGACGTTTTGTCTTTCCCTACGCTTGATGGAATTAGGGGCGAAATTTTACTTCCCCAAAATTGCAAAACGGAAATTGACGGCAGATTTATTTTCCTTGGTTCAATAGTGCTTTGCGAAGAAAAAATTCGCGAGCAAGCAAGAGAATACGGACACAGCGAACAACGCGAAAGAGATTATCTTATCATTCACGGATTGCTTCACTTATTCGGCTTTGACCATATGACTGATGAAGATAAAAAGCAAATGCGCGCTTTAGAAAAAAAGGTTCTTAAAATGCTCAAGGTAGAAGAATAATGAAAAGTGGATACGTTGCAGTAGTTGGCAGGGCAAATGCTGGTAAAAGTACGCTTATAAACGTTTTAGTTGGTGAAAAAGTTGCAATAGTTTCGCCAAAGCCCCAAACTACTAGAGAAAGAATTTTAGGTGTTTTAACTGATAAAGATAGCCAAATAGCGTTCGTTGATACACCCGGCTTATATAAGGCAGATAATTTGCTTAACGCGGTAATGCAAAAGACGGTTGATGATAGCGTAACGGACGTTGATTTAATACTTTTCGTTTTAGATGCACACCAAGGAATAACCGAAAAGGATTTAGAACTAGTAAAAAAATATTCTAATAGTAAAATCCCATTTGTTTTAGTTCTTTCTAAAATTGACATAATGACCGAAAGTTTACTTGTTTCTGAACTAAAGCAGTTTGAAGATTTAGGCGTAGAAATCGTGCCCGTTTCGGCAAGAAAGGGTAAAAACGTTAAGGAACTTTTGAAGGTAATTAAGTCAAAACTTGGGGAAGGCGAAAAACTTTTTGAAGAAGATATTATTTCAGACCGCTCTACAAAATTTATGATATCTGAAATCATGCGCGAAAAAATTCTTCTTAAATTTGAAAAGGAAATTCCGCACGGCGTAGCAATAATAATAAACGATTTTTCGCTTTCCGAAAACGGAAAAACTTATAACGTAAATTTAGATATTATTTGCGAAAAAGCAAATCACAAAGCAATTTTAATAGGAAAACAAGGCTCAAAAATCAAAGAAGTTTCTTCTTTTGCCCGCACTGATATGGAAAAATTCCTTGGCAAAAAGGTATTTTTAACCACCTACGTTAAGGTTAAAGAAGACTGGCGAAATTCTCCGTACCTAATAAAACAACACGGCTACGGCGAATAAAAGCATTAAACTTTTCACATACTTTTTTCGGAGGGTATATGAAAAGAAACGACGATTTTGACTTTAATTCGCCTGCGGAGTCCGCTTGGACGTTGTTTGAAAAAACGGGCGAAATATCGTACTATTTACTATATAAAAAACTTATAGAGAAATAAACATGGAAGAAAAACTTAGCGGAATAATTTTATCGGGCGTATCGTTTGGCGAAAACGATAAAATTTTATCTATTTATACCCTTGAGAAAGGGTTAATTTCCGCTAAAATAAAAGGCGTAAAAAAGGCAGGGGCAAAGATGAAGTTTGCCACCGAGCCTTTTTGTTTTGTTGAATACGTTTTTACCGTAAAAGGAAATATGCGTACGGTAATAGGCGCAAGTTTAATTGATAGTTTTTACCCGATTAGAGAAAATATAGAAAAATATTTTTCCGCAGGCGTTATAACCGAATTTATTAAAAAATTCAATAAAGAAGGTATAGTGTCTAGTGCACTTTTTATGCTTGCAATAAATTCTCTAAAACAACTTGCTTACGGCGACGAACTACCCCAAAGCGTACTGGTAAAATTTTTGCTTAGCGCATTAAAAGAAACGGGGTATTCGCTCAATTTAGGCGGTTGTTTTAAGTGTGGAAATGATATAAACGGAAGAATATTCTTCGTTTCAGCGTACGGCGGTTTTGAGTGTGAAAACTGCTACGAAAAAGATGATAGAGAGATAAATTTATCTACCTATCAAGGTTTAGTTTCTGCTAGTAAAGGCGAAGAACTAGAAAAAGAGCAAGCCGTAAAGTGCTTAAGGCTTATAAATTTTTACTTAAATAACAAAACTGAAGAAAGCCTAAAATCGCTAATAGAACTTTTAAAGTTATAAAACTATCACAACTATCGCAAAATCTCTTGCAAAATGACCTTGTTTAGTGTATAATTTACAAGGTTATAAAATAATATTACATTTTTGGAGGATGTACATGAAATACGTTTACCTTTTTAGTGAAGGCAATGCAACGATGCGTAATACCCTTGGTGGTAAAGGCGCAAACCTTGCGGAAATGACTCATATTGGTCTTCCCGTACCCCAAGGCTTCACCATTTCAACCGAAGCCTGCACCAAATACTATGAAGACGGCAAACAAATTAACGAACAAATTCAAGCCGAAATCTTAGAAAACATTGAAAAACTTGAAAAAATCGCTGGTAAGAAATTTGGCGACAAAGAAGACCCGCTACTCGTTTCAGTTCGTTCTGGCGCAAGAGCGTCAATGCCTGGTATGATGGATACTTTTCTTAACCTTGGCTTATACGAAGAAGTTGTTGAAGTTTTAGCAAAGAAATCAGGCAACGCTAGATGGGCTTACGACTGCTATCGTAGATTTATTCAAATGTATTCCGACGTAGTTATGGAAGTTGGTAAAAAATACTTTGAAGAACTCATTGACAAAATGAAAGAAGAAAAGGGCGTTGTATTTGACGTTGACCTTACCGCTGAAGATTTAAAAGAACTCGCTGAACAATTCAAAGGCGAATATAAAGCAAAAATCGGTAAAGACTTCCCGTCAGACCCCAAAGAACAACTCTTTGGTGCAATCAAAGCAGTTTTCCGTTCTTGGGACAATCCTAGAGCAAATATTTATCGTATGGACCACGATATTCCTTATAGTTGGGGTACTGCGGTTAACGTACAAATGATGGCTTTCGGTAACATGGGTGACGATTGCGGTACTGGTGTTGCGTTTACTCGTAACCCTGCAACCGGTGAAAAAGGTCTTATGGGTGAATTCTTAATGAACGCTCAAGGTGAAGACGTTGTTGCTGGTGTTAGAACCCCAATGCCCATTGCTAAAATGGCAGAAGTTCTTCCCGAAGTTTACGAACAATTCCTTGGTATTTGCAATATCTTAGAAAATCACTACAAAGATATGCAAGATATGGAATTCACCATTGAAAAAGGTAAACTCTATATGCTTCAAACCAGAAATGGTAAACGTACTGCTGCCGCTGCAATAAGAATCGCTTGCGACCTTATTGACGAAGGTATGATTACCGAACAAGAAGCATTACTCCAAATTGATGCAAAAACTTTAGATATGCTACTTCACCCCACGTTTGATACTGCTGCTCTTAAGAAAGCAGATAAAGAAAACGTTGTTGGTAAGGGTATTGCCGCTTCTCCCGGTGCTGCTGCAGGTACTATCGTATTCACTCCTGAAGATGCAGTTGAACTTGGCAAAGAAGGCAAAAAAGTTATTCTCGTTCGTTTAGAAACTTCACCTGAAGATATTGAAGGTATGAAATATGCTCAAGGTATCTTAACCGTACGTGGCGGTCAAACTTCACACGCAGCCGTTGTTGCTCGTGGTATGGGTACTTGCTGTGTATCTGGTTGTGGCGATATCAAAATGCACGAAGAAGAAAAATACTTTGAACTTGCAGGCAAAATCTTCCGTGAAGGCGACGAATTATCACTTGA
>JAZOST010000014.1:0-13986 GCA_045657285.1 Christensenellaceae bacterium
TCACTAAAAAAATAACCGATTTCCTCTATAAAACATTAATAAAACACTAATAAATTCGAACTTATCTAAAACGCCGATTTTTACACTTAACTATGCGTAAAAGTCGTGTTTTGCGCATAGTTAAATATATTTCCCTATTTCTATTAAAAAATAAATTTGTATTAAAATTAAGCAATATTTCTTAAAAATATTATTGTCGTTTTGCGATTTTGTAATTGCAATAGGCTTTTACCTATGTTATAATAAATTTATGAAAAGTTATTTTGAAAATAGAGAAATTTCTTGCATACAAAAAATAAATTCATTGCTTGCAGAATTACCTTATTACGTGGAAGATTTTTTTATAGGAATTGCCAACGTTACTTCCCCACTAACGAGGCTTAATTATGCATATGATTTAAGAATTTTCTTTGATTTTTTAGCAAAAAAAATATTTAGAAAAGATATTGCAAGTATTACTTTTGAAGATATTAACGAATTAACGGCTTCTGATATTGAATTTTTTATAAATTACCTTAGTTTTTACACTATAAACGACAAAAAACAACGTTGCACGGAAACTGGTAAAGCAAGAAAACTTTCCACCCTTCGCGCTTTTTATAAATATTTCTTTAACAAAGGAATATTAAACGCCAACGTTGCAACCAAGGTTTCAATGCCAAAAATACACGAAAAAGAGATAATTCGTCTTGACGTAAATGAAAAAGTTAACGAAATTGACGACTTTTTATACATTGTTGAAAGTGGCAGTGGTTTAACTAAAAAACAACGTGCTTTTCACAAAGCAACAGGCGTTCGCGATACGGCTATCATTACCCTATTTTTAGGCACCGGAATTCGTATAAGCGAATTAGTTGGCTTAAATATAGAAGATTTTGACTTTAATACAAATAGTTTCGTAGTTACACGTAAAGGCGGTAATCGTTCAGTATTATATTTCAATGAACAAGTAGAAAAAAGTCTTAAAGATTATCTTTTAGAACGTAAAGCAAATTCGTTAGTTTCACAAAACGAAAAAGCAATGTTTTTATCTCTACAAAACAAAAGAATTTCTACGCGCATGGTACAAGAATTAGTAAAAAAATACGCCCATATATCTTCCCCTCTTAAAAAAATTACACCACATAAACTTCGTAGTACTTTTGGCACTAATTTATATCGTCAAACGGGCGATATTTACGTTGTAGCGGACTGTTTAGGCCATAAAGACGTAAATACCACAAGAAAACATTACGCGGCATTAAGCGAAGATATTAAGAAAAAAGCCACTCAAAATTTAAGCATTACAAACAAAAAGGAGGACTAATTTTATATGAAAATAATTGACCTTACCCATACTATAAGCGAAGAAATGCCCGTATACCCTGGAACTGAAAAACCACGCCTAGAAAAGGCTAATACGTACGAAGTTGATGGTTTTAAGGAAACAAAACTAAATATGTATTCACACACAGGCACACACGTTGACCCCCCTGCACACTTATTTGCCGATAAAATAACTTTAGACGCTTATTCTGTAGAGCAGTTTGTTGGTGATGCGCTAGTTATTGACTGTAAACACCTAGGTTTAGGCGAACCTATTACAATGAAGGAACTAGCACCTTACGTAGAAGATATTTTTAAGGTAGATTTTTTACTTTTTAATACTGGTTGGGATAAAAAATGGGGCTCTAATGACTATTTTGGTGATTATCCTTGTATAGATGATGAAGTTTTAGACTTTATTATAAATAGGAAATTTAAGGGTATTGGTTTTGACGTTATAGGGCTTGACCCCATTGCCGACGTAAACTTAACTCGCCATAAAAAATTATTTTCAAATACTCAAACTATAAATATAGAAAATCTAAAAAATTTGCATTTACTTGGCAATAAGCCGTTTAAGTTTATATGTTTGCCTATAAAAATTGAAAATTCAGATGGTAGCCCAGTACGCGCTATTGGTATAATAGAATAAAATTAAAAAAACGACCATTTAGGTCGTTTTTTAATATAAAAATTATTCTTCATCAGAAATTACTTTTGTAATTTTAATTATTTTATAATTTTTATCCGTTTCAATACATTTGCAACAATTATCACAAATTTTTTCGGGATTCAAATCACAAAAATCATTTTCAGATTCATTTAAAACTTTATTATCCATAATATTTCTCCTGTCTATATTATACAAACTACTGCAATTAAAAGCAACACTTTTTGCAAAAAATAAACAAACATATGTTTGACTTTTTGGAATTTATATGTTAATATATTTGTATGAAAAAAGAACAAATCAATGAAATAATTAACAAGATTTACGATTTTATTTTAGATTATTCCACAAAAAATGGTTTTCCACCATCAATTAGGGAAATTTGCGCACAATTTGATATAAAATCAACTGCGACAGCCTACTCTTATCTTGAAAAGTTGAAATCTAAAGGTTTACTTGCTAAAACTCCACAGAAAAAACGTGCGGTAACGGTAACTAATAAGAATAATTTTAAGAGTATAGCACTTGTAGGCACAATTACCGCTGGTGAACCTATTTTTGCTGTTGAAAATTTAGAAGGGTATTATCCACTACCCCCTGAATTTGACTGCTATGACGACGTTTTTGCCTTAAAAGTTAAAGGTGAAAGTATGATTAACGCTGGAATTAACGATAAAGATATTATAATAGTTAAAAAGCAATCCACCGCACTAAACGGCGAAATCGTTGTAGCCCTTATTGAAGATAGCGCAACCGTTAAAAGATTTTATAAAAAGGAAAATAAATACGTTCTTCATCCCGAAAACGACGCTATGAAAGATATAATTTTAGATAACGTTGAAATTATAGGGACAGTTAAAGGTTTAATTAGAAAATTCTAATAAAAAAGCACGCTTTAAGCGTGCTTTTCTTTATCAATTTCTTATTCAACAACTATATCAGGGCGTTCATCTGGATTTTGAACGTAGCATTTAACGTTAGTAAGCGTTACTTCAGCGTTTTTAACAAATAATCCGTGGGCAGGCAATACGTATCCGAACATTTCCCCACGTGGATAACCCTTTTCATTATCTTTATAATCTATATCAGTAAGTTTTTTGCCACCAACCATATTTAACGTAATATTTGAAAGGTTGATGTTCTTCATAGGATTACCGCTCATATTAACAATGTTGCTTGTAACCGACGGATTTGACACGATATCGCCGTTTTCGCCAAGCATTTCTAGTTCACAAGCAACGGTTTTATATTGTTTGTCATTACAATCCGCATACAAGTTAGAAATATTAACGTTGTTAATACTGCCTACAGGCGTACCTTCTGGAGCACGCATACGCTTACCAGCATAAATAAATATCGGGCAACTTACATTATCCATAGTAATATTTGAAATATTTACACCTTTTACGTTTGAGCCGTCAACACTTTCAATAGAAATACCAGTACAATGCGTATTATAAACAACACAGTTGTTTACGTTAATGTTGCTAAAATCGCCAGTCGTTTCCGTACCTATTTTAATACCGTTACACATACTGCTTATTATACAGTTAGTAGCGGTTATTCTTTTACAAGGGCAAACGTTATTGTCGTAAACTGAAGACTTAAACACTAACGCATCATCACCGCAATTTAATATACAATCAGAAATTACAACGTCTTCCGCCCCGTCGGTGCTAATTCCGTCAATATGAGTTTCCATATATAAACCCCTAATGAAAACGTTTTTAGTACGACCTAAAAGCATTGCCACGTCAGTTGCGTGAAGAATTTTAAGGTCAATAATGTTTACATTTTTAACGTTGTCAAACGAAATGACCTTTGCACCACGTCCTGACCTAGAGCGTTTTCTATCTAAATCCCACGCCGATTGCATATCAATAGTGGCATTACCTTTTAACGTGATATTTTCAGCGTTTTTAGCGTAAAAAAGGCTTTTAGTATAACTGCCGTGCGACAAGTCTTGATAAGCATTTTTTACTTGTTTATCAGCAAAATAATCATCTAAATTTTTTGAACCAAAAATCTTTACGCCGTCTTCAAAGATAATAGTAGTATTAGATGGAAGATTAAGGCTACCTAAATTGTAGGTGCCGAAAGGAACAAATAAAGGCTCGTTTCCATTTTGGGCGCAATAATCAATTGCTTTTTGAAAATCTGCGGTTTGAAGTTCGTTTTTTGACGTTAAAAATTGTTTTAAGTTTATCATAACGTTATCCTTTTAAAAATTCATATTTTTTAATGCAATTTTGCAGTGTTCGTAAGTTAAACCGCCTTGAAGATAAGCGATATATGGTGGCTTTATAGGTGCATCTGCCGAAAGTTCTATTGACGCGCCTTGTACAAAACAACCTGCTGCCATTATTACTTTTGAATTATATCCTGGCATCTCCCAAGGCTCTACGTCAACGTAACTATCAACGGGTGAATTTTTTTGTATAGTATTTATAAATGAAATAAGTTTATTTTCGTCGTTAAATTTGATTGACGTAATAATATCATTTGGAATTTCGCTGATTTTGGGCAATGTTTCATATCCTAATTCGGATAAAACCGCACTAAATAACAAAGCGCCTTTTACTGCTTGAGACACAACGTGTGGTGCAATAAATAAGCCTTGATAAAAGTATTGGTATCCAAACGCATATGAGCCAACTTCGCCAGCAATAGACGGAGCGGTCATTCTAACTTCTATATCGTGAATATATTCCTTATTACCTACAATATAAGCACCTGTAGGTGCAATTCCGCCACCTGCATTTTTTATTAGAGAGCCTGCCATAAGATTAACGCCAACGTCAGTTGCTTCTAGTTTATCTAAAAATTCGCCGTAGCAATTATCTAGCATAATACAACCATTATAACCAAGTGATTTGATAAAATCAACAGCGCTTTTAATTTCACTAATTGAAATAGCACTACGCCAAGCGTACCCCCTTGAACGTTGCATATAAATCATTTTTGGCATACGTTTATTTAAGAATTTTTTTACCGCAATTTTATCTATCTTTCCATTTTTAAGCGGGATTGACTTAAACGCTATACCTAAATCTTCTAGTGAGCCGTTATTTTCGCCATAAATAACGTCAGAAAGCGTATCGTAAGGCTCACCTGTAATTGAAAGACAAATATCGCCACGTCTTAATACACCATATAAACATAATGCTAGCGCGTGAGTACCCGACACAATATTTGGAGAACAAATACCTGCTTCGGTGTTGAAAACGTCAGAGAAAATCTTACTTAAAGTATCTCTACCTTCGTCGCCGTAGCCATAGCCCGTACTACCCGAAAAGTGACGAAGAGCAATTTTATTTTTCTTAAAAGCATTTAATACTTTTTCTTGATTGAAAAGCGCAATATCTTCAATAAGTTTAAATTTATTTTTTAACTTTTTTTCGCATTTTTCTATTAAAGAAACATCTATCATAATTCACCTATAATTTGTTTTGCCATTTCTTTAGGACTTGAAGGAGTTAAATATTTTAACCCGTTAAGCCTTTTGAAATAAGTAATCTGTCTTTTTGCATAGTGGCGTGAGTTTATTTTTATAAGTTCTTTTAAAGCCTCTAAATCTATTTCGCCTTTAAG
Source organism: Christensenellaceae bacterium (assembly GCA_045657285.1). Classification (GTDB taxonomy): domain Bacteria; phylum Bacillota; class Clostridia; order Christensenellales; family Borkfalkiaceae; genus UBA1259. The sequence goes on from JAZOST010000014.1 coordinate 5,567, forward strand.
ATACGAATAAACTTCTTTGTAACCTATACCTTGCATACATTGATGTTCGCTTGTTACACCGCTATCAATTAAAGATTTTACTTCAGCAACAAGTCCGTTATCTAGCATAATGTCAACACGTCTATTTATTCTATCATATAGCGTTTCTCTATCAAACGAAACGGTATAAGCGTTATAATTATATTTAGGCGTTAAATCGTCTTTTATATCAGACTTTTTTGTCCCGTTATAAAAAATTTCAAGTGCCCTAATTACCCTTTTCACGTCGTTAAAATGTAGTTTTTTTGCACTTTCAGGGTCAACTTTATTTAAGCAGTCATAAACGTACTCATTACCCTTTTCTTCGGCTAGTTTTTTATATTTTTCACGAATTTCGGGATTAGAATTTCCGTTACCATACGAAAAATCATAAAGTATTGAGTCAATATAAAAACCAGTACCACCACAAATAATGGGTATTTTACCTTTAGACAATAATTCGTCAATAATGGGTCTTGCTAAAGCCTTATAATCGCTAACGGTAAAATTATCAAAAGGCGAAACAACGTCAATTAAATGGTGTTTTACGCCGTCCATTTCAATTATATCGGGCTTTGCCGTGCCAATGTTTAGATTTTTATAAATATACATTGAATCGGCTGAAATAACTTCGCTATCTAATGCTTTTGCGCATTCAATAGCAAGCGCAGTTTTAGAAGACGCAGTTGGCCCGCATATAATTATAATTTTACCTAAACTATTCTTTTGAACCATTTTTCAATTTCCGTTTTAGTAATTTTTATAACGACGGGTCTGCCGTGAGGACATTTTAGCCCTAAATTTTCGTTAAGTGCTTTAGTTAACACTTCTACGTCTTGCAGTGACAACGTATCGCCCGCCTTGATTGCGGATTTACACGCTTTTTGAGCAATTTTTTCTTTTAATAATTCGTCAATTGATATAGTTTTTAGTTCACAAAGGTCAAAAAGTAACGAATCTATAAAAGATTTAATTGATATTGAAGAAATACTAGCGGGAATTGCCGAAACCTTAAAAGTACTTGCACCAAATTCTTCAATTTCTATCCCCATTTGTTTAAGGACGTCAAGTTTATTTATCAAAAAGTCATATTCAAAAGTATTAACGTCAAAAACGTAAGGTAAAAGTAGCGGTTGAATATCAACATTATTTTCACGAATTTGCTTAACTAACTTGTCGTATAAAATACGCTCGTGCGCAGCATGTTGGTCGGCAAAATAAACGTCAGTGCCGTCTTCAAAAATCAAATACGTATTTAATACTTGTCCAACGTATTTTAGGTTTTTTGGAGCATCAAAAACTTGTTGTACGGGTTCGGTTTTTTGAACGACTACTGAACTTTCAAGGCGTTTCTTTTCAAGTTGTTCTAAATATGCTTTATTTTCAGCAAAAACATCAACGTCATCTTTTGGCTTTTCAACGTCTTCAAAAAACAATTTATCAAATTTATACGTTTCTTTAGGCAATGTAGCAGTGTTAGGTCTAACGTAATTAGATACAATATCGCTAGTATTTTCCTTGATATTTTGATTATCACAGGAAGATGATATAATACTTAACGCTTCGCTAGAGCCATCTAAAACTTTTGATATTACCGAATAAAAACTGCCGTAAATTATTTCGTTATTAGCAAAGCGAATTTCCGTTTTATTAGGGTGAACGTTTACGTCAACTAATTCAGTTGGTAGCGCTACGTTAAGAACGTAAAACGGATATTGTCTTTTCATTAAATACGCCGAATATGCGTTATGTATAGCCGAAGATATTGTTTGATTTATAACATATCTACCATTAACGAATAAACTTTGACCTAGACGGTTTGATTTTGAAAAGAATTGCTTTCCAATGTAACCGCTAATTTGAAGCCCGTTTTTAACAGTGTCAACGAAGTAGCAATCACTAATAATTTTATCTCCATAAATAGCAATCATAGCGGATTCAAGTCCATCGCCAAATGATTGATATACTTTTTTCCCATCAACAACGTAAATAAATGAAATATTAGGATTGCCTAAAATAAGCCTTGAAATAACGCTTGTTATTTCCCCTTCTTCACTTTTGGGCTTCTTTATGAACTTTTCTCTAGCCGGCGTATTGTAGAATAAATTATTGACTTCAATTTCTGTACCATCAACAAAAGGATAGTCAACTACTTTATCAATTTCTCCGCCTTCAGCGTAAATTTTTGCGCCTAATTCTTGGCTCTTTGGTTTAGAAATTATACTAATTCTTGAAACGGAAGCAATACTTGCAAGCGCTTCACCCCTAAAACCAAGTGTTAAAATATTATCTAGGTCAGATATAGCCGAAATCTTACTAGTAGCGTGCGGAAGCAAGGCCTTTTTAAGTTCATTTTTTTCTATACCAGAGCCGTTATCGGTTATTTTTATTGACGAAATACCACCACCTAAAATTTCAATGGTAATTTGGGTAGCGCCCGCGTCAATAGAGTTTTCAACCAATTCTTTAACTACAGAACACGGTCTTTCAACGACTTCACCAGCCGATATTCTATTGTAGATTTTACTTGAAAGTAAATTAATCTTACTCATCTTTTAGTTTTACCTTTTCATATAGGTCGCATAAAATATTGAACGCTTGCATTGGAGAAACGTTATCAATATTTATGTCCTTAATTATATTTTCTACTTCAGAAAGTTTTATTTCTTTATCTTTTTCAGGCATAAATTCGCCGTCAAAATCAGTATTAATGTTATTTTTTTCTAATTTTTTAAGAATTTGCTTTGCTTTTTCGGTAATTACTTTATCAACACCCGCAAGGCAAGCAACTTCAATACCAAAACTTCTATTAGCACAACCTCTAATAATATTTCTAAGGAAAATTATTTCGCCCTGAAGTTCTTTTACTGTAAACTTATAATTTTTTACACCTTTAAGCAAGTCTTCTAGACGCGTTAGTTCGTGGTAGTGTGTTGCAAAAAGAGTTTTTGCTTTGATATTTTGAGCAATATGTTCCATAACTGCCCAAGCAATACTTAATCCATCAAAAGTACTGGTTCCCCTACCTATTTCATCAAGAATAAGTAAACTATTTTCCGTGGCATTTTTAAGAATTGTTGCCATTTCGCCCATTTCAACCATAAAAGTACTTTGGTTAAAAATTAGATTATCGCTTGCACCTATTCTAGTGAAAACCTTATCCGTTAAGGCGATTTCCGCTTCCTTAGCAGGCACGAACGAACCAATGTGCGCCATTATAACTATAAGCGCGGTTTGGCGCATATAAGTACTTTTACCCGCCATATTAGGCCCAGTTATAATCATTGCAAGATTTTCGTTGTTATCTAGTAAACAGTCGTTAGGAATAAAGCGTTGCTTTGAAACTTTTTCAACAACGGGATGCCTACCTTCAGTTATCAAAATACGTCTATTTTTATTAGAAACAGTAGGTTTAACGTAGCCGTTTTCTTTTGCAACTGTTGCAAGCGATAATAAAACGTCTAAATCTGCAACAGCATTAGAAGTTTGTTGTAAGTCATCAATATATTTAAGCAGGAACGCTTTAACTTCAGCATAAAGTTTCATTTCTAAAACCATAGCGCGTTCTTCAGCGTTAAATACTTTTTCTTCTAAAATCTTAAGTTCTTCAGTTATGTAACGTTCGCAATTAGTAAGCGTTTGCCTTCTAACCCAATCATACGGAACTTTATCCTTAAATGAATTAGTAACTTCAAGATAATACCCAAAAACTTTGTTATAGCCAACTTTTAGGTTCTTAATGCCCGTTTTTTCTTTTTCACGCGCTTCAATTTCGGCAAGCACGCTTTTACCTTGACCCGAAAGTTTTCTACATTCATCTAGTTCTTCACTATATCCGTCTTTAATAAACTTAATCTCGTTTTTCTTTGCCTTTTTATCTGAAAGTTCTTCCATACTTTCGTCATAAACGGCATTATTTATTAGAGTTATTACTTCAGTAAAATCTTTAATTCCGCAAATAATATCGTTCACAAAATCGGAATTACTACCTAAAAGTTGGAATTTAATATGAGGCATAATTTCAAGAGATTTTACAAGAGCAATACAATCTTTAGGCATTAAATTGCCGTTAGAAATTTTACCAGTAATACGCTTAATGTCTTTTACCGATTTAAGCATATCCCTTAAACTTGCACGAATAGGCGTAGTTTTATAAAAATAATCAACTGCATTAAGCCTATAATTTATAGCATCAACATTGCCAAGCGGAGAAAGAATTAAACTTTGAAGTTTTCTTGCCCCCATACTTGTAACAGTTTTGTCTAAAACCCAAAACAACGTGCCATACTTTTTATTATCACGAAGTGTACGAATAAGTTCAAGGTTCCTAACAGCGGTATAATCAAGCATCATATACTCACTATTACCTTCAAGTTTAATAGCGTTGATGTTTGCCAAAACACCGCGTTGAGTATTTTTAAAATAAGAGATTAGTGCACCAGCAGAACAAATACAAACGTCATCATCTTTTATTCCAAAATGTGCAAGTGATGCTACTGCAAAGTGCGAAAATAATACGCGTTTTGAAAGTTCTAAAGTAAATTCGCTCTCTGCAAAATAGTTAACTTTAGGCAATATACGTTGAACTACAATAGGCGAAGAATTTAAAAGTTCTTGCGCTTTTTTATTACCTATAATTTCCGCAGGATTTATTTTAATTAAATCATCAAAAATTTGAGATAAAAAGTCAGTAGTATAATAATTTTTTGTAAAGAATTCACCTGTGGTAATATCCGCCCAAGAAAGCGACGCGTTTTTATCAAAAATACAAACAGATGCTAAGAAGTTATTGGTTTTTTCGTCAATTAAATCGGTATTAGTTAAAGTACCAGCGGTAATAATCTTAATAACGTCCCTTTTTACTATTTCTTTGGGATTATCTGAGGGTTTAGTTAATTGCTCGCAAATAGCAACCTTTTCACCTGCAGCAACAAGTTTAGCGATATACTCATCTGCTGCGTGAAAAGGTACGCCACACATAGGCGCTCTTTTATCATTTCCGCAATCACGTCCGGTAAGCGTAATATCAAGAATTTCAGACGCTTTAATAGCGTCGTCAAAAAACATTTCGTAAAAATCCCCAAGCCTATAAAAAACTATACTATCATTATAGTTTTCTTTTAACTCAAGGTAATGTGTCATCATTGGTGAAAATTCGCTTTTCATAATTACTCCGCTTTTATCTTACTACGTCGCCGTAGAGTGAAATTCCAACGTTTGACGTAATTAAAACGTCAACGAAAGAACCTAAATCATTTTTTATTCCCTTAAAATATACCATTTTGCCATTATTGTCGCGACCTTGGTATAGATTTTTCTTTTCGTCGTAATCTTCGCAAAGAACTCTAACCGTTTTTGATACGAACTTAGATGCATCTTCGGTCGCAATTTCATTTTGAAGTGCAATTAAGCGCATTATTCTATCTTTTGCAATGTCTTCGGGGATTTGCCCGTCCATTTTTGATGCGGGCGTGCCGTTTCTCTTTGAATAAACAAAAGTAAACGCGTTTGAAAATTTTACCCTTTTTACAAGGTCAAGAGTATCTAAAAAGTCTTCTTCCGTTTCAGTTGGGAAAGCAACCATAATATCGGTTGAAATTGAAACGTCAGGTATATACCTTCTTAAAAGGTCAATTTTTTCTAAATAGTCTTCCCTTGTGTATTTGCGGTTCATTAATTTTAGCACGTTGTTTGAGCCTGCTTGTACTGGCAAATGTATAAATCTTGACGTTTTATTGCTTTCAGCAATGGCTTTAATTAAATTTTCGTTAAAATCTTTGGGGTGATTAGTCATAAAAGAAAGCCTAAAATCACCTTTAATTTTAGTGATTTCACGGATTAAATAAGCAAAATCAACGCCTTCTAAATCATTGCCATATGAATTAACGTTTTGACCTAAAAGGGTTATTTCCTTGTAGCCTTCTTCTATCAATTTTTTGCACTCATTTATAATATCGCTTGGCTTTCTACTACGCTCTCTACCGCGAACGTAAGGAACTATACAATAAGAACAAAAATTATTGCAACCATACGTTATGTTTACCCAACCGTTTGGATAACTACTTCTAAGTTTGGGCGTACACTCATTAATTTGTTGCTCTCTATCTAAAATCCTAGTTATCTTTTTACCTGAAGATAATTTTTCCTTAAGTAAAGTGGCAAAATCTTCTAGATTATGCGTTCCAAAAATAATATCAATAAACGGAAATTTCTTGCGTAATTTTTCAGCAAAAGACGGCTGTTGTGTCATACAACCACCGACAGCAATTATTATATTTTTATTATCCCTTTTAAGTTTTTTTAGCGCACCAATATTACCTTCGGCTTTTTGAACAGCATTTTCCCTAATAGCGCATGTATTAAATATAATAACGTCCGAATCAAATAAATCTTGCGACAAAACGTAGCCGAGATTAGACATAATCCCAGCAAGTTTTTCAGATTCATGTACGTTCATTTGACAGCCGTACGTTATAACGTGATATTTCCCTATTATTTTACTCATAAATATATAATATATTATTTAAAGTAAATTGTCAATTTTAATTTTTACAATTTGAATACAAAATTTCAACTTAAACATACTACTAAAAATGAAAAAGACACTTAAAATTTTACTTTTTGTTTTAATAGGATTTTTAGTTTTACTTGCTTGCACAATTTCATATTGTTTTTTTATATCACTAGGCACAAATCTAAATAAAAACAAACTAATAAATCTAGACGTTGGTATAACCTATCTTGACACTTTTAATAACGTTATTGAAGAAGAGTCAAACAAAACATATATTACCGAAATTAAGGATATTCCCTCTCACGTTAAAAATGCCTTTATTGCTATTGAAGATAAACGATTTTACTCACACAAAGGCATTGATTTTAAGGGAATATTTAGAGCATCTATAAACAACCTTAAAAGTTTTTCGTTTAAGGAAGGCGCATCAACTATTTCACAACAATTAATAAAAAACACACATTTATCAAGTGAAAAGACAATAAAACGTAAAATTTTAGAAATTAAACTTACTAGGCAGTTAGAAAAAAATTATTCTAAAGATGAAATTTTAGAAAAATATCTTAACACAATTTATTTTGGCGAGAACTGCTATGGAATAACTAGCGCATCAAAAAAATATTTCAACAAAAAACCAAATAATCTAACGCTTGAAGAAGGGGCTTTTTTAGCGGGCATTATAAAAGCGCCGTCAACATTTTCGCCATATAAAAACTACGAAAAATGTATGGAACGAAGAAATTTAGTTTTAAATAAAATGCTTGAAAATAAATATATTAGCGCAAAAGAATACGAAAATGCTGTAAAAACAAAAATTGAAACGTATAGCGATAGTCAAAGAACAAATTATGATTTTCTTTATCTAGCAAGAAATGAAGCGGAAAAAATTCTTTCAGAAAAACCTCTTGTGAAATACCAAAAAATAACTATTGAAACAACTTTCAACCCCGAAATTCAAAATAAAGTTCAAAACTCAATAATAAGTGATGAATATGATAAAACAATAATCATTTCAAATAAAAATAACGATATTTTGGCTTATTATTCTACTATTGGCGAAGCAAAAAGATGTATAGGGTCAACTATAAAACCGCTTTTAGTTTATGCCCCTGCAATTGAAGAAAATATAGTTTACTCATGTAGTAAAATTCTTGATGAAAAAACTGATTTTAATGACTACGCACCAAGCAATTATAATGATAAATATTACGGAAACGTAAGTGTAAAAACTTCGCTATCCAAAAGTCTAAACGTCCCTGCTGTTAAACTATTAAATTATACTGGGATTGAAAATTCAATAAAATATCTTAATAAAACGTATATAAAAACTAGTGAAAATGATAAAAATTTAGCGATAGCATTAGGTGCGACCGAAAACGGCTATAGTATGCGCGAATTAGTAGGCTCTTATAATCTTTTTCAAAATGATGGGAATTTAATTAGTCAAAATTGTGTTAAAAAAATAAAAATAAACGATAAAATTATATACGAAAATCAAAAAAAGAGCGAAAAAGTATTTTCACCCGATACAACTTATATCATAAACGATATGATGAGAGAAACTACGCTTTCTGGAACGGGCAAAAAAATGGCTTTTGCTAACGCAAAGGTTTATTCAAAAACAGGTACTGTGGGAAATAAAAATGGCAATAGTGACGCTTACTCTATTTCATTTAACCCAGAATATATAATAGGCGTTTGGTATGGCGGTGATAAAAAAATATTACCTAATTCAATAACGGGTGGTACTACCCCGTCAATAACGTCATTAAATTTATGGAACGAATTATATAAAACAAGATGTGAAATTGACTTCATTCCGCCAAGTGAAGTAAAAACTTTAGACATAGATAGAAATGAATATAATAATAACAACGTGATTATTGCT
>JAZOST010000015.1:0-20655 GCA_045657285.1 Christensenellaceae bacterium
CGACTATTAGTTCTGTTATCGCCCAAATAAAAGTACTCACCTTGCGGAACGAAAATTTCTTCACTTTCGCCATTGCAAGTATCGTCGTCAGCAAAAGGATAAAAAGTGCTATTCTGTTCTTTTACGTAATCTTCTTGTAAAATGGTAAATTTACTTTCGCCACTCTTTTTTAGATACACGTTTCCGTCCTTAAACTTAACCGTATCTCCCCCAATTGCAATTACCCTTTTAATAATTAGGTAAGAATAAAGTTTGCCGTTTATTTCGTCAACTTTTTCGTCCTTTATAATCACTACGTCCCCGTAAGTTGCTTCTTTATTCATAGATACAAGCACTACGTCACCATTGTGAAAGGTGTTTTCCATTGACGAACCCGCTATCGGAACAAAACCATATTTGAAATTGAAAACTGCACAAATAAGCAAAACGATTATTACGTACGCAAAAAATACTGCGAACGGCTTATCGTTTCTTTTCTTACTTATCAAATTTTCAAAGTCAAACTTTTTAGTCATTTTTTTCTCCACTAAAAGAGTAGTTTTTAGTCATCTTGTCAAGTTTATCAATGGTAACGAACACGCTTCGTCCGCACATGGCGCACTTAATTTTAACGTCCGCGCCCGTTCTTACCACGTCCCACTCATAACAACCGCAAGCGTGCGGTTTTTTTGTGGTTATTTTTCCGCCTAATTCGTATTTCATTTTACACCCACAAAACGTTGTTTATTAAAAATTCACTTGTAGCATTTATTGACACCGCGTCAACTTTTTCGTAGGTTTTAAGCGGTCTGCCTTCTGGCGACTTAAAGTCCGAAACGTTAAATTTAACATTTTGCCATACGCCTTCGTTTATTTGTGCACGGGCGGTAAAATTTATCTTTTCGCCGTAAAAATCACAAATAAGGCTTACTTCGGCAGTGCCACCTTCTTTCATATAAAAGTCAAGCATCATCATTTCGTCGTCGTTGGGTTTATATTTCTTTGCCCCGATTTTGAAAGTTAAAAGTCCGCCCCTTGCATATAAGCCCGTCATGTCTAGTGCACCTTTCTTTTCAACAACGGTTGGTGTTGACGAATCAATAGCAACGCCCGTAGGCTTATTTTCGTTTTCTTGATAAGGCGCGAAAAACTTTTTACTATCTTCTATTCTTGACGAATATAAAATACGTTGACGATTTGCACCTTCAAAGTCTTCTACGTCAAGTTTTTTACACACGACGTTAGAACTTAATCTAAAGCCGTTTTCGTATTCACTTCTAGCAAAAAAAGTTACGATATTAGAATCCTTAAACGGAACGTAATCAAATACGTAATTGCCTTTTTCGTTTTTCATTTCTACTTTGTGAATTTGCCACGTACGTAGTTCGGGTAAAACAGAATCTTCCGCCGAATAAAGAGAAACGTTTTTAAGATTATTTTTGTCATTTTCAATTTCAAGAATAATCTTGCCGTCAGAAAAATCTGCTTTTATTAACGTTTCGCTAGGTAAATCAATTTTTTTGTCGTCATTTTTTAGCGTCTTTTCAAAAAACGTTAAAATATTTTGATAACACTTGTAATTAACCGCGTTTCTATTGCCAACTGAATAATCTACTGCAGTATAAACTTCGGTACTAGTTGCGGAAATGGTGTCGTAAGCGCGGTCAATGTCATAGTAAGGGCTATTTGTTGGGGCTACTAAAAATAGCGGACATTTAACGTGCATAGCGTACGACTGCGAATCAACGCCAGCGATAAACCTTACCGCGTCGTCAGAAAACATAGGTGGTTCGGCTTCGGCAAATTTATTTAAGCCTTTATATCCCAAATACCCCGCGTTTGAAATAATAACAGCGCCCGATAATTTTTTTGCCAATGCACTTGCTTGCCATAATGCGTTTGCAAAATCTTCAATGGCGATAGCACCGATTTTAGTTACCGAAGGTTGTTTTTGTAAATATTTATAAGCGTAAAGCATTACGTTTGCCCATTCATACCAACAACTTTGATTTGCGTTTTTATCAAGTTCAGTACAATTTACTTTTTCTTCGTCATAATTAGCGTAAGATATGCTATCGGGATAAATGGTGAAATGCTCTTCGCATGAATTGTTGCCTGCAAAGTCAACAATAAGCGCGTGATAGCCTTTTCTTGCCAAATCTTGCGCTAGCGAAGTATCCATACCATCGCATTTTTTTTGTGCGATAATTACGGCGGGGGCTTTATCTAAATCCGCCTTCTTTACGGAAATGGCAAAAATTCTTACCCTTTCCCTACCTACTTTTCTACCATCAATATAAAGACTTGTGTAAACAAGCCCCCTTGTGATTTTTTCGCTAATAACTTCAGCGTTTATTTCCTTTTCAAAAGTGAACTGCCCCCATACCGTTGTGGGCGTTAAGATTGTGGTTGCCATATAACTCCTGCAAAATATTTTACAAACTTTTGATTTTAAGTTGATTTTTGAATTTTATTCGTATATAATATCTTTCACCGAATTTGGTTAGACTACGGCATTATTATATACTAGTTATTATATTATATAACAATATTAGCCGTCGTGCAAGCATTTTTTTATTTGATTTTACTTAGGAGTGGATATGAGTTGTTCTTTTTCTAAAGATTTTTCGGCGTTATCTTACACGAACGTTGAAAATACTTTTATAAAAGAATATATGCCCGTTTCTTCGGGAGATGCCGTTAAGGTTTACCTTTACGGTCTTTACTTATGCTTTAGCGGTATAAATCAATCGGTTAGCGAAATCGCTTCCACCCTTAATATGAAGGAAAATTTAGTTAAAGATTGTTTTATGTACTGGGAAGAATTCGGGCTAGTTTCAATTATTGCTAAAGACCCGTTTACCGTAATCTATTACCCCGCACAAAAAGCGTCTTACCAAAAGCCTAGAAAAATCAAAGCGGACAAGTATTCAGACTTTAATAAGTCGCTGCAAAACTTATTCCCACAAAAGATGATTAGCACTACCGAATACGGCGAATATTTTAGCGTTATGGAAAGTTATTTAATTGAACCTGACGCTATGCTTTTAATAGTTAAATATTGTATGGACCAAAAGGGCGAAAACGTAAGTTATCGCTATATAATTAAGGTTGCAAAAAATTTTGCGGAAAAAGGTTTGACCACTTTTGAAAAGGTGGAAGAAAAACTTTCATCTTACATAGAAAAATCTATTTATAACCTTGCAGTTAAAATAAATAAAACGCTAGGAACTTACGTTGAAATTAACGATAGTGTTGTTGAAACGTTCGTTAAAAAATGGCTTTCGTTTGGATTCTCGGAAGAAGTTTTATCACTTATTGCATCACGCTTATTTAGGTCTGATAAACATAGCCTTGAAGATATGGATAGCGCCGTAAAAGAACTTCTAGAACGTAATATTTTTGATATCGTTAGCGTTAGCGACTACTTTGAAAACTCTAACGAAACGACTATTGAAGAATATAACAAAGAGTACACACGTAGGCGTGCGCACGCTATCGGCGTTGCTCAAAGAAATTCTGAAAAAGCAATGGAACTTGACGGCTTTTCTAAACTTTATGAAAGGATGTTCAGTATTGAAAAAGACCTTGCCTTTGCGGAAATTTCTAACAACGAAACTGAACTTAAACTTTTGGAAGAAGAAAAAATTAGCGTAACCGAAAAAGCACAGGAATTACTTAAGGAAATTTCACTTACGCTTGACGATTTATCGCCCAAATACGCGTGTGAAAAATGTAAAGATACAGGCTACGTAGGAACGCATAAATGCGACTGCTTTAAGAAATTCAAAAATAAAAAATAGCATTAAAAAAGACTCACTGAAAAGTGAGCCTTTTTTTGTTTTATTCGTTTTATTCTTCAATTCTAATTGCACTCTTAAATTCAAATACTTCTTCGGCTTCTTTGAATTTTGCAATGGCTTTATTGATTGCGCTTTCTTTACTTTCGTGAGTGATTATAATAATTTGCGCTTTATCTTCTTCCGCGGTAATTTGTTTAACTTCTTTAAGGCTTATGCCATATTTAGCAAACGTGCCTGAAATTTTTGCAAGTGTACCTGATGCGTCACTAACTAAAAGCCTAATATAGTATTGAGAAGTAAAGTCAGAAACGTATTTAGTTTCTTTAGCGCCAACTTCGTCGTTCTTAAATGAAGTATAGAAATATTCAGCGTGTTTAAGCGCGAAAATAATATCTGAAACTACTGCACTAGCCGTAGGAAGTGCGCCTGCACCCCTGCCGTAGAGCATAATTTCGCCAACGTTATCGCCAACTACCGTTACCGCGTTAAACGAATCGTTTACACTGGCAAGCGGGTCGCTATTTTTAACAAACGTCGGGTGAACCCTAACTTCAATACCTTTAGGTGTATTTTTGCCGATTGCAAGAAGTTTAAGAGTATAACCCATATCGTTTCCTTGTTTAACGTCGTCAATGTTAACGCCAGTTATGCCTTCGCGATATACGTTGTCAATGGTAATTTTAGTACCAAAAGCAAGTGAAGAAAGTATTGAAAGTTTGTACATTGCATCATAACCTTCAACGTCTGCGGTTGGGTTAAATTCCGCATAGCCAAGTTGTTGAGCCTTTTTCAAAGCGTCTTCGTAACTTGCGCCACTATTTGCCATTTGAGAAAGAATATAGTTAGTAGTACCGTTAATAATACCCTTTATTGATTGTATTTTATTGCCTTGCATACTTTCGGTAAGCGCACGAATAATAGGAACGCCACCTACGCAAGTTGCTTCAAAAAATAAACCAGCGTTGTTCTTTTTTGCTACCGCTTCAAGTTCGGGCCAGTGTTTTGCAAATAATTCCTTATTTGAAGTTACAACGGTTTTACCACTCTTAAGTGCTTTTAGCACGAAAGTTTTAGAAGGTTCAATACCACCTATAACTTCTACAACAACGTCAACGTTAGGGTTAGAAATAACTTCTTCAATATTAGTTGCAATAATTGACTTATCTGCGCCAAGCGCTAAAGCCCTATCAACGTTCTTTTCTAAAACGTTTTCTACCGTAATATCAAGGTCTTGCGTCTTTTTGAAATATTCCCTATTTTTAGTAAGTATTTCAAATACTCCACCACCAACTACGCCTAATCCTAAAATGGCTACGCCTCTCTTTTTCATAATTCTTCCTTCCTTATTTATTAAGCTGATAAATCAGTTTTAATCCTTCAAGTGTTAGCGTTCTTTCTACGTAAGTAACGCTTTTTACTTCTTTTGCTATAATTTCGCCTAAACCGCCAGTCGCTACGACTGTAATTTGGTCAAGTTTTAGTTCTTTTTTAATTTTTGAAATAATGTTGTCAACAAGCCCCGCAAAACCGAATATTATACCCGATTGCATACTTGTTTTAGTATTTTTACCTATAACTGCTTTTGGTGCGTCAAGTTCAATGGTCGGTAATTGCGCCGTGTTTGACGTTAAACCTTCTAGCGAAGTTTTAATACCCGGGGCAATTATAACGCCTAAAAGTTCACACTTATCCGATACAACGTTAAAGGTTGTTGCAGTACCAAAGTCAATAGTTATAATAGGCCCGCCGTATTTATTAAACGCCGAAACGCTATTTACAATTATGTCCGCGCCAACTTCTTTAGGGTTGTCCGTTTTAATATTAAGCCCCGTTTTAATTCCCGGGCCTACCATCATAGGCGTTATACTAAAAAAGTATTCACACATATGGCAAATAGTATAGTTAAGCGACGGAATTACGGACGAAATTATTACGCCGTCAATGTCGTTTTTATTTACACCGCTATTAGTTAAAAGGTTTATTAAAACAGAGCCGTATTCATCGGCAGTTCTTGAAAGCCTTGAAGAAACGCGGAACGAAGATATAAGTTTATCCCCGTCAAAAACGCCGTATTTTATGTTGGTATTACCAACGTCAATAGCAAGTATCATATAGCCTTATTCACCTTTTTAATTACTTTAACGTAGATAGGGCATAAAACGATAGCGCCTATAATTTCGGCTAAAAAATTGAAAGATATAATAACCGTCATAATAGTTGCAATAGCGCTTGCGTTAAATACCCACATCATAAAGATTGTAAACACGCTATTTGTAAGTATGCCGAAAGCAGATGCTATACTAATAGGTATAATTTCTTTAACGAATTTTGATTTAGCGTTTTTGGTTATTTTTGCTAAAAGCATATAAACAAAGAACGCCACTACCCCGATAAATAAACGCGGTAAGATTGAAATTAGCGGGTTTATAAAAATGGGGTTAGCGATTATTACCGCTAAAAAGAATGAACAACACCCAAAGATTGCACCGCCAACGATACAATGCCTTTTATCCCCCGTGAGCGATATTGCTACCGCTAGCGGTAAGGTTAAAATAGCGGGAGTAAAACTGCCAAGCCAAGCCGTGAAACCAAAAGTTTCAACAAGCAAGAATACGAACGTTAGCGCAGAAAGTACGCCGTATAGTGCAATAGTTTTTGCACTTGAATTTTTATTCATTTTTGCCTCCAATCAAATTTCCTTTAAGGAATATCTGTTGTGTAAAAAATTTTTTATGTACCTTTTGGTCGGAATTATTTTTAATTTCCGCCGTACATAGCCATTTTAACATAATTTTTTTATGGTGGCAATTAAATTGAGAGCCATTTTAACATTTTTTAATTATCTTAAATATAATATTAGTAGATAAAACTTCGCCACTATAAATATACATAGGCGGAGATATTATATACTTTTGGAGGTATGATTATGCACGGTTGTTTTGACTTATTCGGTGGCAATACTTGCCTATGGATTCTTATCATTTTACTTATTATCTGCTTATGTAAAAGCGGTTGCTTAAACGGTTTGTTTAATAGTTGCTATTGTCTTCCCGTTGCCCTTTTACTTATCTGTTGCGTTTGTAAAAACGGTGGTCTTGGCAGTTTAGGTTGCGGTTGCAAATAATTAAATAACTAAAAAAGCGGGGCTTTTTGCCCCGCTTTTACTTTAATTTTATACTTTTTTCGTCGCGTTTTCTACTACTAATTTAGCAATTATATCGTCAAGCGAACTTGCACCTAAATCGCCTTGTTTTCTTGAACGAACGGATACGGTTTTTTCTTCCATTTCCTTATCGCCAACGATAAACATATAAGGCACTTTTTCAAGTTGCGCTTCTCTAATTTTATAGCCGATTTTTTCGTTCCTAGTATCAACTTCTGCACGAAGTCCGCTTTGAATAAGTTTTTCGGTAATTTCCTTAGCGTATTCAGCCGTTCTATCAGTAAGGCTTAATACCTTAACTTGAACTGGACATATCCACATTGGGAACGCGCCTGCGTATTTTTCAATAAGAAGGGCTAGCGTTCTTTCGTAACAACCGATTGAACTTCTGTGAATTACGAACGGATATTTCTTTTCACCGTTTTCATCAACGTAAGTCATATCAAAACTATGCGCTGCAGCAAAGTCTAACTGAATAGTAATAAGCGTATCTTCCTTACCGTAAACGTTCTTGATTTGAACTTCAAGTTTAGGTCCGTAGAAAGCCGCTTCGTCATCTGCCTCAACGTAATCAATACCTATATCGTCTAAAATGACTTTCATAAGCGCTTCGGTTTCGTTCCAAGCCTTGTCGTTATCAATATATTTGGCTTTATTTTGACCACGTTTTGAGAAACGGAAGGTTACGTCTTCTCTCATACCTAAACATTCAAGGAAGTAGTAACTTAAATCAAGACATCTCTTAAATTCGTCCTTAATTTGTTCGGGGGTACATACGATATGTCCGTCTGAAAGAGTAAATTGTCTTACCCTAATAAGACCATGCATTTCACCGCTTGCTTCGTTTCTAAATAAGGTTGCGGTTTCAGCGTATCTGCAAGGTAAATCACGATAACTCTTTAAGCCGTTTTTGTAGATATGGTATTGGAACGGACAAGTCATTGGGCGAAGCGCCATTGCTTCGGGAGAGTTTTCGTCGCCGATTATGAACATTTTATCTCTATAGTGGTCCCAGTGTCCTGAAATGCGGTATAAATCGTTCTTTGCCATGTTAGGCGTTTTTGTGAGCATAAATCCGCGTCTTTCTTCTTCATCTTCAACGAAACGCGATAAAATTTGAAGAATTTTTGCGCCTTTGGGCATTAAAAGTGGTAAACCTTGACCAACAACGTCTTCAGTCATAAAAATACCTAATTCTCTACCAAGTTTGTTGTGGTCGCGTTTTTTCGCTTCTTCTAATGCGTTAAGGTATTCTTCAAGTTCGCTTTTCTTTTCAAAAGCCGTACCGTAAATTCTGGTAAGCATTTTGTTCTTTTCATCACCACGCCAGTAAGCGCCCGTTACCGAAGTCAGCTTAAACGCTTTAATCTTGCCCGTTGAAGGTAAGTGCGGTCCACGGCAAAGGTCCATAAAGTCACCTTGCTTGTAGAAAGATATTACGCTACCTGCTGGTAATTCGTTGATAAGTTCAACTTTATATGGTTCTGAAAAATCTTTGAAAATTTTAACAGCGTCCTTTTTAGTATGAACAATTCTTTCAATGGGGAAATCGCTTTTAATGATGTCCTTCATTTCGTTTTCAATTTTAACAAGGTCGTCCCTTGAAATAGGCGTTTTGAATTCTATATCGTAATAAAAACCATTTTCAATGGTAGGTCCGATTGCTAGTTTTGAAGTGGGGAAAATGTTTTTTACCGCTTGCGCTAAAACGTGCGACGCGGTGTGACGATATACTTGTAAGCCTTCTTTATCTTTGAGCGTTACTATTGATAAAGTGCAGTCTTTTTCAATAACTGTTGAAAGGTCAACTAATTCCCCGTCAACTTTTGCACATACTGCGTTTCTAAACAAACCTTCAGAAATGTTTTTTGCAACTTCTGCACAGGTTATTGGCGCTGAATATTCTAAAACAGAACCATCTTTGAGCGTAATTTTCATTTTAATTCCTCCTGTAAACAAAAAATCCTTACGGCACTTGCCGTAAGGACGAAATATTTTCCGCGTTTCCACCTTACTTGCCGTGCTAAAAATAAAAGCACGACCTCTCTATCCGTTTTAATCAAAACGGAAAACTCCCTAGCCTAGTGGTTTCAAAATCTTTAGTCATTTATGGGGCTTTCACCCACCCCCACTCTCTAAAAAAATCCTAAAGTTCTACTTGTCTATGCATTTTTGGGATATTTTGTAATTCTATCTTATAACTTTAAGAATTTTTTGTCAAGGGTTTAACCGAAATATCCCGTAGAAAATATTATTTTATCCCCGTAATATTCTTTAAGGTAAAATTCATCTTCAGGAGCGGTTTTTCCGGAAATTTCTACTTCCCCACACCCAGAAAGTATAATTTCACGCGTGATTTTAGCCGTTTCGCCGTCAAGTAAGTCGGCACGCTTAAGCCTTCTATAATGCCAGTCGTAAACCTTACCGCAGTCAACGTACGCTTTTTTTCTTTTATTTTCAAGTAGAAATTTTATAAAATCTTTTAGTTGCGAACTTATAAAACACGGAGGCATATATTCGGCTATTCCGCGCCACTTTTCCTTAAGTGCGCGAAATCTAAAATTGAACACGCCGTCTATTACTATATCGCTAGAATTTTTAAGTTTTTCGTAGCAGTATTTTTTGTCTTCAACTAAATCCGCCGAAATTAAACTTGCATACATAATCTCGTTTTCAACTGCAGATAAACCTTGAACTTTTACGCTTTTCTTAAAATAATCGTATTTATATTTTACCGCAATAAGTTCGGCTACCTTGTCAGCCGTTTCCGCTCTTACCACGCTTGCGTACCTTTCGGGGCAGTCTATACTTAGTCTGCACCTTCCGTTTTCAGTTTTAAGTTTTACCGCACAATCGGTTGGTGCAAAAACTTCGCTAAGCGCATTTTGAAGATAAAACATATTGCTTTCGTTTAAGTCACTATCACTAACTTTTATTAACATAAATTTAGTTTACGCTCCAAAAATTTTTTTATTTATTTTTCGCTCTTTTTGTGCGCCTACTTTTAAAAAGTTTTTTTCAGTTATTATTCGGTATGCTAGTTTATACGTTTCGCTCACTGCAACTATGCTAAACGCCACTATAATACATTTGAGCCATAATCCTATACTCATAGGCGCTCCGCCGTACGACACGTACCCAAACTGCACTATAATAAAATGTAATAGCCCCGTACCCAAAAAGGCGTACGCCATAACTTTGTTTTTTGACAGCGAACTAAATATGCTTTTATTCCCAAGTTCCCTACTATTAAATGCGTTAAAAAGTTGAAAGAATATAAATAAGGTAAACGTTGCGCTTTTTGCTTCTAAAGACGTTTTTGCACCTAAAAAATTCTTAAAATGTTGAAGGAGCATTATTCCGCCTATAAAAATGCCGTTAAATAGTATTCTAAATAGCATTTTTACGCTTACTATGCTTTGAGTTTTGCTTATAGGTTTTGCTTTCATTAGCGAATCTTTTGGTTTTTCTAGCCCGAGCGTTAAGGCAGGCGGTCCGTCCATTATTAGGTTTATCCATAAAAGTTGCATCGTGTTAAAAGGCGTTTCTACGCCAACTAGTGCGCATATCGTTATAAAAAGTAGTGCCGACACGTTTACCGAGAGTTGAAATAGTATAAAGCGCTGAATATTCTTAAACACGTTTCGCCCGAAAGATATAGTTTTTACTACCGTTGCAAAACTATCGTCAAGAAGTACTACGTCTGCCGATTCTTTTGTGATTTCGCTTCCACTTTTGCCCATAGCAACGCCAATATCGGCGTGTTTTATTGCGGGCGCGTCGTTTATTCCGTCGCCAGTAACAGCCACTACTTCGCCGGCCTTTTTAAGCGCTTTTACCACCCTTAATTTTATTATGGGGGTACTTCTTGCAATAACGCTTATCCTTTTTATTGCTTTTAAGAAACTTTCGTCGTCTAAATTTTCTATATCACTTGCGTTTACCGCTTGCGAAGGGTTATCAATAACGCCTAGTTCTTTAGCAATAGAAACTGCCGTTATTAAATTATCGCCCGTTAATATTTTTACTTGAATTCCGGCGTTTTTGCAGTCTTTAACCGCCTTTTTCGTTTCGGGGCGCAAAGGGTCGGCTATACAAACATATCCGTCGTAAATAAAACTTTTATCAATATTGCCATTCCACACTTCTTCGTCGTAATGCCCAAAACATATAACGCGTTTGCCGTCCTTTTGTTTTTCTGAAATAGCGGAAATAATTCTTCCTTTTTGCTCTTGATTAAGCGCACATTTTGAAAGCACTACTTCCGGCGCGCCTTTTATTAGCACGCGGTAATTATCGCCGTATTTTATGACTGAAACCATATGCTTTATTTGACTGCTAAACGGCAAAATGAAAATCTTTTCGTTTTTTTCTCTATAAACGTTAAGGTCAAATTTTTTATAATAACCCTTCACCGCGTCAAGCAGTGCACATTCAGTTCCACTCCCGCGAAATTTAATGGTTTTTCCCACACTCACTTGCTCTGCACTACTATTAAGTGCGAAGTTTTGAACTAAACTTTCTTTTAAGTTTTTTTCGGGCGAAGTGCAAAATTCACTATCACAAACGCTTACTACCGTCATTTTATTTTGAGTGAGAGTTCCCGTTTTATCTGAACATATAACGCTTACCGCACCCGCAGTTTCAGTTGCTATCATTTTTTTGATTAGCGCGTTTTCTTTCGCTAGTTTTATCATGTTAAGCGCTAAAGATATGGCAACTATTGTGGGTAAGCCTTCAGGAACCGCCGCCACTATAAGTACAATGCAAGATATAAACAGCCCCCTAACGCCTGCAAAAGTTAGATTATTAGTGTAAATTAGTCTAAAAATTGAAAGACCGAAAATTAGCCCTGCTAATGCGCAACCTATTATCGTTATTGTTTTACCTAGCCTTGCTAGTTTATATTGAAGCGGAGATTGTTCTTCGTTCTTTTTTGTGAGTTCGCCTGCAATTTTACCTATTTCCGTTTGATTGCCAACGGCGGTTACTATCATTTTTCCGTTTCCGCCTAAAACAAAAGTCCCCGAATACACGAAGTTTACTCTTTCCGCAAGCGCAACGCCTGAAGATAAAACTGCTTCGCTATTTTTATTACTACTTACGCTTTCCCCCGTGAGTGCGGATTCGTCAACGGATAGAGAATTGCTTTCAATAAGCCTGCCGTCCGCTATGATTTTATCTCCGCTTTCTAATAAAACTATATCGCCCACGGTAATGTATTGTTGGTTTACTAAAATTACTTCGCCCCCGCGAATTACTTTTACCACCGCATTATCGTAAATTTTACTTAAAGCGTCAAAGGCTTTTTTTGAACTGCCTTCCATTATCATTGTTATTGATACGGATAAAACTACGGCAAAAAGTATGCCGAAACACTCTGTAAAATCACTTTCTCCGCCTTTAAGCAAAGAGCCTATATTACTTCCGAAAGCAATTATTAGGCTGAAGATTAAAATGATAATTAAAGGCTCTTTTAAACAAGTAAATAATCGCTTAAAAAACCCGTCTTCTTTTTTTTGAATAAGTTTATTGTAGCCGTATTTTTTTACGTTTTGTTCAAGCGCCTTACTTGAAAGCCCCTTCTTTAGACCCGTAGAAAAATAATTTGCAACTTCTATAGGCGTTTTGTCGTAAAAACTCATTGCAATCCTCCCACCCCGTTTTATAAAAATTATGCAAGGCTTATAATTTATATTCGCAAAATATGGACAAACACCTTTTTTTGTGTTAAAGTTTAAGTATAAAACGAAAAGGATGAAAATTTATGGATAAGTTTTTTGAAGTTGATATTAAAGGCGTAACCGCACATTTACCTATTTTAACCCTTCCTAGTGGCGTTAAAATTGCTTTCTTTAATCTTCACGGCGATACAGTTCTTACAGAACACAGTGGCAAAGAACTTGCTAAACTTGCCGAAGGTACTGACGTTATAATCACCGCTGAATCAAAAGGACTTCAACTTGCACACGTTACCGCAAGGGAACTTAATATGCCCTACTACGCAGTAGCAAGAAAGTCTAAAAAACTTTATATGCAAGACGGAATTTCAGTTGAATACGGCGCGTCTATAACTACCGGAAAGGCTCAAGAACTTTTCCTTTCAAAGCACGACGTTGAACTTATTAAAGGTAAAAAAGTTACCATAGTTGACGACGTTGTATCTACTGGCGAAAGCCTTAAAGGACTTGAAGCGTTAGTAAAAAAGGCAGGCGGTTTTGTTTATAAAAAACTTTTCGTTCTTGCCGAAGGCGACGCTAAAGATAGAGATGACGTACAATATTTAGCATCAATTCCTATTATGTAAAATTTAAAAAATAAAAAGGCGTTTGAAATCAAACGCCTTTTTTGTTTGTCTTTTAGCGAAGCGAAGCAAGTTCTAAAATAAGTTTTTCAGTCTTTTTCCAACCTAAACACGGGTCGGTTATGCTTTTTCCGTAAATTCCGTCTTCTACTTTTTGATTGCCGTCTTCTATATATGATTCAATCATTAAGCCTTTAACAAGTTTAAGTATATCTTTATCGTGTCTTGTGCTATGAATCACTTCTTTAGCAATTCTTGGTTGTTCGGCCCATTTTTTCCCCGAATTTGAGTGGTTAGTATCAATCACTACCGCGGGGTTTTTAATACCGCTCCTTTCATAGAGTTCGCAAAGAGTTATAAGGTCTTCAAAGTGGTAGTTAGGCGAAGATTGACCGAACTTATTTACCGAACCGCGAAGTAGCGCGTGGGCTAACGGATTGCCCTTACTTTTCACTTCCCAACCACCGTAAGAAAATACGTGCGAACTTTGTGCTGCAATTATTGAATTAAGCATTACCGAAACGTCGCCACTTGTTGGATTTTTAACGCCTACCGGCACGTTAAGTCCGCTTGCGGTAAGTCTGTGTTGTTGGTTTTCCACAGACCTTGCGCCTATTGCAACGTATGAAAGCAAGTCGTCTAAATACCTATGGTTTTCGGGATAAAGCATTTCGTCTGCGCCAGAGAAACCCGTTTCTTCTAATACCCTTAAGTGTATTTTTCTTATGGCAATTAGCCCTTTTAACATATCTGGTGATGCTAACGGGTCGCTTTGGTGAAACATACCCTTATAACCCATACCCGTAGTTCTAGGTTTATTTGTATAAATTCTAGGCACTATAACTATCTTATCTTTTACCTTTTCTTGCACGGTGCGTAGCCTAGAAATATAGTCAATTACCGAATCTTCCCTATCCGCAGAACAAGGTCCTATAACTAATAAAAGTTTATCGCTTTCGCCTGTAAATATATTTTGAATTTCAGTATCGTTTTCCTTCTTTTTCTTTTCAAGTTCAAAAGAAATCGGATACATATCAATAATTTCTTGTGGGCTTGGCAACCTTCTTTTGAATTCCATATTCATAACTATACCTACCTGTCAAACAATTTTCTTCTTGCCGTTGAAAGACGCATTATTTCTTTCATCTTTTCCGTGTCGCTATCTACAATAGTCTTTTTAAGTTCGCTAAATTTATCTAAAAACAAGTCCATTTGTTCTAATAAACTTTCTTTATTTAGAATAAAAAGTTCGCTCCACATTTCTTCGTTAATTTTTGCAATTCTAGTTAAATCCCTAAAAGAATCGCCCGTGTAGTCAACTAATTTATCAGAGTCCTTACACGTCATAAGCGATACTGCTATGCAGTGCGTTAATTGTGACAAAAAACCTATCATTTCATCGTGAACTTTAGGAGAAAGTTCGCTTATCTTCTTAAAACCTAACGTTTCGCCTAAAGCCTTAACTTTTTCTACACCTTTTTCGGTGTTCTTTTCGGTTGGCGTTACTATGTAGTTAGCGCCTTCAAAAATTTTATCCGTAGCGTGTTTAATACCCGAATTTTCCCTTCCTGCCATTGGGTGAGCGCCGACGAATTCTAAATCACTTCTTAAAACGTTTTGTACATCTTTTATAACCGAACACTTTACACCCGTTACGTCAGTTATGATAGCGCCCTTTTTAATATAATTTTGATAATCTTTTAGCCACGTGGTAATAACTTTAGGGTAAACCGCAAAAATAATTAGGTCAAACTGCGAAACGTATTGTTTACTTATGGTAGTTTGTCCGCTTGAGATTATACCTTTTTCTAACGCGTAATCTATTGTTTTTTTAGAAATATCTATCGCGCCTACTTCGTAGCCTTTATTTTTTAGCCCTATCGCGTAACTTCCTCCGATTAGGCCTAAACCTATTATTAAAATTTTATCGCTAATATCAATTTTCATATTCTACGTTTATACCTAAACTAACTAAATCTTCAAAAAAATTGGGGTAACTTTTTTTAACAGCGTTTGCGCCTTCTATTTCTCCGCCAGTAAGCGTTAAAAGAATTGATAGCGCCATAACTATTCTATGGTCGTTATGTCCATAAAGCGAAACGCTAGGCGAAATGAGTTCGCCTTTATAAACTACGGCAAAGTTTTCTTCTACTTCGCATTTAATACCTAGTTTTTTAAGTTCTTCCGCCATCACTAAAGCGCGGTCGCTTTCTTTTATTTTAAGCCTTTTAGTGTTTAAAAACTTTGCACCGTGTTTTACGCTTGCAATAGCAAAAAGTACGGGTGCTAAATCAGGGCAGTTACCTAAATCAATTTCACTAAAGCCTTTATTTAACTTTTCAAAAGCGTCTAAATACGCTTTGTCGCCTTGTAAACTATTGGGGTTAAGTCCGTCAACTATTGCGTTTCCACCAACTTCGTTTAAGGCGTGTAAAAATGCGGAATTTGACCAGTCCCCTTCAACTTTTTCCCTTCTGGGCTGATACTTTTGACCGCCGTAAATTTTATATTCATTTTCGCTTATTCTATCTATTTTTATGCCAAATAGAGATAGCGTATAAACGCTCATTTCAATATAACTTCTGCTTTCAACGGGCGGTAAAATTTTAATTATGCTATCGCCGTCTATAAGTGGCAAGGCGTACATAAGCCCAGTTATAAACTGACTGCTTACGTCCCCTTTAATTTCATAAACACCGTTTTGAAGTTTACCATTTATTGTAATTTCAGTTGGGGTTTGTGTAAAGGTAACGCCTTTAAGTACGTCTTTGTAAATCCCTATACCCCTTGAAATTAACTTTTCTGTGCCATTTAGGGTTACACTTTCGCCCGTGGTTAAAGCAAGCGGAATCATAAAGCGCAAAGTACTACCGCTTTCGTTACAATTAAGCGTGTCTTTTACTTGTAATTTTTCGCTTGATAAAAACTCTACTTTAGAGCCTTCAATTTTATATTCAACTGCTAAACTTTTAAGGCAATTTAAGGTCGCTAAAATATCTTCGCTTTGCGCCACGTTTTCTATGAGAGCGCCTTTTCCCGCAAGGGCTGACGCTATAAGTAATCTATGCGCATAACTTTTAGACGGCGGAGCGGTTATTCTGCCACTTGCTTTGCCTTTTTTAATGTAAACGTTCATTTATTTTCCTACATTTTCTACTAGATAATCAAGCGCTTCTAGGTATCCCTTAAAGCCTTTTCCGCTAATTTTTTTAACTGCAACTAGCGAAACGAAACTTGTTTTTCTAAAGTCTTCCCTTTCATCAACGTTTGAAATATGCACTTCCACCGCGGGAATACTTGTCGCTTTAAGCGCGTCTAAAATTGCAACGCTAGTATGCGTGTAACCTGCTGGATTTATAATAATAGCGTCCGTTTTGTTAAAGTACGCTTTTTGAATTGCACTAACTATTTCGCCTTCACTATTAGATTGAAAAAATTTTACTACCGCGCCTTTATCTTTGGCGTGATTTTTTATAAGTTTTACTAACTCTTTATAAGTGTTTTTTCCGTAAATATCAGGCTCTCTAATGCCAAGCATATTTATATTCGGTCCGTTAATTACTAAAATTTTCATAGTGAAAACTCCTTTAAGATTGCACTTGCAACTTGCTCTATAGACGCGTTGCCGTCAACAGCAAAATCGCAAGTGTTTTTGTAAATAGCGTATCTTTCGCTATATAATTTTTCTAATTTTTCTTTAGAAGATGAAAGCGGTCTATCTTCGGTTGTAAGTAGATTTTCTAGCGCGCGGTCAATAAAGAATACTGCGCCGTTTTGCTTTAACGCGCTGACGTTTTCTTCCCTTAAAACCGCACCGCCACCCGTCGCTATGATTTTGCCGTTTTCTTTTGATATATCTTTAATTACAAGGCTTTCTAAATCTCTAAAATATTTTTCGCCTTTTTCTTTAATAATCACGGACGGCGCGCTCTCTTTTTTAGTTATTACTTCGTCCGTATCAATAAATTCTTTACCCGTTATATTAGATAAAATTTTGCCTATACTACTTTTTCCACAAGACGGCATACCCGTTAAAACGATATTTTGTTTTTCAGCAAGGATTTGGCTATAAATTTTATCAATTAGCGTTAAGCTTAGCTCTGAATTGGTAAAATACGCCGACGCGTAAACCCCTTGTGCTACTAACATATAAAGTCCGCCAAGGCAGTTTATTTTTCTTTTTTCCGCTTGCAAAATTAGTAGGGTTTTAAGCGGATTATAAATTACGTCAATTACGTCTTCTAAATTAGTAAAATCATCTAGATTTACAGGCGAAAATTCCGTTTTAGGATACATACCAACGGGCGTTGTGTTTATTATAACTTGAACTTTATTTGCTTGAATTTTTAGTTCATTGTAATCAATAATTTCGCCTATCTTATTTCTAGAAACAAGCGTAACTTTTTTAGCACCTAAATCGCTGACAACCGCACTTGCCGTTTTTGACGTACCGCCTGTGCCTAGAATATAAACTGACTTATCCTTAACGCTAACTTTTGCTTTGTTTAGAAGTTCCTTAATGCCAAAATAATCGGTATTATATCCACATAATTTACCGCCGTCGTTTACTATGGTATTTACCGCGCCTATCTTGATTGCTTCTTCGCTAATAAAGTCAAGGTGTTTCATAACGTCCGTTTTGTACGGAATAGTTACGTTTATACCTTTATAGTTTTTATCAGTTACAAAGCGCGCTAGTTCGCTAGAAGGAATTTCTTTAATTTGATAGTCGTAATTGCTTATTTTAGCGTGTAATTCTTTAGAAAAACTATGCGATAATTTTTCGCCTATTAAGCCGTATTCCATTTTAGTCCCTTAAATAATCCGTGCCGAATTTTACGCAAAGCATATCGCAAATAACAAGCGCCGTTAAACTTTCAATACAAGGACAAATGCGCCTAATTATCGCGGGGTCGTGCCTGCCTTTAATTTCAAGCACCGTGTTTTTTTGTTTTATAAAATCAATAGTTTCTTGCGGTTTTGCTATTGATGGCGTGGGCTTTACCGCACACTTAAATATTACGGGCATTCCGTTACTAATTCCACCGTTTATACCGCCGTTATTGTTAGTTTTTGTTACTATTTTTCCGTCCTTATATAAAAGCGCGTCGTTATATTCGCTACCGAATAGTTTATATCCGTCAAAGCCTTTGCCGAATTCTACGCCTTTAACACCGCCAAGTGAGAATAGAGCGTGAGATAAAACGCCTTCTAAACTATCAAACCACGGCTCGCCAACGCCTACGGGAAGACCTACTACCGCCGTTTCAATAGTTCCGCCTACGCTATCAAGGTTTTGTTTAGCGTTTAATATTTCGCTAGTAATTTCTTCTTTAGCGTTTTCATCAAGTACGGGAAAATCACTTTCGCTAAGTTTTTTAATATCTAAATAAGCATCTATAAATTCTCTATCTTGAGCGTTTTTGCAGTTCAAAATATGGCTACCGATAAAGATATTTTTCTTCTCTAAAGCGCTTTTAAGTATTGCGCCCGCCGCCACTATACCTGCGGTAACGCGCCCAGAAAAGTGTCCGCCACCCCTAAAGTCTTCATTTCCGCCGTATTTAGAAAACGCAACGTAGTCCGCATGTGAAGGACGTGCTTTGCCGTAACTACTTTCGTAGTCCCCACTTTTAGTGTTTTCGTTAGGAATTACTATTGCAATAGGCGTTCCTGTCGTTTTGCCGTTAAAAACACCGCTTAAAATCTTAAAATCGTCCTTTTCTA
Source organism: Christensenellaceae bacterium (assembly GCA_045657285.1). GTDB lineage: Bacteria > Bacillota > Clostridia > Christensenellales > Borkfalkiaceae > UBA1259. The sequence continues at coordinate 18,977 of JAZOST010000015.1, forward strand.
CCCTAGGCGTGTCCGTTTTTAAGTTAGGTCTTCTTTTTTCAAGAGCGATTTTTATATTTTCTTCGTTTACTTCTATTCCTGCGGTAAGCCCGTCAATAACTACGCCAACCGCTTCGCCGTGGCTTTCGCCAAAAACGGTTAAACTAACGCTTTGACCGAAAGTGTTTTTCATAATATTTCCTCCATTTTGTTAGATAGGTATTCTAAACTTACCTTTCTAAACTCAAAACTGCCTTCTTTTTCTGCAAATACAAAGGTTATACCCTCGCTATCCGCCTTTTTATCGTGACTTAAAAACTCTACCATTTTATTTTTGTCAGCACTTACCTTTGTTTGCAAGCCTAAACGCGAATAAAACGCTAAAAGTTTATCTTTAATTTGGTTTTCAGTGGCGCAAAGCATACCAAGTGCAACGCATTCGCCGTGAAGTAAATTTGGCGAAGTTACGCTTTCAACCGCGTGCCCTATCGTATGCCCGAAATTAAGCACCTTGCGAAGATTACTTTCTTTTTCGTCTTGTTCTACTACGCTCTTTTTGATTTTAAGAGAGCGCAAAATAATCTCGTCTATCTCGCTATCAGTAAGAGTAGTTTTAATCGTAAAATTAAAAAATTCCTCGTCAAAACATAACGCCATTTTTACTGATTCAATAAGGCCGTTTATGATTTGTCTTTTGGGTAAGGTTTTAAGTACGCTTGAATCAATTACCACCTTTTTTGGTTGGTAAAACGCGCCTACTATGTTTTTTACGCCTTCAAAGTCAATAGCAACTTTTCCGCCGATAGATGAGTCCACTTGCGACAAAAGTGTGGTTGGAATATTGTAAAAATCAACCCCACGCATATAACTTGACGCTACAAATCCTGCTAAATCGCCTATTACCCCACCGCCGACTGCTACAACACAATCAGAGCGCGTAAACGAATTATCTAGCATAACTTTTAATAATTTTTTGTAATTGTCAAAGTTTTTACTTTCTTCGCCTTGAATAAGCGTTACTATTACCGAACTTTTGCAAGCGTTAGCCACTTTTTTAGCGTATTCACTTGGAACGCCGTTATCGGTTACTATTAAAACTTTTCTGTTTAAGTTAAGATATTCGCCTATTTTATCTAGAGCACCGCGCTCTAGTAAAATATCGTAACTTTTATCTTTTAGATTAAGTGGTAAAATCATATCTTCCTTTAGTTATACGCTCCAACTAATTTTAATCTTGCACAAAGTGCTGATAGTTCGCGGAGCATATCTTTGCCGTTTTGTGTGTTTACATTTCCTTCTGCTTCAACGTAGAAATAATAGTTCCATAAAAGTTCTTTCATAGGCCTACTTCTTAAACTTCTCATATTAAAGTTATGCGCGCCTATAATATCTAGCGCTTTTGCAAGTGAGCCCGCTTCGTTTTTAGCCGTGAACATTAGCATAAAACGTTCGTTTTCGTTTTTGCTAGTTGAAAGCGGTAACCTTTGCGACCTTGAGAATACCGCAAAGCGCGTAGTGTTATTTTTTGCCGAATTTATACCGCTTGCAGCAACTTTAAGGTTAAACGCTTTTGCCGTTTCAACTGAACCTATTGCTCCGTAAGTTTCATCACATTGTTCTGAAACGTATTTGGCAGCGAGTGCGGTGTTAGAATATGAAATCTTTTCGTAGCCGTGCTCTTTAATAAAATTTTCGCATTG
>JAZOST010000016.1:0-3467 GCA_045657285.1 Christensenellaceae bacterium
GGACGCTTAACGTAAAAGCGTCCGTATTTTTTTGCCCTTAAGTCCTGTGTGTAAGTAGAACTATGTTTAAAATGATGTGACAATTAAAAACAAGAATTACTTGTTTACATACATTTTAATAAAGAATTTCTTGTTTGTCAAGCACAAAACAAGAAATTCTTGTAAAATCTATTCATAAGGGTGAAAAAATGAATAGATTAAAGGAATTAAGAAAAAGTAAAGGATTATTGCAACGCGAAGTTGCAACAAGTATCGGCGTAAGCACGCAGTCTTACGGCTATTATGAAAACGGCGTAAATAAGCCTGACCCAGATATGCTTATTAAACTTGCGGACTTATTTGATTGTAGTATTGATTATCTAGTGGGTAGGGAAGACGACTTCGGCAATATAATCAGCGGTGCTGTAAATAAAGATTTATCTAAAGACGAACAAAACTTGCTTGATTGTTTTAACAAGTTGACTCCGTTTGAAAGAGAATCAATTTTAATTCAAATAAAAGCATTATCAAACAAATAAAAAAATCACGCTTTTCGTAAGCGTGATTTTTTATTTTAAATATATTATATATAATGTTTATTCGTTCTCGCATCTTTCTATTGCGATAATGCAACGATTTTCTTCAATAATTTTATTTAATTCAGAAGAAGAAAATTCGTTAGTTGTTTCAATAGTGGCACTATAATAAACGCCGTCTTCTTTTCTTACTAAATGTAAGTGTTTAAATCTAGTAATGCCGAAAATCTTTTTAATTTTCTCGTTTGATTCTTCTTTTTGAATAAACTCTATTTTAATAGAGAATAATCTTTTTTGATGGAAAAGTGGAACGTTTGCGTGTAATAAGCATTGAAAAGATACTAAAACGGCGGTTGCGCCTACGGCAAGAATATAAAGCCCACCACCACAAGCCATACCAACGCCCGCAGTTGCCCAAACGCCTGCAGCGGTTGTTAGACCGCGAACCTCTTGTTGGCGATATACAATCATACCTGCGCCTAGGAAACCTACGCCAGACACAATTTGCGCAGCAACCCTAGCGGTATCAGCATTTTCGCCAAATGCGTATTTTGATACGAGCATCATAAGGCAAGAACCTATACACACTATTGAGTGTGTTCTAATACCTGCTTCCTTAAAACGAATTTTTCTCTCTAAACCTATAATAAACCCTAAAACAACTGAAAATAAAAGGCTTATCATTAAAGGTAATTCAAAACTAAAATTAAACATTTTTTGCTCCATAAAACTATTTTCGTAGTATTATATTATAAAATAATTAAAATTTCAATACGTTTATGCATTTTTCTTTCTTTTTTAAAAAAATTACCGACTTTGCACGCTTTTTGCTTTTTTTTGCTATTTGCTTTCAAAATCAGTCAAATACTATATATTGTGGTTTTTTTGAAAAATTTTCACAAAATATGGAATTTATCTATTGACAAAGGAAATAGGATATGGTATAGTGATAAAGCAAAACATATCACAAAAATTTATAACGGAGGATGAAATATGTATCAAGTTAAGAAAAGAGACGGTGGATTAGTAGAATTTGATATGACAAAAATTTCTACTGCTCTTACCAAAGCGTTTAATGCAAACAAGGTAAATTACACTGCAGACATTATAAACTTACTTACCCTTCGCGTTGCTGCAGACTTTTCAAAGAAAATTAAAGACAACGTAGTTGCCGTTGAAGATATTCAAGACAGCGTAGAAGTTGTACTTATTCAAGCAGGCTTTGTTGACGTTGCTAAAAGTTATATTCTTTATCGTAAACAACACGAAAAAGTTCGTAACATCAAAGGTACGCTTGTTGACTACAAGAAAATTATTGACGACTATCTTAAAGTTTCAGACTGGCGTGTTAAAGAAAACTCTACCGTAACATATTCGGTTGGTGGTTTAATTCTTTCTAACTCTGGCGCTGTTACTGCAAACTACTGGCTATCTGAAGTTTATGATGACGAAATCGGCGAAGCACACAGAAATGCTGATATTCATATTCACGACCTTTCTATGCTTACCGGTTACTGCGCAGGTTGGTCACTTAAACAACTCATTAAAGAAGGTCTTGGCGGTGTTGTTGGTAAAATTACTTCTTCGCCCGCAGGTCACTTATCAACCCTTTGTAACCAAATGGTAAACTTCCTTGGTATTATGCAAAACGAATGGGCTGGTGCACAAGCGTTCTCATCTTTTGACACCTATCTTGCACCTTTCGTTAAGGTTGATAACCTTACTTATAAAGAAGTTAAGCAATGTATTCAATCGTTTATTTACGGCGTAAATACTCCGTCTAGATGGGGTACTCAAGCACCGTTTACCAACATTACTCTTGACTGGGTAGTTCCTAACGACCTTGCTGAAATGAACGCTATCGTTGGCGGTAAGGAAATGGACTTCAAGTACAAAGATTGTGCTAAAGAAATGGCTATGGTAAACAAAGCGTTTATTGAAATTATGATTGAAGGCGACGCTAACGGCAGGGGATTCCAATATCCTATTCCTACCTATTCAATTACTAGCGACTTTGACTGGTCTGAAACTGAAAATAACAAACTTTTATTTGAAATGACTGCTAAATACGGCACTCCGTACTTTAGTAACTATATCAACAGCGATATGGAACCTTCTGACGTTCGTTCAATGTGTTGTCGTCTCCGTCTAGATTTAAGGGAACTCCGCAAAAAATCAGGTGGTTTCTTCGGTAGTGGCGAAAGCACTGGTTCAGTTGGCGTTGTAACTATCAATATGCCTAGAATTGCTTATTTATCTCAAACTGAAGAAGAATTCTACGATAGACTTACCCGTCTTATGGATATTTCTGCAAGGTCACTTAAAGTTAAGAGAGAAACTATCTCTAGACTTTTGGAAGCAGGCTTATATCCATATACCAAGAGATATCTTGGAACGTTTAACAACCACTTCTCAACTATCGGTCTAGTTGGTATGAACGAAGCGTGCTTAAACGCTAAATGGATAGGTAAAGATTTAACTAATAAAGACGCTCAAGAATTCACTAAACAAGTTCTTAACTTTATGAGAAATAAACTTTCTGATTACCAAGAACTTTACGGCGACCTTTATAACCTTGAAGCAACCCCTGCGGAATCAACTTCTTTCCGTCTTGCTAAACACGACTTGAAGCACTATCCAGACATTATTACTGCATCTGATAGCGAAAATACGCCTTACTACACCAACAGTTCACACCTTCCCGTTGGCTATACCGAAGATATTTTCACTGCACTTGATATTCAAGATGAACTTCAAACGCTTTATACTTCTGGTACGGTATTCCACGCGTTCCTTGGTCAAAAACTTCCTGACTGGAAAGCGGCTGCAAATTTAGTTAAGAAGATTGCTGAAAATTACAAACTTCCTTACTACACTATGTCGCCCACCTATTCGGTATGTGCCGACCACGGCTACATTGCAGGCGAAGTTTATACTTGTCCTACTTGCGGT